>DATLIB010000052.1:0-19641 GCA_035539595.1 Noviherbaspirillum sp.
TCCCCCAAAGGACAAGAAAAAATCGCCAGCTTTCGGCAAGATGGCGAGCAACTGTTTCATCCTTCAGTTTCAGCAATCGGCCCACGTTAAACACGGAGCGGCCACCCGCACTCTCTGTCTCTCTTTCTCACCGTTGCCGCCATGCTCGCTAAGGCACCGCACAGGAATAACTTGCACAATTTTGCTGGCCGTAGCGGGCGCGCTGCAGCGTTGCTCGTCGTCGCCATAGCCCGCTATGACTTCTCCTTGCGCCTTGCATCGCCTCCCGCTACGACTGCCAAATTGCACAAGTTATTCCTGCGCGGCGCCTTAGTGATAGCGGCCCATAAAATGGTCGAGCAATGTGCTCATATTGCCCAATCCACCCGGCGGAACCTGGCCATCCGGCGTGAATTGGTCTATCAACTCCGGCAACATGTCACTCAGGCGAACGGCAGTTTCCTCCTCCGTCAAGCCGGTTTCTTCGGAGATCTGTTGCAACTGACCTTCGTCGAGCACCTGCTGCATTTGAGTGCCGGTAATCGGCATGTTCGAGCCGGGCCCTATCCATGATTTGATGACATTGCCCAGCCCCGCTTCCTGGAAGCGTTCCATGAGTCCATGCAGGCCGCCGGCCTGTCCATTGTTTGCAAGCAATGCCAGTGCGGATTGCAGCAATTTCGTCCTTGCATCCATCATTGGCAAATGCTGATTCCCTAGCATCTCGAATGCTCTATCGAGCAATCCCATGGCGCTCCTCCTGTTTGGATGAGTGAAACTATCACCATAGAAGAAACATTGCACATGTGGTGAGGAATCAGTGCTTTGTTTGATCTCCGCTTACATTTCACCCCAGATTGCATTCAGGGCCGTCAGTGCGGCCAGTCCCGCGGTTTCGGTGCGTAGCACGCGTGGCCCCATCGAGAGGGCGAGTGTGCCATGTTCGATGGCGACATTTTCTTCCTGCTCGGTAAAGCCGCCTTCCGGCCCCACCAGAAGTACGACAGCCTGCGGAGGATGATGCCGTGCCCACTCGGATAAGGATTGTTCCGCACGAGGAGAAAGCAGAATGCGGCGATGCAAATTCTGTTGCCGGGCCCAATCGATAAATTCAGTTGGTTCCGACAGATGGGCGAGGCGATTACGACCGCTTTGTTCTGCCGCCGCCATGACGATGCCTTGCCAATGGGCCATCTTTTTCGCCGCACGTTCAACTGAGAGGCGTACGACGCAGCGCTGCGCCGCGATCGGTTGGATCGCGGTGACGCCTAATTCAACCGCCTTTTCAACGATCCAGTCCATTTTCGATGCTTCCGGCAAGCCTTGTGCCAATGTCACGGCGTAAGGCAACTCCACTTCACGGGGTGAAAATGTCTTGATCTCGACAGATGCACGCTTTTTGTCGATTGTGCTCAAGGTCGCAGTGTACTCGCCGCCCTCGCCATTAAAAACGGTAATGGTTTCACCAACGGCAAGCCGCAAGACATGGATGTGATGCGCAATATGATCCGGCAGCGTGACCGTGGCGCCAATGGTCAGAGGCAGTGGGCAGTAAAAACGTGGCATGGATCCGTTACCCCTTCCCGGCGCTTCGCGGGGGGCGATGGGGCAGCGTACCGGTACAAGGTGCTCTTGAGGAGATTGCTGAAAAGCGGACTGTCATTTTATAAAAGGCAATTAATTTTGCCCTGCCATGCAAAGCGAAGCAGAACGCCAACGCCAACGCCGAAGTTTACGCGATGTGGTATGTCGTTGCGGGTCATGCGGGCAACCGTCAATCTGTCGATTTTAATTCCGGAACCGTCTGTCTGGTAAAATATCGGGCTTTTCATCCCCGCTCCGCAGCGCCTCGGGAGCCGCTCCCAGACCCGTCACATACCTTGATTTGACATGACTTCCTCTCTTCCTACCGACAAGATGGCCAATGCAATCCGCGCATTGGCGATGGACGCAGTACAAAAGGCGAATTCCGGCCACCCGGGCATGCCGATGGGGATGGCAGAAATTGCCGTCGCACTGTGGTCGAAGCATTATCGACACAACCCGGCCAACCCAAAATGGATCAATCGCGATCGTTTCGTGGTGTCTAACGGACATGGTTCGATGCTGCACTACGCGCTGCTGCATCTGACCGGTTACGACCTGCCGATGGATGAAATCAGGAATTTTCGCCAGCTGCATTCCAAGACGGCGGGCCATCCGGAAGTGCATATCACGCCAGGGGTCGAAACCACGACCGGGCCGCTTGGCCAAGGCGTCACCAATGCCGTCGGCATGGCGCTGGCGGAGACTTTGCTGGCATGCGAGTTCAATAAACCCGGTTTCACGGTGGTTGACCATTACACCTACGCTTTCGTCGGCGATGGTTGCCTGATGGAAGGCATTTCGCACGAGGCGGCTTCCCTGGCCGGTGCATTGCGGTTGAACAAGTTGATCGTGCTGTACGACGACAATGGCATTTCGATCGACGGCAAGGTGGAAGGCTGGTTCCGCGACGACACGCCGAAGCGTTTCGAAGCCTACCACTGGAATGTCATTCGCGATATCGATGGTCATAACGTTGCTGCGGTGGACGCAGCCATTGCTGTCGCTAAAAAATCTGACAAGCCGACTTTGATTTGCTGCAAGACTGTGATCGGCAAAGGCGCGCCTAATATGGAAGGCACCGACAAGGTGCACGGTGCTCCGTTGGGCGATAAGGAACTGCTTGCCACCCGTGAATCGATTGGCTGGCCATACGCACCGTTCGAAGTTCCTGCCGACGTGTATGCGGCGTGGGATGCCAAGGCACAAGGCCAGAATGCGGAAGGAGAATGGGATACCTTGTTCAAGGCCTATGATGAACGCTATCCGCAAGAGGCGGGCGAATTGTTGCGTCGTATGAAAGGCGAGCTGCCGGGCCAGCTCGATAGCGTCATCGATGCCTATATAGCGTCCTGCGCGGAAAAAAAGGAAACCATTGCCACTCGCAAGGCCAGCCAGAACGCGATCCAAGCCTTGGCGCCGGTACTGCCGGAATTTCTTGGCGGTTCCGCCGATCTGACCGGCTCCAATCTGACCAACTGGAAAGAGTGCGTGGCAGTACGGGCGGGACAACCTGGAAACCATATCAATTACGGCGTGCGCGAATTCGGCATGAGTGCAGTGATGAATGGCATTGCACTGCATGGTGGTTATCTTCCGTTCGGCGCAACTTTCCTCACTTTTTCCGATTACAGCCGCAATGCGCTGCGCATGGCGGCATTGATGAAAATTCGTTCGATTTTCGTGTTTACGCACGATTCGATCGGCCTTGGCGAAGACGGTCCTACCCACCAGTCGGTCGAGCATGTTTCGAGCCTGCGTCTGATTCCCAATCTGGACAACTGGCGCCCATGCGACACGGTGGAATCTGCAGTTGCATGGAAGGCGGCCGTCAAGCGCAACGACGGCCCGACCACACTGATTTTTTCGCGCCAGAACCTGGCATTCATGGAGCGCAGCGCAGCGCAGATCGCCGACATTGGTAAGGGCGCTTACGTATTGCGTGATGCCGCTGGTGCCAAGGCCATCCTGATCGCGACCGGTTCCGAAGTCGAACTGGCCGTCAAGGCCGCCGACGAACTGAGCACGCAGGGCGTGCCGGTACGCGTGGTATCGATGCCGAGCGCCGACGTGTTCGATCGTCAGGAGGCGGCCTACAAGGCAAGCGTGTTGCCGAAAGGCTTGCCGCGTGTCGCGGTCGAAGCCGGCGTCACTGACTTCTGGTACAAGTACGTCGGCCTCGAGGGCGGCGTGGTAGGTATCGACACCTTCGGCGAATCGGCGCCGGCAGGCGTGCTGTTCAAGCACTTTGGCTTTACGACCGAGAATGTGGTCGCCAAGGTGAAATCGGTTATCGGCTAATCATTCGGCTTCATTACGTTCAGGAGAAAACCATGACTATTCGCGTCGCAATCAACGGCTATGGCCGTATCGGCCGCAACATCCTTCGTGCCCACTACGAAGGCGGCAAGAAAAATGACATTCAGATCGTTGCTATTAACGACCTCGGCAATGCGCAATCGAATGCGCACCTGACCCGCTATGACACCGCGCACGGCAAGTTCCCTGGTACCGTGGAAGTGGATGGCGAATTCATGATCGTCAACGGCGACAAGATCAAGGTGTTCGCGCAGCGCAATCCGGCCGAAATCCCGTGGGGCGAGCTGAATGTCGACGTCGTGCTGGAATGCACCGGTTTCTTCACCACCAAGGAAAAGGCTTCCGCTCACCTGCAAGGCGGTGCAAAGAAAGTCATCATCTCCGCACCGGGCGGCAAGGACGTTGACGCGACCATCGTGTTCGGCGTTAACCAGAACGTGCTGAAGGCATCCGACACCGTCATCTCCAATGCCTCCTGCACGACCAACTGCCTGGCGCCGCTGGTCAAGCCGCTGCACGACAAGATCGGCGTATTGAACGGCTTGATGACGACCGTCCACGCTTATACCAACGACCAGGTACTGACCGATGTGATGCACGAAGACCTGCGCCGCGCCCGTTCCGCTACCCAGTCGATGATTCCCACCAAGACCGGCGCTGCGGCTGCAGTCGGCCTGGTATTGCCGGAACTGAACGGCAAGCTGGACGGCTTCGCTATCCGTGTCCCGACCATCAACGTGTCGATCGTCGATCTGTCCTTCATCGCCGCACGCGATACCACCGTTGATGAAGTCAATGCGATCATGAAGGACGCCGCTGACGGTGCGCTCAAAGGCATCCTGACTTACAACACCGAACCGCTGGTATCGGTTGATTTCAACCATAATCCGGCGTCGAGCAACTTTGATGCGACCCTGACCAAGGTGTCAGGCCGTCTGGTGAAGGTGTCGTCCTGGTATGACAATGAGTGGGGTTTCTCCAACCGCATGCTGGACACGACCACGGCCCTGATGGCAGCGAAGTAATTCCGCGTGCCTCGGCCACAAAAAACGCCCCGGTTTCCGGGGCGTTTTTATTTCATGCTGCTTTCCTGTTGCGCAGCGACAGCGCAAGCCGGCATTTCACGCCGATTCCCTTGTGCCAAAGGTCATATCCCATAATTTTCGAACCTGCTCAGCTTCGGTCGCGATCTTGTCGATATCGACGCGTGCACGGTCGCTTCCCTGCAATCGAAGTTGATGCTGCAATTTGCGGAAAATGCGATAGGCATCAGCGGCACGAGAGGCGTGTTCCAGATCAATCAGGCCGAGTTCGCCGCACAGCTTGAGCAAGGCGATATTGCCGATGTCTGCGGTCAGTTGCGGGTATTGTGCCGCATGACATAGCACCAGGAACTGCACAATGAACTCGATGTCGATCATGCCGCCGGCATCATGCTTGAGGTCGAACTGCGTTGAGCGATTTGGATGCGCGTCGTGCATCTTCCTGCGCATCGCTGATACTTCCTGTTTTAATTTTTCTTCCTCGCGCGGTTGGCGCAGGACGGCTTCACGGATCATTTCAAAGCGTGCGCCTATCGCCGGGTCACCGGCGCAGAACCGGGCACGTGTGAGCGCTTGGTGTTCCCAAACCCATGCCGATTCTGCCTGGTATTTTTCAAATGCAGCCAGGCGCGATACCAGCAGACCGCTGGCACCATCCGGGCGCAAGGCGATATCGACGTCAAACAGGATACCGGCAGGCGTGTGAGTGGTCATCCAGGTGATGAAGCGCTGTGCCAGCCTGGCATATAGCGCAGGCGCTTCCTGGTCATCGTCGTCGAATAGAAAAATGACGTCCAGATCGGAGGCATAACCCAGTTCTTTGCCACCCAGCTTGCCGTAGGCAATCACCGCAAATTTTGGTACATCGCGATGGCGGTTGTGAATGGTTCGCCACGCCGCTTTGACGGTGGCGTCCACCAGGATATCGGCCAGCGCGGATAAATGGTCGGCCAGCTTTTCCACGGTGAGAGCGCCTTCCAGGTCCTGCGCCAACAGCCGGAACAGCTGAGCATGATGCAGGTCGCGCAGCACATTCATCTGTTGTTCGGTGTCGTCCTGCACGGCATCGAGCTGGCGTTGCACTTCTTGTGCGAATGCTGGCCAGTCTGGCGCTGCATGTAGCGTGCGATCATCCAGCAATTCGTCCAGCAGAATCGGGTGGCGAGTCAGGAATTTCGCCGCCCAGTCGCTTGCCGCCATCATTCGAACGATCCGATCCAGGGTATGCGGATATTCAGTGAGCAGTGCGAGGTAGGAGGCCCGACGCGCAATCGTCTCAAAAAAATCGAGCAGGCGTCCGAGTGTCGCAGAACGGGTGTCGCTGTCGGCGACGAGGGGTAGGGCCGCGTTGACCAGTGCCATCAGTTTGTTGCGGCTGGCTTCCGGCAGCGACTGCAGGCGGGGCGATTTCGAGGTTGCCGCCAGACGTTGTGCGGCGGCCGGCACGTCGTCGAAGCCGAGCGCCGTGAGATGTGCTTCGATGGCTTCCTGGTTTTCCGCATCTGGCAATACCGGATGGTCGGCGGTGGAGGTTTCCGTGTCCGTTTCGCCGGATTGCCCACTACGCTTGTCGCTGAAGATGGCATCGAACTGCGCCGCGACGATGGCACGTTGTGCATCGAGTTCTGCCAACAGCGCATCAACGTCGCGATAGCCCATCATGTTCGCCACCAGCAGGCAGTCATCCGGGTTGGCGGGCAAGGTATGGGTTTGGGCGTCGTCCAGATACTGGAGCCGATGTTCCAGGTTGCGCAGGAAGGTATATGCCCGCTGCAATTGCGCCACTTCCGGCACAGATAGCAGATTCTTTTCCGCCAGGGTATTCAGGGTAACGCGGGTAGAGCGATCACGGAGGGCGGCGTCACGGCCGCCCCGGATGAGCTGGAATACCTGCGCGAGAAACTCCACCTCGCGAATGCCGCCGCGCCCGAGCTTGACGTTGTTGCTACGACCAGGGTGGCGTAACTCCTGTCGCGTGACTTCCGCGCGGATCTGCGCATGCATGTTGCGCATCGCTTCAATCGCACCAAAATCCAGATAGCGCCGGTAGACGAAAGGCTTGACGATCTGCTCCAGTGCAGCGATGTCGTCGGGGCGGCCGGTCAGCGCGCGCGCTTTCACCCAAGCATAGCGCTCCCATTCGCGACCTTGCACGATCAGGTATTCCTCCACCATGCTGAAGCTGGCAGCCAGCGGTCCCGAGGCGCCGTTCGGCCGTAGCGCCATGTCGACGCGGAAGCTGAAACCGTCTTCGGTGATTTCCGACAGCGCAGCGATGAGTTTCTTGCCTAGGCGTGCAAAAAATTCATGGTTCGACAGGGGGCGCTGGTCCGGCGAGTTTGTCTGCGTTTCGCCGTCTTCGGGATAGGTAAAGATCAGGTCGATGTCCGACGAAACGTTCAGTTCGAAGCCGCCCAGCTTGCCCATGCCGAGAACGATGAGCTCCTGCGGCAGACCAGATTCCGCGCCAACCGGCGTGCCGTGTGCTTGCGCCATCTCAACCGATAATGCGGCCAAATGAGTCTGTACTGCGAAATCTGCAAAGTTGCTGATCGTCGCCATGACTTCAGATAGATCGGCTTGCCCGCCCAGGTCGCGTTCGATCAGCGTTGCCACGAGCAGGTTGCGAACGCGGCGCATGGCGCGTGGCAAAGGCATGCCGGCCGCTGTTTCATTTTGTAAAAGCCGCTCTAAGACGACGCGACTGATAGATAATCCGGCAAGCTCTGCCAGCAGGCCCGCGCGGGCCGGATCGGCATTGAGCCAACGGGAATAGAACCTGGAGGCAAGCTGACTGGTCAAAAGGGAGTGGGTCACAATATAACGAAATGAAGGTGAGGGCCGGTCTTGGCTTGTCGGGGATTGTGGCCAATTAATCATCGACTGTATGAGCAAGTCGATGATATCCATGCGAACATGTCGCCTGCAATATCGATTTTTCCCTTATTTTAGCCGCTTGCTTTTCTGATTGATGTCTATTGACCAAAACATTCCGGGCCAGACTGCCGACAAGTTAAGCGCATGCTGGCGTGCGACAAGAGAATGTTATCGGACGGTCAATGCAACGACGCACCATGTGCTGGGTACCTTGCTCAAGCTGGCGGTTGTTGTCTATTTCCTGTTTTGCGCACTGATTCTCGGTTTGCGCTATCTTGTCCTTCCCAATATCGATGCCTACAAGCCTGATGTGGAGCAATTGGCATCGCGCGCCATCGGCAACCAGGTATCGATTGCTGATATCCAGGCCTCCTGGTCGGGGCTGCGCCCACGCCTGTCGCTCGATACGGTGGTTATTCATGACAAGTTCGGCAATCCCTCGCTGACCCTGCCGCATGTCTCGGCAACCTTGTCGTGGTGGTCGCTGGTCGCAGGCGACCTGCGGCTACATCGTCTGCAGATCGACCGCCCCGATATGGATGTGCGGCGAGATGCGGATGGCAAGTTTTACGTTGCCGGTATTTTTATCGATATGGGTACACGCGGCGACGGCAAGGGCGCGGACTGGGTACTGTCCCAGCGGGAGATCGTGATTCGCGATGGCCGCTTGCGCTGGAATGACTATCAGCGGACGGCGCCGGAGCTGATGCTGGACAAGGTTGATTTCGTCTTGCGCAATCGCTGGCGGCATCATCGCTTTGCATTGAAGGCGACGCCGCCTGCTGCTTTTGCCGCGCCGCTTGATGTGCGGGCAGCGTTCAGTCACCCGCACTTTACAACCCGTATTTCGGATGTGACAAAGTGGAAGGGCGAGCTCTACACTGATTTGCGCGATACCGACCTGACAGTATGGAAATCCTATTTCGACTATCCGATCGAGATGCAACAGGGTAAAGGCTCTGTGCGTGCATGGTTGCATTTTGATCATGCGAAGGTCGCTGACTTTACTGCCGACCTGACTTTGTCGAATGTGTCGGCGCGCCTGCGCAAAGATCTCGACCTAATGAACCTCGCCGAAGTCAATGGCCGCGTATCGGTGCAGGAAGAATTCAATCCTGATCATGAAGACGGTACGCCGAGTTTCGGGGAGAACGGGCATGCCATTGCGCTAATCGATTTCACGCTGCGTACGGATGATGGGCTGGTTCTGCCCGTTACCAGCATCCGCGAAAGCTTTTCTCCCGCGAGAAATGGCAAACCGGCCAAGACCGAAATCAACGCCAAGCTCCTTGACCTGGAAACCATTGCCAACTTTGCCGAACGATTGCCGTTGCCAACACAGCAGCGTCAGATGCTGGCCGACTTTGCACCGCGCGGTCAACTACGCGATTTTTCGGCGCAATGGCAAGGCGTTTATCCTGATATATCGACCTACCGCGTCAAGGGGCAGTTTGCAGCTCTGTCGCTGAGCCCCCAAGCGGCGCGGCCGGCCCGGCCAAAAAATGGAAAGACGCCGGCGCAGGCGGCGGTGCCGGCGATTCCCGGTTTCGATAACTTGACTGGACAGGTGGATGCCAGCGACCGCGGTGGGGTATTCAGCTTGGCATCGGACCAACTGACCTTGCAGTTGCCCGGCTACTTTAGCGATCCGATCGTGCCCTTCGAGCGGCTGCATATGCAAGCCAACTGGACTTTTCAAGACGATGACCGGCTTTTGCTCAATGTGCAGAAAATGGATTTCGTGCAGGAAGGACTGGCAGGTTCGCTGGCGGGAAAACACTTAATGTCGCTCAGCAAACAGAAGGACGGGGCGCAAGGTAGCATTGATATCACCGGCAAGCTTAACCGGCTGGAATTGCAGAAGGTCGGCCGCTATCTCCCGATGCAAACCCCCGAGCATCTGCGTCATTGGCTTGATGGTGCATTGATGGGGGGCGTTGTAAAAGATGTGAAACTACGTATGAAAGGCGATTTGGCCCATTTCCCGTTTCATGCGAACGGCGGCAAGCAGCAAGGCGAATTCAATGTCGTTGGCAAGATCGAAGACGGTCAATTGAATTATGCACCCGGCGAATTCCATACGGATGGCAAGGCACCCATGTGGCCTGTCATCGATCGAATCAACGGCACCATCACATTCGACCGGACCCGCATGGAAATCCAGGCCTCCAGCGCCGAAACATCCGGCACACAACTGTCACAGGTAAAAGCCGTCATACCGGATCTGTCGGTGAGCGACATGGTGTTGACAGTGGACGGCGATGCTGCCGGAACTTTGCAAAATTTGATCAGGTTTACGAACGATAGCCCAGTGGCAGGATGGATCGGGAATTTTACCGAGGAGGCCAAGGCTAGCGGCAATGCTCGGCTAGGGCTGAAGCTGCACTTGCCACTATCCCATATTCGCGATGCCAAGGTGCAGGGGGCGCTCCAGTTCTCCGGCAATAATGTCACGCTGCGCAGTGCGCTGCCACCGCTACTGGCGGCGAACGGCAAGTTGGAATTCAATGAGAAGGGATTCTCGATTGACAGTATCCGTTCCAATTTTCTCGGCGGTCCAGTCACGATTTCCGGTGGCACGCAACGCGACAGCACGATTCTGGTCAAGGCCGATGGCAGCCTTTCGGCCGATGGCGTGCGTAAAACCTATGCCACGCCGCTGACACAACGCTCATCCGAACGCATTACCGGTAGTACCCGCTATAGCACCTCGATCCGTATCAGGAACAAGCATCCAGAGATTGTTGTGGAATCGAACATGGCTGGCATCGCACTGGATTTCCCTCCACCTTTGCGCAAGGCTGCCAACGAGACACTGCCGTTACGCTTCGAGTTGAGGGAGTTGCCGTCGAGCGATGCCGCGCTCGTGCGCGATGAAATGAAGCTATCGTTGGGTACGGCAATTTCAGCGCGTTATGAGCGTCAGAAAGGCCTTGAGAAGGAGGCGCAATGGCGTGTCATACGGGGTGGCATCGGCGTCAATGTGCCGGCGCCGATGCCGGATAACGGCTTGATCGCTAATGTCAGCATGAAAACCTTGGACATCGATGCCTGGCGGCGCGCATTGAGTTCGGTGGTCAGTGCGGGTAAATCCGATACGGGACAGAGCGCTGACATGCTTTCTATTTCGCAATATATTGAGCCGGAAGTCCTGGCGGCCAGGACCGACGAATTGGTCGTAATGGACAGAAAGCTCAACAATGTCGTGGTCGGTGCTTCGCATCACGAGAATGCATGGCAAGCCAACATCGATTCCGAGCAGGCGTCCGGCTACGTTACCTGGATTGAGTCCAAATCCGGGCGTGGGCTCGGTCGGGTAAGCGCCCGTTTGGCATCGCTCATCATTCCGAAATCGGCAGCCTCGGACGTCACCGAGTTGCTGGAGGGTAAAAATACCTCTGACAGAATGCCTGCACTCGATATCGTTGCTGAAAATTTCGAATTATTTGGAAAAAAATTCGGCCATCTCGAGCTCGCTGCACAAAACGCAAGAGGGGAAACAGGGAGGGAGTGGCGCATTCAGAAATTGGCGATCTCCAACCCCGATGGGGAATTGACTGCTTCCGGGAAGTGGACTAACCGTGAAGGCAATAATCTTTCGGCGCTGACCTATACCTTGGACATTACCGATGCTGGAAAGCTGCTCGACCGCTTCGGTTTCGCCAACGTACTGCGCGGCGGAAAAGGCCGCATGGAAGGTGATATCAGTTGGCAAGGACTACCATTCGCGCTCGATATTCCCAGCCTGTCCGGGCAATTGAGCATGGAGCTGGCCAGTGGCCAGTTCTTGAAGGTGGATCCGAGTGCGGCAAAACTGCTGGGCGTTCTCAATCTCCAATCTTTGCCGCGGCGTCTGATACTGGATTTTCGCGATGTGTTCTCGGAAGGATTTGCCTTTGACGGTGTCAACGCGCATGCGACCATCACGCAAGGCGTGGCCAAGACCGACAATTTCAAAATGCGCGGCGTGGCAGCGACAGTGTTAATCGACGGCACGGCCGACATTGCCAGAGAGGCGCAAAACCTGCACGTCGTAGTCCTGCCAGAAATTAATGTTGGCGCTGCCTCGGTGGTCTATGGCTTGGCGGTGAATCCGGTGATCGGAGTAGGTACTTTCCTCGCGCAGTTGTTCCTGCGCGAGCCGTTGATGAAGGCGTTCACTTTTGAGTACCAGGTAACCGGCCCCTGGAAAGATCCGGTGGTAACCAAGCTGTTGCGCAAGTCGGCAACCTCGACCTCTACTGGCAGGGCCGCCGCAAATCCGGGAAAAAACGGCTGACTGAAGGACGTGATATGTCTATCGATGTGGTGAAAGTCGCAGCAATACAGATGGTTTCCACGCCGATGGTGGAAGAAAATTTTGCGGCAGTGCGCCGCATGGTCGCGGATGCGGTGCAGCAAGGTGCGCAACTTATCCTGTTGCCGGAATACTGGCCGCTCATGGGCATGCAAGAGTCCGACAAAATTGCGCATGCGGAGCAAATCGACGCCGGTCCGATCCAGCATTTCATGTCCACTATCGCGCGTGAACATCGCATCTGGTTGATCGGCGGCACTTTGCCGATGGTTGCACCCGAAGCCGGCAAAGTCTTGAATACCATGATGGTTTACAACCCCGAGGGCGAACATGTGATCCGCTACGACAAGATCCATTTGTTCAGCTTTTCCAATGGCAACGAATCGTATGATGAAGCGCGTACGATCGTGCATGGCACCAAGGTCGCAACGTTCGACGCACCTTTCGGCAGGGTCGGTTTGTCGGTCTGTTATGACTTGCGCTTTCCCGAGTTGTATCGCGCCATGGGCGACTGCGCGTTGATCGTGATGCCGGCAGCATTTACCTACACTACTGGCCGGGCCCACTGGGAAATCTTGTTGCGTGCGCGCGCCATCGAAAATCAGTGTTACGTACTGGCGGCCGCACAAGGCGGAGTGCATCCAAATGGCCGTCGCACTTGGGGACACAGTATGCTGATCGATCCGTGGGGGGAGGTCAAAGCCGTGTTGCCAGAAGGAGAGGGCGTCATTTCGGGAGACATAGCGCTACGCCACTTGCAAGGCGTACGCACAAGCCTGCCAGCGCTAAAGCACCGCAAATTGTAAACCGGCATATGCAGCATGTTTCTCCTTGGAAGGAGACTCCGGCACATGAACGAGGGTAGGGAGAATGTTCTACAATCTCCTCATTCCTTGAACCCATTTCGGATTTGCGGCACAGAGACGCAAACACACACATCATGAAGTTATTCGAACCGAACCTCCAAACCTTGGCGATTGCGCGCGATGTGTTGCTGACGCCGTTCGGCCTGGACGAATCTCAACTCGGCAAGGCGCTGGATGCGATCTTTACGCATCGCGTCGATTATGCCGATCTGTATTTTCAGTTCACCAGGAACGAAGGCTGGAGTCTGGAAGAAGGCATCGTCAAGAGTGGCAGTTTTTCAATCGATCAGGGCGTTGGTGTGCGCGCCGTGTCCGGTGACAAGACCGCATTTTCGTATTCTGACGAAATTTCCGAAAGGGCCTTACTCGAAGCGGCCTCAGCCACGCGTTCGATTGCCCGCCAAGGTGCCGGCAAGGTTAAGGTTGCATCCTCGATCCAACCGGTCGGCGGCCGTTCTCTGTATCTACCACGCGATCCATTGGCATCGCTCGATGCCAATGAAAAGGTCAAGCTGCTCGAAAAAGTCGAACGCATCGCCCGTGCCAAAGACGCGCGCGTGGTGCAGGTAATGGCCGGTCTTGCGGGTGAATATGATGTGGTGCTGGTGGCGCGCAGCGACGGCGTGCTTGCCGCGGATGTGCGTCCATTGGTGCGTATATCGGTAACGGTGATTGCCGAACAAAACGGACGGCGCGAAATGGGCTCCAGCGGCGGCGGCGGACGGTGCGACTATCAATATTTCAGCGACGAACTGCTTGAAAGATATGCTTCGGAAGCGGTCGATGCGGCCATCGTCAATCTGGATGCCCGCCCCGCTCCCGCAGGGCCGATGACCGTTGTGCTCGGGCCCGGTTGGCCGGGTGTGTTGCTGCATGAGGCAATCGGTCACGGTCTGGAAGGCGATTTCAATCGCAAGGGGTCGAGCACATTTTCTGGACGCATTGGTGAGCGTGTAGCCGCCAAGGGCGTGACGGTCGTCGATGACGGTACCATTTCCGACCGCCGCGGTTCGCTGAATATCGATGATGAGGGCAACGCTACCCAATGCACGACCCTCATCGAGGATGGCATATTGAAAGGCTATATACAAGACACCTTGAACGCCCGCCTGATGAATATGTCCGTCACAGGCAACGCGCGTCGTGAATCGTATGCACACCTACCGATGCCGCGCATGACCAATACCTACATGCTCGCGGGTGACAAGGATCCTGCAGAAATTATTGCATCGGTGAAGAACGGCTTGTATGCAGTCAATTTCGGTGGCGGCCAAGTGGATATTACCAATGGCAAGTTCGTATTTTCCGCCAGCGAAGCGTACATGATCGAGGATGGCAAGGTGAGCTATCCGGTCAAAGGAGCGACGCTGATCGGCAACGGTCCGGACGTACTCAATCGCGTATCGATGATCGGCAATGACATGCGGCTTGATAACGGTATTGGCGTCTGCGGCAAAGAGGGGCAGAGCGTTCCTGTGGGCGTGGGGCAACCGACATTGCGTATCGACGGACTGACCGTTGGCGGTACGGCATAAGGCTTATTCTGCTACTATGATCCGCTAGAAACGGCTTGCCAAATTCATTGATTTACTGCACCATTAACCGAAATTTGCTGTCAAACCTGTAAAGAAGCCATGACTTTCGCGCATTTTTACTTTTATTTCCACTTTAGCTATTCCAGCCCCAAGGCGGTGGAGAAGAGGTAAGCGCGCGAATAAAAGAGCCAAACCGAATTCCTAGAAAAAACCGCCAGTGATGGCGGTTTTTTCGTTTATACCGTGTTCAAAGATTAAAACCTGACTGGAGAAAACCATGCCGCGCACCGACGATTTACGCATACGTGAAATGAAAGAACTGACGCCGCCTTCGCATCTCATTCGCGAATTTTCCTGTTCGGATAAGGCCTCGAATACTGCGGCGAAGTCTCGTGTCGCGCTTCACCGCATTCTGCACGGCCAAGACGACCGTGTGATGGTCGTGATCGGCCCATGCTCGATCCATGACACCAAGGCAGCGATGGAGTATGCAAACCGCCTGGTGAAAGAGCGTGAACGTTTCAGCAGCGAACTGGAAATCGTTATGCGGGTATATTTCGAAAAGCCGCGTACCACCGTCGGTTGGAAGGGCTTGATCAATGACCCGTACATGGACAACAGTTTCCGCATCAACGACGGCTTGCGCATGGCGCGCGAGCTTCTGCTGAACATCAACGAACTCGGTCTTCCCGCCGGTACCGAGTTCCTCGACGTGATTAGCCCGCAATATGTGGCTGATCTGATCAGCTGGGGCGCAATCGGTGCGCGTACGACTGAGTCACAGGTGCATCGTGAACTCGCCTCAGGCTTGTCTTGTCCGGTCGGCTTCAAGAACGGTACCGACGGTAATATCAAAATCGCCGTCGATGCCATCAAAGCAGCCTCGCAACCCCACCATTTCCTTTCGGTGACGAAGGGGGGGCACTCGGCGATCGTATCGACTAACGGTAACGAAGACTGTCATATCATTCTGCGTGGCGGCAAGATGCCGAATTATGATGCGGCCAGTGTCGACACGGCCTGCAAGGACATCGCCGCCAACGGCTTGGCGTCGCGTTTGATGATCGATGCCTCGCATGCAAACAGTTCCAAGAAGCCGGAAAATCAGGTGCCGGTTTGTGCCGATATCGCTGCGCAAATTGCGGCAGGCGACACCCGTATCGTTGGCGTGATGGTGGAATCTCATCTCGTGGCTGGACGCCAGGATCTGGTGCCGGGCAAGGAGCTCACTTATGGCCAGTCGATTACGGATGGTTGTATTGACTGGGATGCGAGCGTGCAAGTGCTGGAAGGTTTGGCTGCGGCAGTGAAGCA
This sequence comes from Noviherbaspirillum sp., assembly GCA_035539595.1. GTDB lineage: Bacteria > Pseudomonadota > Gammaproteobacteria > Burkholderiales > Burkholderiaceae_D > Noviherbaspirillum. The sequence goes on from DATLIB010000052.1 coordinate 15,815, forward strand.
ACGTCGTCTGCAGGACCGAGACTGATCATGGCGTAAACAGGTGGGGCAGGAAATATTTGCCCCTTTTTTTGGCGCTCGTTAAAGCCGGAAAAACTGCAGATTGGTCAAAAACGTTTGGTCAACACCATCTGCCCGCCGTCACGATGCATTTCAGTGCGATTGAGGAAAGACATTCCGAGCAGGATGATGGGCAAGCCTTGTTCCTGCACGAGGGCATCGACCTGGTTAATTTCGATATCTCCGATTTTCACTGTATTAAGCTTCACCTGATATGCCGGCACTGTACCGTTCGCGGTGCTCACGTAACCGGTGCGTCCTTTTTTGTAGTCGATTCCCAGCCGCATAGCCTCCGAGGCGGGCAGGGAAATCATCGTGGCGCCGGTATCCAGCAGCATGCGTACGCTGCTGCCGTTGATCTGTCCCTGCACGGTGTAATGGCCATAGCTGTCCGCCTGCAGCGTGACGCGCGGGCGATCATTTGATACCTGACGGTTGATGTGCTCACCCAAGACAATTGTCTGTCGTTTGCCATTGATGTCGAGAGTTGCGCTGGTGCTATTTGCAGACACCAGTTTGATGCCTTCTGCAATCGTCGATCCAACCGCATACGTCTTGGGTGCTCCAGCGTTAATGACTAATACGGCCTTGTCTGGAAACAGGCCAACCACACTGATATCGGTTGCTTGGGCGGCATTGGCAAGAAAAAACAGCGTGGCGACAAAAGTTGTCAGACGCATAGGAAGGGCACAGCCTGGCAAAGGCTTCAGATTGTCGAAGAACATGGCATTGCCAACTTTCAGCTCGCGACGAACCAATTTTTCCCTTGCCTCATCAATCCCGGAAATTATTAAACTCCAATGGCAAATCAGTGACTTCCTTGCGTAGCAGGGCAATCGCTGCCTGTAGATCGTCGCGCTTGGCTCCGGTAATGCGCACAGCGTCGCCCTGGATGCTGGCTTGTACCTTCATCTTGCTGTCTTTGATAATGCGCACGATTTTCTTGGCAGCATCGGATTCGATGCCGTTCTTAACCTTGATGACTTGCTTAACCTTGTCGCCACCGATTTTTTCTATCTTGCCAAGATCCAGGAAGCGCACATCGACGTTTCGCTTTACCATTTTTCCTGTCAGTACGTCTCGGACCTGATTCAATTGAAATTCACTGTCCGCGTAGGCGGTAAGGTCGCGCTCTTTTTGCTCGACGCGTGCGTCGCTGCCCTTGAAGTCGAAACGTGTAGAAATTTCCTTGTTCGACTGATCGACCGCATTCTTGACTTCGACAATATTGGCTTCGGATACCACATCAAAAGACGGCATGGCTAATCTCTCTTTGCTACGTTCAGGGTTGCTGGAAAAAGGCCGGTTCTCGTTCTTATGGAGGACCTTGTTATGATGGAATCAACGAGCCATTCTAGCCGACAAAAAATCGGGTGGCTAGATTGGACCCCCTCTATATAATGCCTGCGCTATGACTGCTGTTCTACCCATTCAATACGGTTTTTCCTTACGACCGCTCAATACCTTTGGAATTGAAGCCGAGGCCCGTGAATATTTACGGGTGACTTCCGTCGATATGTTGCCGCTGATTAAGCGCGAAACCGGATGGCCACGACTGGTTCTGGGTGGAGGCAGTAACTTGCTCCTGACCGGTGATTTCGACGGATTTGTATTGCACATGTGTACTACTGGTAAAGAAATCGTGCACGAGGATGCGGATGCCGTTTATGTCAAGGCGGCTGCCGGGGAAAATTGGCATCGGTTCGTGCAGTGGACACTGGAACAAGGGATGGGCGGCTTGGAGAACCTTGCGCTGATTCCCGGCTGTGTCGGTGCCGCGCCGATCCAGAATATTGGCGCTTACGGTGTCGAACTCAAAGACCGTTTTCATGCGCTGACTGCCTTCGATTTCGAATCAGGACAAACCTTCGTTCTTGACAAGGCGAGCTGTGAATTTGGCTATCGCGATAGCGTGTTTAAACGCCGCTTGCGTGACCGTGCAGTGATTCTTGATGTGACCTTCGCATTGCCCAAAAGATGGCAACCGAATCTCCAATACGGGGATGTTTCCCAGGAACTGAGCGCGCGCGGCATTACTACGCCAACAGCTTGCCAGATTTGCGAAGCGGTCATCGCAATCAGGACTCGCAAGTTGCCGGACCCGACAATGATCGGCAACGCCGGCAGTTTCTTCAAGAATCCGGTGGTCTCGCGAGAACAGTTAAATGCATTGACGACGCGTCATCCGCAACTACCTAGTTATGCGCAAGTCGATGGCCGCTTCAAGCTCGCCGCCGGCTGGCTGATTGAGCAAAGCGGCTGGAAAGGAAAAAGCCTCGGTGCCGCAGGGGTATATGAAAAACAGGCACTGGTGCTGATTAACCGTGGCGGAGCAAGCGGTCAGGAAATCGCTGAGCTTGCTGCAGCGATTCAAGCGGATGTCATGTCCAGGTTTGGAGTAATGCTCGAGCCGGAACCGGTGTTCATATAGGTTGGCGACCATGTGGTCGCCGCTTCGTCAAATCACGCTGCTACGAAGTGGCAGACGTAGTCCAACGTTTCCAGCGTTTCAATATCAAAGCTCGAGTTGCCTGGGACACGGAAACTCTGGCCGCCTTCATAGGTATGCCAGAGATCTTCGCCTTGCAGACGAATGCGACATTTTCCTGCATTTAGTTCCATGACTTCAGGCGCGCTGGTATTGAAGGTTAACGAAGATGGAAAAATCACGCCGAGCGTTCTTTTGGTGCCATCGTTGGCCAGGATGGTATGGGAGACACATTTTCCATCGAAATAGATATTGGCTTTCTTGATGACAGAAACATTGTCGAATTGAGCGGCCATGGTGTGCTTTTTATTGAACAATGAGAAAGAAAAACGGCCGGTGAAGCACCGGCCGTTTTGACGATTACTTCGAGCGCTTGTTGCGCGCATTCGCCGCAATCCGCATGCGTAGCGCATTGAGCTTGATGAAGCCGCCCGCATCCGCCTGGTTGTATGCACCGCCGTCTTCGTCGAAGGTCGCAATATTCATGTCGAACAACGAGTCGGTCTTTGAATCACGCGACACGACGATCACATTGCCCTTGTACAGCTTGACGCGTACCCAGCCGTTGACGCTTTGCTGCGTATGATTGATCAAGGTCTGCAGCGCGACACGTTCCGGCGCCCACCAGTAGCCGTTATAAATCAGGCTGGCATAACGCGGCATCAGATCGTCCTTCAGGTGAGCGACCTCGCGGTCCAGCGTGATGGATTCGATGGCGCGATGCGCGCGCAGCATAATGGTGCCGCCCGGGGTTTCGTAGCAGCCGCGCGATTTCATGCCGACGTAGCGGTTTTCGACCAAGTCAAGGCGACCGATGCCGTGCTTGCCGCCAAGGCGGTTCAACTCTGTCAGGACTGCAGCCGGTGACAGGCGCTTGCCATTCAGTGCAACGATATCGCCCTTTTCGAATTCGATGTCGAGGTATTCCGGCGTGTCCGGTGCCGCTTCCGGGCTGACGGTCCAGCGCCACATCGATTCTTCCGCTTCCGCACTCGGATTTTCCAAGTGGCGGCCTTCGAAACTGATGTGCAGGAGGTTCGCATCCATCGAATAGGGCGCGCCGCCGTTCTTGTGCTTCATGTCGATTTCGATGCCGGCATCTTCCGCATACTTCAACAATTTTTCGCGCGATAACAGATCCCATTCTCGCCATGGGGCGATGATTTTCACGTTCGGCATCAGCGCATAGGCGCCGAGTTCGAAGCGTACCTGATCGTTGCCTTTGCCAGTGGCGCCATGGGAAATTGCATCGGCGCCTATGCGCTGATGCCGAACGTGAAAA
>DATLIB010000053.1:0-25181 GCA_035539595.1 Noviherbaspirillum sp.
GTGTTTCGCATGTCGCTCAGGAAGCGCGCTGGACGCAGGCATCTACGCGTCACTCATAGCGGGTATTGTTTCATCGACGGTTGCAGTGCCGAAGAGCAGCGCCAGGCGCTGATGAAACGCGGTGTGTATTCAGCGGACCCATCCTATCCCCTTCAACGTCGTCCGCACTGAAGCGCCAATATGCACACGTACCAGCGACACCTGTTGGTTCACGTAGCAAATCAATCTTCTGTCGTAAATTTATGTGCGTGTCAATACCTGCCCATTGTTCGCTACCGTTTGTTGACCAAGTATTCGTCGTCGCGTTGCACTAACAGTCGAGAAAAAATCTTTTTCTAAAAAGAAATTTGAGCCTATACTTGATCACAAGGAAACACGCGTAATACTGCAATCTCAAGTCTTGCTACATGGTGGCTACTTTTCGAAGTAGAGATGGGGGGGAAAGTGATATACGAAAGTTTTGCGAAACATTCAGATTCGTTGCAGCGCGAGTCAATGATTAAAACGACAGATTTCCAGGGTGCCGTCCGGCGTAACCCATTAATAAATATCTCCCACCGCCTCAAAAGACCGGCCTTGGCGCCTAAGGTCTTATCCTCATCGCTTGCTGTCACTGAATGTCGGTTCCCTGCTTAGTTGAAGTAGGTCCGGTATCACTCGGTGTCAGATTCGGTTAAATCCAAGCCCCTGGATATTGACGTTCCCAATTAAACATAGCTCTTAACCAGAATCGACCATGAATACATCTAGTATGCGTTTTCGTTTGAATGTGCTGTTTGTTTTGATCGTGTCTGGCTTGCTCTTGATATTTGGTGCGATTAACTACGTCAAGACAAAGGAAGAGCGTGAGGTGCAGATGAAACGCCAGGTCGAGGCGGCTTTAGTGCGTATGTCTGCCAATCTGCCCAACGCCATCTGGAATTTTGACAAAGTGCAGATTGAGAAAAATCTGATTTCTGAAATGTCCGCGCCATTCGTCGTCGGCATCATGATTGCCAACGGCAGCAAAATCATCGGTGGCAGTGCTCGTGACAGCGATAAAAAAATTGTCATGGCGACGCAGCCGCCTACGGCCGATAGCAGCCACAAGGCTCAGTTGGTTTTTGTGGAGAACGGCAAAAGCAGTCCGATCGGCGAAGTGACGGTCTACGTGTCTCACGAAGAAATTAATACGGCTCTTCGCGCCGATTTGATATGGAGCATTGTGCAGATGCTCATACTCGATGTCGTTATCGTCTTGGCACTCTCCGGCATTCTTCGCGTGATTGTCTTGAAGCCGCTTTCCGGAGTGGGGCAAGCGTTGCATAACATTGCTGAAGGGGAGGCTGACCTGACAAAGCGTCTTCCCCGAGGAAAAAGCGACGAATTTAATGATGTCGCAGACAGTTTCAATACCTTTGTCGAGCGGCTGCAGGGAATTCTTGGACAAGTCAAAGCCAGCACTTTCACGATTGCCTCTGCTTCCAAGGAAATCGCAAGCGGCAACATGGATCTTTCATCCCGCACCGAAGAGCAAGCTAGTTCCCTGGAAGAGACTGCGGCCTCAATGGAAGAATTGACCAGCACCGTTAAACAAAACGCAGAAAATGCACAGCAGGCAAATGACCTGGCGTTAACAGCTTCGGCTGTTGCCGTCAAAGGAGGCGCAGTTGTGGCCGAGGTGGTCGATACGATGGGATCGATTAATCAGGCATCGAAGAAGATCGTTGACATTATTGGAGTAATTGACGGCATTGCTTTTCAAACCAATATTCTTGCATTGAATGCAGCCGTGGAAGCTGCTCGCGCAGGGGAGCAAGGGCGCGGGTTTGCAGTCGTTGCAGCCGAAGTACGCAACCTGGCACAGCGATCCGCTGCCGCTGCAAAGGAGATAAAGGAGTTGATTGGCGACTCGGTCGAAAAAGTCGAGGCAGGAACAAAATTGGTGGATCAGGCAGGCGCGACCATGAATGACATCGTCACAAGTGTTGAACGTGTCACGGGAATTATGGGCGATATCATGAAAGCCATTCAGGAGCAGACCATAGGTATTGAGCAGATCAATCAAGCGATCACTCAAATGGACAACGTGACACAACAGAATGCTGCTTTGGTCGAAGAAGCTGCGGCCGCTGCCGAAGCGTTGCAAAACCAAAGCGCAACTCTTGCAGGCGTTGTTGGCGTTTTTAAATTGGATGACGCGAAAGTGGTGATACCCCTGTCTGCTTCCAGAGAGAAGGTGCCGGCTGTAGAAAAGGCAATGCTCGGCTCATCGAACAAAGGAAAAAAAATAATGCATCAGGGACTTCTGTCATAGCAGTAGAGCTGGCTAGTTCCTATCCCTTTAGATAGAAGCGAAAAGTAAGCAATTTCAAACTAGCAAACTAGAAGTGTTTGTCACAAGGCTGCATCACGTACGGCAGCTAATTTAATTAAAAAGGAGAGGGAAGATGAAACGTGCAATTCTTTGCTGCATTCTCACAGGGGCGTTCGCTACGGCGGCTAATAGTGCAGAGAAAGTGATCATTTATGGAGATGACGACTATGCCCCGTACTCTTTTGTGGAGAACGGGCAGCTCAAGGGTATCTACGTTGACATCTTGAAGAAGGCAATTGAAAAAATGCCTTCCACCTACCAGATTGAATTGCAGCCGGTGCCATGGAAGCGAGGCCTTGCTGAACTGGAGAGTGGTACGGGATTTGGTCTCTTCCCTCCCTACATGAAGAAAAAAGAGCGACCCTACATAAACCCCTATTCCGTTCCGATGCTTAAAGAAGAGGTCGTTCTCTTTTGCCGGGACGATGTCATGGCTTCGCCACGCAAAAAAATCCCTGACGATTTTACGGGCCTTACGATAGGGGTTAATGCAGGATTTAATATCTCAGAGGGGTTAAGCGCTGGAGCAAAAAGTGGCAAGCTCAATCTCGCCGAGTCAAAAGGTAATGACAGCAACTTGAAAAAACTTGCGGGAAAACGCATCGATTGCTACGCCAACGATCGCGGTTCGATTTTGTATACAGCCAAGAAATTACGTTCAGACCCTCAGTTTGGAAACTTCAAGATGAGTGAAGCTGCTGTCATTTCTGGAGAGGATGGATATATCGGTTATAGCGCAAATACGAAAGTGCCTTACAAGGCCGATTTCATTGAAAAAATGAATGCAGCGCTGGAGACGGTCAAGAAAGAGGGCGTCGTTGCCAAAGCGGTAGACGCCTACCTTAAATAGTAAGTGGAGTGGTGTTCGGGCATGGAGATTGGCCGAACACCACAGGTTGAACAATAAAGGAGGAGTCCTATAAAGGAGGCAGACATTATGTCCATGGAGGCGTATCAATCCTTGATCGATCGGATTTGCGCCAGGTGCGATATTCCGAATCCGGAGTTGATGTATCAGGTGGCAAATCTCAATGTGAACAAAACGGATTTCAGCCTTTATTACGGAGGGGCAATCGATCCTCTTAGTGCTCTTGTCTATTGCGATTTTGGCGTGTTGCCAACCGAGTCGCGAGAAGCCATCCTGTTACGACTGCTGGAAACCAACATGTATATGTTTGGCGTCAACAGCCCTTCATTTACTTACAACCCCGATAGCGGCCATATCTTAATGATGTTCCGGCTGCAATTACAGGGAGCCACAGCGGACAGCGCGTTGGAGGCATTTGCGGCTATTGCGGATATGGCCATTGAATGGCGTAAGGGGTATTTTCTGGAGGACGAGAAAACAGAAAAACTTGCCGGTGCAAAGCGTGCCGGATTAAAGGGCACTGCCGATAGGCTGGCGGCCAGATTGGGCGGTTCTTCTACAGGACCTGGGAAAAATTGATCATTGAGAGGGCATCATATGCCGGGACCGGATTCAATAAGCAGGCAGAGTAGCTTATCTGGCACACATGCTATTGCTTCAGCCTCCGCAACGTCAGAGACAAGCTCTCCACCCCCTTCCCGGGATAAACTCCCCTCTCGATTGCTGGCGGTACCCGCCAAGACTCTACCAGTACCCCCAGGTCTCCACAGAAATGTGCTTGCCGCACATGAGGCACATGAGGCAGGGATGCAACAGTACTTCGCTAATCCTAGTTTTTCTTCCTTACCCAGTTCACGCCACAATACGGATCCTAATTTTCCAAGTAGTGGAAGCAGCCATGCTAGCGTAATGGAATTGGTGAGAATAAGAACGGCTCCCAGGCAGAGGCTGGAACTTGAAGATCATGAAATCGCAAATGCTGCCACAGAACTTGGCGAACTTCGCTCCAGTTTACGTGCGCTAGAAAAGCAGCTTGGACAGCAAGAGGAGGCAAAAACGCAGCCCGCAGGCGATGAGAGTCAGTTATCGGGTCATCCAGCTGCGGCCATACGTAAACAAAGAACGAAACTTCTTCAGCAGATTAACCAAAAAACCTTGATTCTTGAAGGTCGTATTGTTGCAAGCGAACTCTCTCGGGGACGGGATCTTGAATCCTTGGTTTACGGGGATATTGCCAATAAAGTCGTTTCGGCAATCGATGCAAGTCATCAGGAAACAGATGAATCTGCGAATGGAGCGAAATCTTCCCAAAAGAACAACGGATACCAACGACTATTTGCAGATCATCCCTCATTTAGAGAGGCTGGAATAGATGGACAGGTTGAACTTGCCGCTGTCACCCATAAAGAAATTACGCGAATGGCGAAGGAGTTGGAGACATTGGCGCGACAGGGCGGGGGAGACCACCAGTTCGAAGCCGAGTGCCTCAAGTTAAGTAGCCAGCTCGTCAAAAATACAGTCGCAAAACTGATCGACGAGCATAAGGATGACCTTGTTGATCAGCCTAGAGCCGAAGAGCTGGTCAATGCAATCAACAATGAAGATTTTTTAACCCGGCTCGACAAAAAGCATCAACAAGAAAGCAAGATTCCGGTCCTGGCTTTCACAGTAATAGCAGGAGTGATAGGCGCTTTTTTTCACTATGCTGTTTCTCGTGTCGGTACAGAGGAGAAAATTAAAAACAGTAACGGGTATGACAAGAATAACTATGGCGATGTGGCGACAATGGCGCTTGCCAGCGGCCTCGTATTGGGATTGACCTATTTTTTCGCCAATAAGACAGTGGGCCGGGTTGCAAAGGGATTGGTGGAAAAAATTCCTTTTGTCGAACCGAGAGCACCTCAAAAAACCTCTGCGGATAAAGCGATTCCAGCACCGGCGAGAACGATTATCCAGGATGGTGTGCCAAAGGATTTAAGCGCGACCGAGTTTCAAAAGGAGATGAGGCTCACCGCTGGGAAAAGAAAGGTATTCAGCAATATAGGTGAGCATTTCGGGGATGGCGGTATCGTTGGTGCAGCGTTGGGATTCATGTCTGTTGGCGCGATCAGCGCGGGTCGCGCCTGGCTGCAAGATAAGGAGTATGTGGAACCGGGGTTGGTTGCACGTGTCATTGGCACCCTCATTGGAACAGGCTTGGAGGCAGGCCTGCAGACCGATTTCAAAATGCGGCAAAAAATAGTCGTGGATGGACGTGAAATTCCAGCATATACGAAGGGAGATGCGAAAGGGGTACGGCAGCATTTAACGGAAGGGATGGAAAGCCTCCGGGATCATCCGGCTGCATTTAGAGATTTCTTGATGCACTTGGCGGGCGGCGTTGCATCTACGGAGCTGTCTAACCTCATCGTTTATCTGAGCAGGAATGCGGATAATACGACGCTTAAAATGTTGGCAAATTTTGCTGCAGCCGCAATGGTCGTGGCACCCATGTACGCGGCCACTGAACTCGGGCGAGTAAAAGAAATTGATGACGGCCACTTTTCTGGTACAAAAACTGCGCTTAAGGCAATCACGGCGCCTGAAGACTCCCGCCTGACTCAGACAGCGCTTGATGACTCGGATTCAGTTCAATTTTCCAAAAAAGAATGGGTGAACAAAACGACGAAGCTGGCGACCAGGGTCCATACGGTGGGCAGTGGCATTCAGTCCGTTGTGCCGCATGCAATGGCGGATACCATCATGTCCAGTGTGGTTCTATGCGAACTTTTTATGGACGGCATGGATAAGGTGGATGGCATGGTAAAGAAAGCCAATCAGGCAAGAAATCGGCCGGCAGAGGATTCAACTGGTGCGTAAGTCTAGCCAAGCGGACCCATATTGCGCAATTTTGCGCTGAACAGGTAATGCTTTTCCCCGTAATGACGATTACGGGCCAGCTTGGGATGCTGGCGTCAATTCGGCAATAGAGCAGTTTTCAACACCCTGTACGGGGCCGATCTCGCTCTTACGACGCCTAGTCGTACCTCACGTACGACTTCTCTTCTCGAACCGACCTCGTCTCTTGTACAAGATGTTGACATCTGCTCCGAGTGGTACTTGGCTACCAGCCTCAGCATGAGCATTGCGTTGAACGAAGAACAATACGTTCGATCTTCGCAGTGATCCGCCAGCTTGTTTCTCAACGCAACAGTACGATACAAAGCGACAAATCCCCGCCTGGTGATTGCCGGTAAAATCCGCCCATACTTCTATTCCCTCGCAATTCATGAATATCTTAAGAAGATGGTGGGCCTGGCTCATGGTCCTGGCGTTGCTGGTATCCGGCGTGTTCGGGTTCAGCTATTGGCAGGAAAAAAACGCCGCACCGCAATACCGGACAAGCAAGGTGGAGAGGGGGGCGATCACCGCCAGTGTTTCCGCGTCCGGTACCTTGAGTCCGGTGGTGCAGGTGCAGGTCGGTTCCCAAGTGTCCGGTCAGTTGAAGGAAGTGCTGGTCGATTTCAATTCCGAAGTGAAGCGCGGCCAATTGATCGCGCGCATCGATCCGGAAACGTTTGAAACAAAAGTGTTGCAGGCGCAGGCGGATGTCGATGCCGCGCGGGCGCAGGTAATGACGCAGCAGGCCAATATCGCAGCGCAACGGGCGGCTATGGCCAAAGCCGAGGTCGATCTCAACATAGCCAAGCGCGACTTCGAGCGTAATCGGCAATTGGTGGAGAAAGGCTTCATTTCCGGTGCCGAGCGCGACCGGACGGAGTCCGTCTATCACGCAGCCGTCGAGCAATACAACACCGCGAAAGCGCAGGCCGCTGTGGCGGCCGCGAATGCGCGTAATGCGGAAGCGGTGGTGAAGCAGCGCCAGGCAGCGCTGGCGCAGGCAAGAATCGACCTGGGGCGTACCGAAATCCGGGCGCCGGTCAACGGCGTGGTCATCAAGCGCAGCGTCGAACGCGGGCAGACGGTCGCCGCCAGTTTGCAGGCGCCGGAACTGTTCATCATCGCCGAGAACCTGACCGACATGCAGGTCGATGCGGCCATCGACGAATCGGAGATCGGTCGTATCCGCACCGGTCAGTTGACGACATTTACGGTCGATGCCTTTCCCGGGCGCAGTTTTGAAGGCACGGTGAAGCAAATCCGCAAAGCGGCGCAGAATGTTTCCAACGTCGTGACTTACACCGTCGTCATCAGTGCGGCAAATCCGAACCGGATGTTGTTGCCCGGCATGACGGCAAACGTGCGCATCGTGACCGACCGTCGCGACGATGTGTTGAAGGTGGCCAACGCCGCATTGCGTTTTCGCTTACCTGGCGATACCGGCAAGGGCGCACAGACAACGGCTACACCGACGGATGCGCCACGAGGGCAGGGTGCTCAGATGAACGCCCAGCGCGAACGCCTGGTGCAAGAGTTGCAATTGGACGATACGCAAAAGACCAAGCTGGAAACGTTCTATGCCGGCATGCGCGACAAGTTCATGGCCTTGCGCGATGCGCCGGAGGGCGAGCGGCAACAGTTGGCCGAACGCAATCGCAATGCCTTGCGTGCGCAAGTCATGGAAATGCTGACGCCCGTGCAAAAGCAGAAATACGAACAGATCCTTGCCGAGAGCGGCGAGCGGCGCGGCGGCGGGCGTGGCCGTATCTATACCTTGGATGAAAACCGGCAGCCGAAAGCAGTGGAAGTGCGTCTGGGTCTTTCCGACGGCAGCAGTACGGAAGTGCGGGCGCCCGAAATCAAGGAAGGCATGGACATCGTCACCGGCGTGCAGTCTTCATCCCAGCAGCAGGGCAGTTCGTCGAGTCGACGTCAGGCCGGCGGGCCGAGGATGTTCTGATGCACTTGATCCAGACCACCGCCCTGGTCAAGGAATACGCCATGGGCACGACGCTGGTGCGCGCCTTGCGCGGCGTGTCCATCACCATCGATCAAGGCGAGTTTGTTGCCATCATGGGCGCGTCCGGGTCCGGGAAATCGACCTTCATGAATGTGCTGGGCTGCCTTGATAAGCCGACGTCGGGCGACTACCTGCTGGATGGCGCCAATGTGTCGGCGCTCGACAATGACCAACTGGCGACGATCCGCAACCGTCGGCTCGGTTTCGTCTTCCAGCAGTTCAACCTCTTGCCGCGCACGACGGCGCTGGATAACGTCGAGTTGCCTTTGCTGTATGCCGATGTGCCGGCGGTGGAACGCAAGGCGCGTGCGCTGCAGCGGTTGACCGAAGTCGGCCTCGGCACGCGCACCGACCATCATCCGGCGCAGCTGTCCGGCGGCCAGCAGCAGCGTGTGGCGATCGCGCGCGCGTTGGTCAACAATCCCGCGCTGATCCTGGCTGACGAACCGACCGGCGCGCTCGATTCGCGCACCAGTATCGACATCATGGCCCTGCTGCAACGGCTGAACCAGCAGGGCATGACCATCGTCATGGTCACGCATGAACACGATGTAGCGGCATTTGCCTCGCGCATCATTACCTTCCGTGATGGCACCGTCATTTCGGACGCTGCGAACGTGCCGCACGATGCGGCTGCCGTGCTGGCGCGCATGGATACGCAAGGAACACAAGGAGATGCCGCATGAGCCTGCTGGCCACCTTGCGCATCGCACTGAATGCACTGCGCGTCAATAAACTGCGTTCCATGCTGACCATGCTCGGCATCATCATCGGTGTGGCTGCGGTGATCACCATGATTGCCGTCGGGGCAGGCGCTCAGGCGCGGGTCGAGGAACAGATCAAGAGCCTGGGCTCAAACCTGATGATTATCCTGCCTGGATCGACCACCTCGTCCGGGGTGCGCCTCGGCTCAGGCGCCAACCAGACACTGACCGAGGACGACGCCGCTGCAATTGTGCGTGAAATTCCCGAAGTGCAGGTCGCAGCGCCGTCCAACCGACGTGGGGAACAGGTGGTCGCCGCCGGCGCCAACTGGTCCACGCAGATTTACGGCGTCAACCCGGACTATTTCGAGGCGCGCGACTGGCCGCTGTACGCAGGGCGCATGTTCGAAGAAGCCGAATTGAGCGGCAGCGCAAAAGTCGCGCTGGTCGGCCAGACGGTAGCCACGCAATTGTTCGGCGACCTCGACCCGATCGATCAGACGGTCCGCATTCGCAATGTGCCTTTCACCATCGTCGGTGTGCTCGGTAGGAAAGGGCAGAGCATGATGGGACAAGACCAGGACGACGTGATCATGTTGCCGCTGGCAACCGCGCGCAACCGCTTGTTCGGCAATACGCAAGGGAAGCTGCGGCGCGTAAGCACCATCCAGGTCAAGGTGCGCGAAGGGGCTAGCATGCAGGCGGCAGAAGAGGATATTCGTGAACTGCTGCGCCAGCGCCAGCGGACCCAACCCGGCCAGGACGATCCCTTCACCATTCGCAACCTGACCGAAATGCTGCAGGCGCAGGAAGAATCCTCGCGCATCATGACGCTGTTGCTGGCTGCCGTCGCCTCGGTATCGCTGCTGGTCGGCGGCATCGGCATCATGAATATCATGCTGGTATCGGTGACCGAGCGCACCCGCGAAATCGGCTTGCGCATGGCGGTCGGCGCGCGCGGCAAGGACATCCTCATGCAATTTCTGGTGGAGGCGGTGACGCTGTCGCTGATCGGCGGCTTCGTCGGCATTGTGTGCGGTATCGCGGGCGCTTGGCTGGTCGGCGAATTCGCGGGCTGGACGACACGTCTATCGCCGCAATCCATCGTGCTGGCAGTCGGTTTTTCCGCCGCCATCGGCATCTTTTTCGGGTTTTATCCGGCGCGCAAGGCGGCGGCCCTATTGCCGATCCAGGCATTGCGCTATGAATAAGATTTCCTGCCGTTCCGGCTGCGGCGCGTGCTGCATCGCGCCGTCGATTTCCTCTCCCATTCCCGGCATGCCTCACGGTAAACCCGCCGGTGTGCGTTGTCTGCAACTCAACGACTTGAATCAATGCATGATCTTCGGCAAACCGGAACGCCCCTCGGTGTGTCAAAGTCTACAACCGTCCATCGACATGTGCGGCGACACGCGCGACCATGCCTTGCATTATCTGAAGCGCCTCGACGCACTGACCTCTCCGTAGAGCGGATTGCGCCTCAGGGCAGGGGTTCTGCCACGTTGCTCGGAGGCGATTGCGGCGTTGCCAATGCTCTACAGGGGGCACCCTGTCTGCGCTTGGCGTCTTGTACTCACCTCCGAGCAACGCGGCAGACCGCTTCGCTACCCGTGCACTGAGGCGCAATCCGCTCTAGTTTTCTGAAAGGAAATAAAGATGAAGCGACGATTTACCTCGTCTCTGTTGATAATCATGGTGGTTTTCTTATCTGCATGCGCCACCTTGCTTGGACCGCGCGAGATGGAAATCCCGCTGGCGCGTCTGCAGGAATCGATTTCCAATCGATTTCCATTCAACAACCGTTTCCTGGAACTGCTGGATATCCGCGTCACCAATCCGCGCGTCGCGCTGCAACCGGAAACCAACCGCATCCTGACCAGCATGGACACCTCCATCGCGCCGCCCTTCATGAACAGGACATGGGCGGGAAATTTGGCTATTTCGGGTCAGCTACGCGTGGACATGGCGCGTAACGCATTGGTACTGGCCGAACCACGTGTCGAATCTTTCAACGTCAGCGGACTCGATCCGCTGTATGCCAACCAGCTCACCCGCGTGGGCGCTTTGCTGGCGGAGCAGTTGCTTACCAATGTCCCGCTCTACACCTTCCGGCCGGAAGACCTGCGCTATGCCGGAACGACCTTCAATCCGGCAAAAATCACGACCCGCAGCAACGGTCTCGTGGTAACCTTTGAACCCGCAAGGTAGGAACGTGGACGGAATAATTTCCCGATTTGGACGCGTCTGGCGGGAGGCAATGCAAGGCGTGAGGAGGAGCCATAGCGAGCTATGGCGACGACGAGCAACGCCGCAGTGCACCCGTCAGACGTGGAACAAATCGGAAAATTATTCCGTGCACGTTCCCAAGACTTTCTTGCCGGTATTCCCCGACCCGCGCGGCATCAAATCCGGCGGGTTTTTTTATTGAATCGACCACGTTTCAAAAAGCATCACACATGGATCTTACGCTCGCGTTCAAAGCGCTCATCATGGGCATCGTCGAAGGCTTGACGGAATTCCTGCCGATTTCCTCCACCGGTCACCTGATTCTCACCGCCAGCCTGCTCGACTTTACCAACGAGAAAGTCAAGGTCTTCGAGATCGCCATCCAGGCCGGCGCCATGCTGGCCGTGTGCTGGGAATATCGGGCCAAGATCGCCAGCGTCGCCAGCGGTTTGTTCAGCGATGTGAAAGCGCAGCGTTTCGTGCTCAATCTGCTGATTGCCTTTATTCCCGCCGCCGGCCTCGGTTTCCTGTTCAATGCCGCCATCAAACAATCGTTGTTTGCGCCGCTGCCGGTCGCCATGGCGTTCATCGTCGGCGGCCTGATCATCCTGTGGGTGGAACGCAGGCACAAGGGCGCGTCGGCTCACCGTGTCGAATCGGTGGACGACATGACAGCGGCCGATGCCTTCAAGGTCGGCTGCGCCCAGGCGTTCGCCCTGATCCCCGGCACCAGCCGCTCGGGCGCCACCATCATCGGCGGCATGCTGTTCGGCCTGTCGCGCAAGGCCGCCACCGAATTTTCCTTCTTCCTGGCGATCCCGACACTGTTTTCAGCCTCCCTCTATTCGCTGTATAAAGCACGCGATCTGCTCTCCGTTGCTGACCTGCCATGGTTCGGTATCGGCACCGTGTCCGCGTTCTTCTCTGCCTTCCTTTGCGTGCGCTGGCTGTTGCGTTACATCAGCACGCATGACTTCACCATCTTCGCCTGGTACCGCATCGCCTTCGGCCTGATCGTGATCGTGACCAGCTACGGCGGATGGGTACAATGGGTGGACTGAATCCGGCACCAAGCTTGGCTAGTGACATGCGTGACCATCTCGACAACGACCCCGCGCTGCACATCCTGCAGACCATCTTCGGCTATCCGGAATTTCGCGGCCAGCAAGCCGATATCGTGAACCATGTCGCCGGTGGCGGCGACGCCCTGGTGCTGATGCCGACCGGCGGTGGCAAGTCCTTGTGCTACCAGATTCCCGCACTGCTGCGCGACGGCGTCGGCGTGGTGGTGTCGCCGCTGATCGCCTTGATGCAGGACCAGGTGGACGCACTGGCTGAAGTCGGCGTGCGCGCCGCCTTCCTCAATTCCACCCAGAGCTTCGACGAAACCATGCGCACCGAACGCCGCGTGCGTAACGGCGACCTCGATCTGGTGTACGTCGCGCCGGAACGCTTGATGACGCCGCGCTGCCTGGAATTGCTGGAAGCATCGAAAATTGCCTTGTTTGCCATCGATGAAGCGCATTGCGTCTCGCAATGGGGGCACGACTTCCGTCCCGAATACATCAAGCTGTCGGTGTTGCACGAGCGCTTTCCGCACGTGCCGCGCATCGCGCTTACCGCCACCGCCGATCCGCAAACGCGCGCCGAAATCGCGCATCGCCTGCAGCTCGACGAGGCGATGCAATTCGTCTCCTCCTTCGACCGGCCCAACATCCGCTATCAGATTGTCGAAAAGGTCAACGGCCGCAAGCAGGTGCTGGACTTCATTCAGGAAGAGCATGCGGGCGATGCCGGCGTCGTGTATTGCCTGTCGCGCAAGAAGGTCGAGGAAACCGCCGAGTTCCTGAACGCGCACGGTGTGTTGGCGTTGCCCTACCACGCCGGCATGGACATCGCCACCCGCACGGCCAATCAGGCGCGTTTCCTGCGCGAAGAATCCATCGTCATGGTCGCCACCATCGCCTTCGGCATGGGCATCGACAAGCCGGATGTGCGCTTCGTCGCCCACCTCGATTTGCCAAAAAGCATAGAAGGTTATTACCAGGAAACCGGTCGTGCCGGCCGTGACGGCTTGCCCGCCAACGCCTGGATGGCCTACGGCCTGCAAGACGTGGTGCAGCAGCGCCGCATGATCGACGAGTCGGAAGCCGATGAAACGTTCAAGCGGGTACAGTCAGCCAAGCTGGATGCCATGCTGGGCCTGTGCGAGACGCTCAATTGCCGCCGCGTGCGCCTGCTCGATTATTTCGGCCAGCCCTCCACCCCCTGTGGCAATTGCGATAGTTGCCTCAATCCGCCGGTGTCGTATGACGGCTCGGTGCAAATGCAGAAATTGCTGTCATCGATCTACCGTGTCGATCAGCGCTTCGGTGCCGGCCATGTCATCGACGTATTGCGCGGCATCGACTCGGAAAAGGTGAAGCAGTGGCGGCATGAAAAAGTATCCACCTTCGGTATCGGCAGCGAAACCAGCGAAGCCGAATGGCGCGCCAGCCTGCGGCAAGCCATTGCCATCGGCCTGGTAATGGTCGATCACGACGCCTACGGTTCGCTGAAACTGACCGACGCCGCGCGGCCGGTACTGCGCGGCGAGCGCAAGGTACAACTGCGGCAATACCAGAAACCGGTCAAGAAACGGCGCGAAACCGCCAAGCCGAAGGGTTATGTGGAAACGGATTTGTCTTCGGCAGAGCAGGCCATTTTCGACAAGCTGCGCTGGTGGCGCGTCGAAACCGCGCGCAAGCACAATGTCCCGGCCTATGTGATTTTCCACGACGCCACCATGCGCGAAATCGCCAAGCTGAAACCTGCTTCGCTGGACGACTTGCGCAATGTTTCCGGTGTCGGTGAGAAGAAGTTGGAAACGTATGGCGAAGAAATCGTTTCCCTGATCGTAGAGATGGCCTGAGCGTTTTGAAAGCTGCTCTGGCGTCAAGCCAAGCCGTCTCTGCATACGGAGCGCGCACGGCGCCGATGTTGCGGTGTATTGCCGCTTATCGCTTCACAAACACCAGATCCCACACCCCATGTCCAAGCCGCAAGCCGCGGTTTTCAAACTTGGTCACCGGCCGGTAGGCAGGACGCGGCGCATATCCCTCCGCCGTGTTCTTCAACGCCGCTTCGCTGCCTAATACCTGCAGCATCTGCTCCGCATACTCCTCCCAATCGGTCGCGCAGTGCAGATACCCGCCGGGCTTCAGCCGCGACACCAGCAATTCAACGAACGGACCTTGAATCAGGCGGCGCTTGTTGTGCCGCGCCTTGTGCCAAGGATCGGGGAAAAAGACATGTATCCCAGCCAGCGAATCCGGCTCCACCATGTTTCTGACCACCTCCACCGCGTCGTGCTGAATGATGCGCAAGTTGGCAAGTTGCTGTTCCCCAATCAGTTTCAGCAAACTGCCCACACCTGGCGTGTGCACCTCGACGCCCACAAAATCCGTCTCCGGCATGCCGGCGGCAATCTTCGCCGTGGTATCGCCCATGCCAAAGCCGATTTCCAGCACCGTCGGCGCACTGCGCCCAAACACCTGGCTGAAATCGCACGGCGTTTTCACATACGGAATGCAGAACTGCGGCCCCAAGGTCTCGATCGCCCTCGCCTGGGCGGTCGAAAGGCGGCCGGCACGCGTAACAAAACTGCGAATGCGGTGCTCGGTCGGGTCGTACAGCATCGGCTTGTTGTCGCCGTCTTCGGGATGGTTGTGGGACATGCTTGATCTATCGAGAAAAGGAAAATCCATGCCAATAAAAAAGGCACCGAACGGTGCCCGAGGAATCTGGAGCGGGTGAAGGGAATCGAACCCTCGTCGTAAGCTTGGGAAGCTTCTGCTCTACCATTGAGCTACACCCGCGTGGGAGGGATTTTACGCGGGTTTTGCGGTGTTCTGCAAATAGGGGGAAATTCTGTGGGGCGGATACTGAGGGGGATTGCTTTTCCAGTTATGGCGCCGGAGTCTTTGCGGTGTTAATGAAGCGTGCAATGAATGTTCTGGTGGTTCGAGTCCAAGTTGGTTCCCCGAACTGGTCTTACTACGAACCAAAAAGATTGAAAAATTGGCGGTATTTTTCCCGTCTAAACTGGCCGAGCGTCGCGCCGCCTAATTTTCTTTTTTGCACAGACTCACACTTGAGCAATACCAATGTCTGGTTGGTTGTAATTAAGTAATGCTGCTTTGGCCAGAATCGGCGAAGAGTAGTCCATTGATCGAAGAACTCAATGAGCGAGTTTGATGCAGAAAGCTGCCGATCATTGCGATCTACTGCAAAATTCACCCGTGCGCAATTGCCAACAATCCACTAACAATAGATGCCGCCTTCATTGACCGCTTCGTGCGTCAACTAGGGAACGCCGGCCAAAAAATTTAATGGATACTCGTTCGCCCCGTTACAGGCGGCGGTGAAGCGTATTCGGCTTCGAGCACACCACGATAGGTCACCCCGGCAAGAACTGCACCGGCGATTGGCGCGATCCAAAACAACCAAAGTTGCTGGAGTGCCCATCCCCCGACGATCAACGCCGGGCCGGTGCTGCGGGCGGGGTTCACGGAAGTGTTTGTTACGGGAATGCTAATCAAATGAATCAGTGTAAGTGCAAGCCCGATTGCAATGCCTGCGAATCCTTCCGGCGCCCTTTGATGTGTAGCACCCAGAATGACGATCAGGAACATAAACGTCATTACAAGTTCGATTATTAGCGCTGAAACCAGCGTATATTTTCCGGGCGAGTGGTCGGCATAACCATTTGAAGCCATGCCATCAGCAAGACTGAAGCCTGCGTTCCCGCTAGCGATCAGGTAAAGCATCGCTGCGCCCGCAATGCCGCCGAGGACTTGCGACACAACATAAGGCAAAACGTGTGCGGCTGGAAATCGTCCGCCGGCCCATAGCCCAATCGACACCGCAGGATTAAAATGGCCGCCTGAAATTGGCCCAAGGGAGTAAGCGGCAGTCAGTACGGTTAGGCCAAATGCGAACGAAACGCCGAGCAATCCGATACCTACTTCTGGAAATGCAGCAGCAAGGACCGCGCTTCCACACCCTCCCAAAACGAGCCAGAAAGTACCAATGAATTCGGCTACCAGTTTCGCAAGCATGACGCTCTTCCTGCATGGTCGATGATCAACATTGCCGTTTATTAAATTTTCCCTAAAAAGGGAACGGGCGGCAGAAGTCAGCGCTCGGCATGATCAGCCTTAACAAAAACGACAATCCCAGTAGATGGATGTTAGACGACTCATAACACTCTGGCCAACACTATAGTGATGCGCTTGATGTTGGTCAGGCATTGCTGCTTTTTGGTGGTGCCGGTGATCGTGCTACCTGTTGTTTTGTCTGCAAAGATTGATTCAGGTGCTTGCAGCAATTTGCGGCGGCGCTTTGGAAAGCGCATCGATTTCAATGTGGGTCTAGTAGCCAGTCAAATTGAATTTCCGGTTGCCGCGCTGGTCTGAGCCGAATTGTTCAGACGGTGGGAAGCGGCGATGAAACAACCGAAGTATGTGGTGGATTTGAGCGAGGAAGAGCAGGCGCAACTGGAATCGATCGTGCGCAAGGGCAAAAGCAGCGCGCGCCGCCAGACGCGCGCCCGGATTTTGCTCAAGGCCAATGAAGGCGTATCGAACCGGGAGATCATGACGGCGCTGGAGGTTTCGGAAGACATGGTGTATCGGGCGCGCCAGCGGTTCGTCGAGGAGGGATTGGAGGCGGCCCTGACTGACAGGCCGCGCCCCGGCCAGAAGCGCAAGCTGACGGACAAGCAGTGCGCGCATCTGATCGCGATCGCCTGCAGCGACGCGCCCGAGGGACACGCTCACTGGACATTGAGGCTATTGGCGGACAAGGTGGTGGAGCTGGGATTTGCGGAGGAATTCAGCCATGA
Source organism: Noviherbaspirillum sp. (assembly GCA_035539595.1). Taxonomy (GTDB): domain Bacteria; phylum Pseudomonadota; class Gammaproteobacteria; order Burkholderiales; family Burkholderiaceae_D; genus Noviherbaspirillum. Next base: position 16,939 of record DATLIB010000053.1, read on the forward strand.
ATCGGTGCGGGGCGTGCTCAAAAAAACTTCCTCAAGCCGTGGCAAGGCGAACAATGGTGCATCCCGGAGGTAAGCGCCGATTTCGTGGCGGCGATGGAAGACGTGCTGGATGTGTACGAGCAACCGTATGACGAGAAGCGGCCGGTGGTGTGCTTCGACGAAAGTCCCGAGCAATTGATTGCCGAAGTGCGCCAGCCGTTGCCGCCAGAGCCGGGACAGCCGGCGCGTTACGACGTGGAATACCAGCGCCACGGCGTGCGCAATCTGCTGATGCTCTGCGAACCGAAACGCGGCAAGCGCGAAGTGCTGGTGACGAAGACGCGCAACAAGATCGATTTCGCGCAGGCGATGAAGCATCTGGTCGAAATGTACGCCGCCGCCGAGGTGATCCGCGTGGTGCTGGACAATCTGAACACGCACAAGATCGCGTCGCTGTACGAGGCGTTCCCGCCGGAACAAGCGCGCGCATTGGCGAAAAAGCTGGAGTTTCACTACACGCCGAAGCACGGCAGCTGGCTCAACATCGCCGAAATCGAATTTGCCGTGCTGTCGAACATGTGTCTGAAACAAAGGATCGGCGACGAGGACACGCTCAGGCGCGTCATCGCCGCCAATGTCGCCCAACGCAATGCCAAGGCCGAACCGGTCAAATGGCGCTTCACGATGGCCGACGCACGTACCAAGCTCAAGCGCCTTTATCCGGCTGTTTCAGCTTGACTGTCTACTAGATTTGCACTGACCTCATACTTGTGGGATGGTGCAGTCCGTGAAACCGAATGTACCATCTGCCCAATAGTTCTGTTTTGTATATGCGGGAATTACTTGTTTCTCTGTATAGGGTAAAAATGAAAAAAGCGATTTTGAGTTATCTGGCCGGGTGCACATTGACCCGGCCACTTTTGACGGGTTTATTGTGCGTTGGATTAGCGGCGTGTGGAGGAGGTGGTAACAGTCAATCCGAGAGCTCATTCAACGACAATAACAACAGTAGTCCTCCCGGTCTTTTCCTCGTGGCGGGTAATGCTGGTGGGCACGGCGGCGTTGACGGTGCAGGCGCGGCAGCAAGATTCAGATTTCCAAGCGCTATTGCAACCGATGCTGCAGGCAACTTCTATGTCGTCGATAAAAGCAACAGTACCGTTCGTAAGATTACGCCCGAAGGCGTAGTTACGACCTTGGCAGGAACCGCTGGTGTGTATGGCCGTGCAGATGGCATTGGTGCAGTTGCTAAGTTTAATTACCCTAGTGACATCACGGCTGATGCCGCAGGGAATATCTATGTCTCTGATACATCCAACCATACCATCCGAAAGATCACACCAGCAGGCGTAGTCACGACCTTCGCGGGAACGCCCGGCCTCAATGGCAGTGCCGATGGTAATGGCGCTGCGGCACAGTTCAATACACCGACTGGTATCGCTATCGACAGGGCGGGCGACTTATATATTGCCGATCAAGGTAACTATACAATTCGCAAGATTACGGCTGCAGGCGTCGTAACGACCTTGGCCGGAACTCCGGGTCAGCAAAAATGCTCAGGGACCGGGCGTTTGTCGCCATGTCCTTCCAATGGCGATGGCAACGGTGCGGATGCCCGATTCAGCTCTCCAGGCGATATGGCAATTGATGCGAGCGGCAACCTGCATCTTCTTGATCAGGGGGCCATTCGCAAGGTGACGCCAGAAGGCGTGGTCACCACCCTTCCCAGTACTGGCAGTTACCTGGGTATCACGATCGATGCTGCAGGAAATTACATTACCGTGGATGACAGCACAATTCAAAGAATCACACCTACAGGCGTAGCCACAATTCTGGCCGGAACTACTGGTGCAATAGGCAGCGCAGATGGCAATGGCGCTACTGCGCAATTCAATTACCCGAGCGACGTTATATTGGATATTGCAGGTAACGTATATGTTGTCGATACCAACAACCATACTGTTCGCAAAATTACTGCGGCAGGCGTAGTGACGACCCTGGCTGGAGCAGCTGGCGTGACAGAGGAAGACAACGCATTGCAGGGCACTGCGGACGGCACTGCCGAAGAGGCGAGATTCAACACTCCGACTGGTATCGCGACCGATACAGCGGGGAATACGTATGTATGCGATACGTACAACCATACAATTCGCAAGATCACGCCAGCAGGCGTTGTCACGACGTTGGCCGGAAGTGCTGGCGTCAGCGGCAATGCAGACGGCAGTGGCGTTGACGCACGGTTTGATAATCCAAGGGGTATTGCGATCGATGTGGGGGGCAACCTGTATGTGGCCGATACGGGCAACAGCACCATTCGTAGAGTTACGCCGGCAGGCATGGTGACGACCGTAACCAGTTCGGCACAGTTTATTTCTCCGTGGGGCATCGCATCCGACACCGCAGGCAACCTGTATGTCGCCGATACATTAAGCCAGACCATTCGCAAGCGCTCACCGACGGGAGAGGTTACGACTATGGCAGGAAGCGCTGGTTTCGTCGGTAGTGCAGATGGCATTGGTGCTACGGCAAGGTTTAATTATCCGTCCGACATCACCACCGACGCGGCAGGTAATTTGTATGTCGTCGATACATACAACCACACCATTCGCAAGATCACCACGGCTGGCATAGTCACGACTCTGGCCGGAGCCGCTGGCATCGCAGGCAGTATTGATGGCAATGGCGGCACCGCACGATTTAATAACCCAAGAGGTATTACAAGCGATAAAGCGGGTAACTTATATGTCGCCGACACCGACAATAGTACTATTCGCAAGATTACGTTGGAGGGTACTGTAAGTACAGTTGCGGGTAACCCTCAGCAATACGGTATCCAGTTAGGGGATTTGCCAGGCAGCCTTTCTTATCCAGCGAAAATCACCATGATAAATGCCAACGCGCTGTTGTTTACCTCCGGCAATAGCGTACTTCGGCTGACTCTCCCGTAACCGAACACGTAGCCTGTCATGAGCGACTCCGGCCTCAGCTTCACTCATTGCAGCGTACTAAGGAATCTGACCAATATCTTCGCAAAAAAGTGCGAGAAAGGTCGGGCCACGAACTGCAAGCTGGTGTGAAGCTTGCAGTTCACAGTTTTTTCAAAGCCTTCTGTATTTCTCCAGCTAGGCAAAGGAACGCTCCACTACCCAGGGTTGCGGCGCTACGGCAAAGCCCTGCACCTCATTGCGCCTAGCAATTTGCACAGATGCATTCATCGGCTCACGTACTGTATCGGCGAAAGGCTGGCCCGCATATGCGCTGTCGGCCAGCACATTGACCACCTTCGTCAAAGAAAGACGGGACCTCGAAGTAGTAGCGCATTGCATTGATCGATGGGAAACCGCTTGGCAAGGCACGCCACACGCTGGCATTTTTCAGCAAGTACAAAATGGCGCAAAAAAATCGTAAAAATCGACGTCACTTGGACGAGTCTGATGTCTTGCGTCTTCCCATATGCCGCTGATCGGCTCGAACTGTTTACGACTGATATCACTCTGCCGAATGTGCAACCTGTGAAAATTTCTTCCACGTTGGTTTTTCCCAAGGGAACAGAATCTTCCCAAGCATTGACGATAGATTTGTCAGTGCGCAGCCAGCGAGTAATCTTCGGGCCACCTACCTTGTGTTCTTGATCAGCCCTGATTAATCTGGACATCGAGCTTGCCAGTTAAGGTAGGTATTGCATGTTCAACCGAATTATTTCCTTAAGGAGAATGTCATGGCCTATGTCGATGGTTTCGTTTTGCCGCTTCCAAAAATGAACGTGGAGGCTTACCGCGAAGTGGCGAGCAAATGCGGTGCGATCTGGCGCGAGCATGGGGCATTGCAGTTCCGCGAGTGTATTGCCGATGACGTGAAGCCGGGCAAGCTGACGTCGTTCCCGCAGAGCGTCAATCTCGAAGACGACGAGACCGTGATTTTCTCGTGGATCGTGTATGAGTCGCGTGCCCACCGCGACGAGGTCAACGACAAGGTGATGAAGGACCCGCGCATGGCTGAGATGATGAATCCGGCTTCCATGCCGTTTGATGGAAAGCGAATGATTTATGGCGGCTTTGAGGTGCTGGTTGATCTTTAAGCAGACATGCCGTAGCGCCTTATGAAAAAGGCGTTGTGGAAGCAGCTGGGGTATGGGGACTCAGCTTTTCCACGTAGCGGCACGACGGAAATGTTGTGCATCCCATGAACTGCGATCCGGCCTTGGCGCCGGATTTTACTGTGCGGAGAATGAGGTCGCTGCCGCATTTCGGACATCTGCTTTGAGCGCTTTTCCCGGCCACAATGGCTTTCACATGCTTGATGTGTTCAACATGGGTTTTGATGGATGCCGGACGTCTCCCCGTCTGAATTTGTTCCATGACAGCGGCGACTTGCTGGGTATCGAGAAGCGGCTGCGTCTTGGACTTGATGTATCGGATATAGCCGCCTTCCTGTGTCACATTGTCCGGCATCTTGGTCTTGAATGTGCTATCGCCGACGAACACAATCAGCGAGTGAAGGCATGCGCTATCGAGCTCAAGCCGGGCTTCCAGCGCTTTGACGTGCTTGTAGTTTTGATGCAGGGGATTCTGGAACTTGGTGGTGTGCTTGTATATTTTCTGCGTCCAGGTCTTTTGCCTGGCATCGCCGAAGATCCATCCCTTCATGTTCTTCGTTTCAATAACAAAAATGCCAAACCTTGAGACGATGATGTGATCGATTTGCGTTGTGCCGTCTTCCACCGGCAATGTGACGTTTTTGATCAGATGGTATTCGTCGCGATTCAGCAAATACCTCGCCGATAGGTTGACGATGGCTTCTCCCATCATGCCCTTGAACCACGTCGACTTGACGAGGGCGGCAAGCAGCAGCAAGGGGAGCAAGAACCATAGGTTGTGCAACAGTTGGCCGAGCAGGGGAGAGAGGTCCATCTTTACCTTTCGTGAAGTGGCGCGAGCCGATTACCGAATGCGCGGCGATAGCTTTGCGGATTGTTGCCAAGCAGGCGAGAGAATCGGCTACGCAATGTCGTGGCCGATCCAAATCCCACTGCTGTTGCGATCTGTTCGATAGAGAGCGTGGTGGTTTCCAGCAATTGCTGTGCGCGTCGCACGCGCGCAGTCGTTACCCATTGCAGCGGCGTGGTGCCGGTTTGTTCCAGAAAGCGCCGGCTGAGTGTGCGCGTGCTCATGCCGGCTTGCCGTGCAATGTCTTGCAGACTTAGCGATTGGTGCAGGTGTTGCTCCAGCCAATGCAACACCGGTTGCAGGGCCGCGGCCGATGCCGGCGGTTCGTGGATGATGAACTGCGCCTGACCGCCATCGCGTTCGAGCGGCATCACCGCGAGCCTGGCTGCGTCTGCGGCTACGGCGGCGCCATAGTCGCGGCGTACCAGATACAGGCAGAGATCGATGCCGGCAGATGCGCCTGCCGATGTCAGTACTTGGCCGTTATCGACGAAGAGCACGTTGGGATCAACCGTCACGGCCGGATAGCGGTTCGCCAGTTCCTGGGCGGCGAGCCAATGCGTGGTGGCGCGCAGGCCGTCCAGCAAGCCGCTGGCCGCCAGTACAAACGCCCCTGTGCAAATCGACACGATGCGCGCGCCACGAGCGGCAGCAGCTTGGAGAGAGTCAATCACTTCATCCGAAATGGGCATGGCAGGATTGCTCACACCCGGGACGATGACGGTGTCGGCGCCAGCTAGATGGCTCAAGTCCCACTGGACACGCATGTCAAACGCTCCGGCTTTGATGTGCCGGGCTTCTCCACAGACACGTACTTGGTAGGCGTCAATGACACCAGGTGCGCGAATCCGGCCGAACACTTCGCACGGAACGGAAAGGTCGAAAGGCACTACGCCGTGCAAGGCGACAATGGCTACTTTATGCATGGCTGGATTATAGCGATCCGTTCATGTTGAGCCAGCGGGCATAGCGCATTCTTTTGAAGGCGGGATCGGTGCTTCGTTGCGGCAGGCAATAAGAGCATGTTGGCGCGAACTGTTCGAAGATTGGCAATGTAGCCAATGTTGAAAATCCTTGTGGGTTTATAAAATGAGGCTGCTATAACGCGCCGTCCGCAAAGCGCATGGGCGTAATGCCGACGGCGACAATTCTTTTGAACTCACCATCAACCACCAAGCGAAGTGCACCGTGCATAAACACACACCATCCAAACCTGCCCGCATGCGTCCGATGCGGCTTCTGCGCGCCGTTGCGCTGATTGAGGGCGCGAGCCTGTTGGCGCTTGTCTGCATTGCCGTTCCCTTGAAACATCTGGCCGGTTTTTCGGGGGCGGTTTCCCTGATGGGCCCCGTTCATGGCATGGCCTTTCTGATGTATCTCTGGGTGGTCGTCAATACGGTGTCTGGCGAGGATTGGAGCAAGCGTGAGATTGCTCGCATGCTGCTTGCAGCAGTGATACCCGGCGGCGCTTTTTTGAACGCGGGTTTTATGGCACGCAAGGATTGGGCCTTGCAGCAAGGGGATTCCACGGCAGACGACGCGGCAAAACCATGATCTACCTCTGGATCAAGGTTTTTCATGTCACGGCTGTCATCGCCTTTGTCGGTGGTTTGTTGATGCAGTCGGTCTTGCTTCTCTCTCTGGCAAACGCGCCTTTGCCGCGCATGCCGGAGGCGCGTCGCTTGCTGATTGCCATGAAGCAGTGGGATCGCCTGGTGACGATCCCGGCCATGTTGCTGGTCTGGACGTTGGGCATGACGATGGCAGTCAAGGCGCATTGGTTCGGGTCGCCTTGGCTGTCAATCAAGCTGGTGATGGTGGTCGCGCTGTCAGGGCTGCACGGTGTTCAGGCGGGCAGCATCAGGCGCATGATCGGCGATAACGTGGGGCGCGTATCAGGGCATTTCCGGTTTGCGAGCTGGTTTGCCCTGGCAAGCAGTGCGATGATCGTTTGTCTCGCTATGTTGAAACCATTCTGATCAGGAATGGTTTCAACGTGAGCCTTACGCAGCCAATGCCGCCTCCAGCGGCGTTTTTCCGCGCAGCCGATCCGGGTTTGCCAGATGAACGGTGGAAGTGGGAAAGGCAATCTCCGCGCCATGCGACGCGATGATGTCCGCCACCTTCAGCAGCACGTCTTCTTTTACCTCGTGATAACGGGCCCACAGCGTGGTGCGGGTAAAGGTGTAAATGAAAAAATCGAGCGAGGAGGGCGCGAACTGGTTGAAGTTGACGATGGTGGTTTGCGACTGATCGATTTCAGGATGCGTCATCAGCATTTTCCTGACATCCTCGACAATGTCTCTTACCTTGGCCACGTCATCGTAGCGGATACCCAGAGTTTCATTGATGCGCCGATGTGTCATGCGTGAGGGATTTTCGACGGCGATACTCGTGAAGGTCGAATTCGGCACGTACAGTGGCCGCTTGTCAAAGGTACGGATTGTGGTGAGGCGCCAGCCGATATTTTCGACCGTTCCTTCGATATTGCGGTCGGGAGAACGTATCCAGTCGCCTACTGCAAACGGCCGGTCGAGATAAATCATGAGCCCGCCGAAAAAATTGGCCAACAGGTCTTTCGATGCGAAGCCGATGGCGACGCCGCCGATTCCGCCGAACGCCAGCACGCCGGAAATACTGAACCCCAGCGTTTGCATAATGATCAGCGCGCCCGTGATCAACACCGACAGGCGCAACAATTTGGCAATCGCGTTGACGGTGGTGTGGTCCACTTCCGCACCGCTGGCGGCGCGGTATTGCAGAAAATTCGCTTCCGCACCTTTAATGAATCGCAACAGAAACCAGGCCACGCAGACGATGACGCCAATATCACGGATAGTGCCGACCGATTCGAAGATGACCGCTGCGGTATGTTGATGCAAAATCTTTGCCGCCAACGCAAAGCCGAGAACCCATATCAGAACGGCAACCGGTTTGCGCAGTGCATCCATCAATGCATCGTCCCAAGGCGTGGGCGTGTGTTTCAGTTTTGCGTGCAAGCGGTTCAGGAGCGCTTTAGCGATGTAATTGGAGAGCAGGGTCAGGAAGACAACAGAAAAAACCTGGACAGCCAGTCCACTGTTTCGAGAATAAGAAACCAGCTGATCGACATATTCAATACCGTACATACTTGTTAACTCCGTTACTTAAGCCGTAGTGCCTTGAATTGTAAGGGAGATGCCGTGCGGATGTTCGGGCGCATCGACCCCGTATTTCAAATCGTCACGACTCAGGTTGCAGGTATTGGTAGCAGTCTATGGCGCTGTGCTAACGGCCGCGTGCTGCGGCTTGGCAGATGCGAAATGCTTCATCAGACAT
>DATLIB010000054.1:0-4787 GCA_035539595.1 Noviherbaspirillum sp.
TCCCTGATCTATTCGACCAACTTTGAAACGATGAACGCGTTGCTGGGTTTTTTAACGGAGAACTGCTGCGGCGGTAATGTTTGTTCTTCTGCCAGCGTTTCCGCGTGTTCTAAAGAAGGAACATGCGCATGACCAAGCTCACGCATAGGCGTAGCGCCGCGGCGCTCAAGAGATGAATTCACCCTATGGATTCACCCGTCTCACCGGCGTGGAAGCGAACCGCTCTGTTTCTTGAACTTCCAGGCACGCACATACTTGACCTGGAATGCATTCGCTTTCCCCTGCGGGGTCGAATCGTCGGGTGTGCCGCTATCGCTGCCGAACCACAGATCAAGCACGATATACAGCGGGTCCGAGATGGGGGCATACACCGTCAGCGTCTGCTTGCCATCAAAGTAAAAGGTCTGCTTGCCCGGCTCCCACTTCACCGCGTATTTATGAAACCCGACCGATAAGTCCTTACGGGTATCGTATTGCAGCGTGCCAGCCCGGATGCCTTCGTCCAGCCACACCGTCGGCGCATACGCTTGCGGGTGCGGCTGTCCGTCGTCTGCGAGAAAACCCCAAGGCTCAATGCCGCCGGTATACGCCTCCATGATGTCGATCTCGGGACGCCGCTCGTCGATGTGGTTGAACAGCCAGAATGCCGGCCAAGTGCCTCTACCGATCGGCAGCTTGGCTTCCACCTCGAAGTAGCCGTAGGTTTGATCAAACTTGCCGTCCGTGTCGAGTGTCCGGTTGAAAAAATTGCCGGCCGCATCGCGCTGCGGCCATATTTTCAGCATCCCATCTTCGACCGCATAGTTGATTGTCGGGTTGGATTCCTCGTACCAGATGGTGTCGTTCCATATCTTCCTATTGAAGCCTTGATCGAATTCCTCCGCAAAGCTCAATACATAATCGCTGGCTTTTTGCCCATAAGGACTTTTCGTCACAGTGCGCGCTTTTTTGGAGGCCGCGCGCGCCGCCTTGGCCGACTCCGCCGAGCTTGCCTTGGAGCGCGACTCGGCGTCGCATGCGGTCGCGTTAAACATGACGCAGCAAGCAAGCGCGATGCGCACTGCACGGTATCGGATAGTCTGAAAGCAGAACAAACCGCACTCCTCCTTTACGTTCATCGGCATTGACGGTTATCGCGCAGTGCGCTCCGTAGATGCGCCCTGCGGCGCATAGCCCTCCGGATTCATGCTTTGCCAGCGCCAATGATCGGCGCACATCTCAGCAAGTCCTTTTTTGGCGCGCCAGTCCAGCACGCGCCATGCTGCTGTCGGATCGGCATAGCACACCGCAATATCGCCCGGCCGGCGCTCGGCAATGACGTATGGCACGGCACGTCCGCTCGCGTGCTCGAAGGCCTTGACCATTTCCAGCACGCTGTACCCCTGACCAGTGCCAAGATTGATGGTGAAGCCCTGCCCGCCTGTGAACAGTTCGCGCAGGGCCGCCACGTGGCCCAGGGCCAGGTCCACCACATGGATGTAATCACGCACACCGGTGCCGTCAGGCGTTGGGTAATCGTTGCCAAACACTGATAGCCGCTCGCGGCGGCCGACCGCCACCTGGCTGATGAAGGGCATCAGGTTGTTGGGAATGCCGCGCGGATCTTCGCCGATCAAGCCACTTGGATGCGCGCCGACCGGATTGAAGTAGCGCAGCACACCGATGGCCCAAGACGCATCCGACCTCGCCACATCTTCAAGCACCTGCTCCACCATCAGCTTGGAACGTCCGTAGGGATTAGTCGGCGACAGGGGGGCCGATTCCGTGATCGGCACCGACTGCGGATCGCCATACACGGTGGCCGACGAGCTGAACAGAAAATTCCGCACGCCGGCATCGTCCAGCGCCTGCAGCAAAGTGACCGTACCGCCCACATTGTTTTCGACATAGGACAAGGGTTGGGTCACCGACTCACCCACCGCTTTGAGACCGGCAAAGTGAACAACCGCGTCGATGTGGTGGGTGCGCAGCAACGCATTCAGCGCCAACCGGTCGCGTACGTCCGTTTCGTAAAACGGGATCAGATGGCCGGTAATTTTTTCGACTCGTTTCAGGGATTCGAGCGAGCTGTTGCTGAGGTTATCGAGGGCCACCACGGAGTAGCCGGCCTCCAGCAGTTCGACGCAGGCATGCGAGCCGATGTAACCGGAGGCACCGGTAACGAGGATGGTTTTATGTGTCGTCATTGTGAGGAATTCCAGTCTTCACACTGCCAACGCCAAGCAGCAGACGACAGGAGGCACTGCCCTGCACATGCCTCGCTTGCATAGAGGCATGTGTTGTCGCTACACGGCGGTGAGATGAGTGTCGTAGCGGCTTACGCCGCCTCCATGGTTACTTGGGTCGTCGTATTGCGTACTTCCTGGACAATGCACTCTGAGAGTCTGAAGGCCAATGCGGCCAGCGTGATGGTGGGGAAGTTAGCCCCGGAGGTGGGAAATACCGAACTGCCGGCGACAAACAGATTGCTCATGCCATGCACCTTGCAGTTGCGGTCCACCACGCCGTGTTTCGGCGAATCGTGCATGCGCGTCGTGCCCATGTGATGCCATGTTCCCTCCAGGTCGGACGGCCACTTTTTACCTTCGATAGGCGGGTCCAGTTCCACCTCCGCCACGCCGCTGCGGCGCATGTCGCCGGCAAGAATCGCCAAGGTGCGGTCGAAGGTGCGCTGCACACGCGAAGTCAATCGCCAATCGACCCGCACACGATTCATGCCGAGCTGGTCCTTCTGCGACGGCGACAACATCACGCGACTGTTCGGGTCCGGCTCCGGCTCCACGATGAGCTGGAACTTCACACCCTGGATCAACCAGCGCGGCTGGAACAAGCGCGTATAGCCATAGCCCAGCGTATCCAGCGGATGCGCCACCATGGAAAGGATGTCCCTGGCAAGGTTCCAGTCCTGCTGGTCCTTCTGCAGCAAGGCCTGCTTGAGACGGAACAATGCCTGCGCGCCCTCGCTGCCCTCGCCCGGGAATACCGAATTGAACCAGACCCGCGCATTGAGCAGCCCTTCCTGCTGCAATACTTCGGGCGTCAACGCGAACTGATGCGCGATGTGCGTTCCATGCGCTGCCACCGCCGCGTTCATGTAGTGATACTTCACATCGGACAATTTGTTGCGCGACCATTCCCGGGTAAAGCGGATATTCCCGGAGAGCATGCGCGGATGGTCCATGAAGAAACGTCCGACCAGGTCGTTGCCGTTGCCCAGACCGCAGGGCTGCACCTTGTTCGATGCCAGCAACAGACGTGCATTCTCAATGCCGCCGGTCGCCAGCACGTAATACCGCGCCTTGACCTCCATATACTTGCCGGTCAGCGTGGCAACCTGGATACGCGAGACGGTTTGCGCCGGTCGGTCGGTATCGATATTAGTGGCGTTGGCATAGAGGTAGACCTGAATGCGCTGCGAACGTTTGAGCGTGTCGCGATACAACTTACCGAAACGCGCGGGCGGACTGAATTGGGAAATGGTGTCGCGTACCTTGCCACTCACCAGCGGTATGCGGCGCACGTCGGGGCGACCGATCGACCGCTCCCAGAAATCCGGGTCGAAGTTGTTGGGCCCCAGCTTGAGCAACGCATGTGTGCGGTCATAGTACGGCATCAGGTCCTGCAGGCCGAACGGCCAACCGCTGTGCGCCACCCAATCGCGCTTCTCAAAATCCCAAGGGTCCAGCGGACGGCACCAGCCTCCCCAGCAGTTGCTGCTGCCGCCAAGGAAACGGCTGCGGCTGCCATCGGCAAACTGATAGCGCCACTCGCCCACATCCTCGCCTCGATACAGATCGCGGGTGCCGTCGTCCGGCGCAAAGCCGCCGCTCTCCAGCAAGACCACATCGATGCCCTGCCTATCCAATTCCATGGCCAGCGTAATACCTGCCACGCCGCCGCCGATAATGCAGACCGTCGTTTCAACAACGGTTCCCTGTTCCACTCGTCGCGTATCGATAAACATTATTGTTCTGCTTTCCCAAAAGTGAAAGATGCCCCGATGAATCCGCCTCGCCGATTGCTATACAGCCACGCGTTAACCAGTTCACCAATACCTTCTCCGGCAGCAAGCGATGCATCGATTTGCCGCAGGATTAATTAACTTCAATCAGTCGTGTGACCAACTGTATTTACGATAGATTGCGCTTCGGTATGCCGCATTGATGTAATACCAATCCGGGCCTGAAACGTGACATGAAATCGCGTCTATCTCTTTCAGTCGCCATCAAAACGGCAGCCCGGCATCCGGCTTCACGGCCAGAATCGCTGTGCGGAATGCCTCTTGAATGCGCTGCAAGGCCTGCTCGGTTTCGCCCTCGAAGCGCAGCACCACCACCGGCGTGGTATTCGATGCCCGCGCCAGGCCAAAGCCGTCTGCATATTCGACTCGCAAACCGTCGATGGTGACGATCTGTTCGGCGTCATCGAAACGGGCGTTTTGCTGCAGCGTGGCAATCAATGCCATGTTTTCACCTTCTTCCAGTTGCAGGTGCAGTTCAGGCGTGCTGCGCGCTTGCGGCAGGGCATTCAGGACGGCGCTGGGGTCGGCTTCGCGGCTGAGCAGTTCCAGCAGGCGTGCACCGGCATACAAGCCGTCGTCGAAGCCGTACCAGCGGTCCTTGAAGAAGACGTGCCCGCTCATTTCGCCGCCCAGGGGGGCGCCGGTTTCGCGCAGCTTGGCCTTGACCAGCGAGTGCCCGGTTTTCCACATCAGCGGCTGACCGCCATGCTGGGTGACCCAGGGGGCGATGTGGCGCGTGCATTTGACGTCGTAGAGGATGGGTTGG
>DATLIB010000055.1:0-4883 GCA_035539595.1 Noviherbaspirillum sp.
CACCGGCCTAGCCGGCTTGCGCAGCCATTTGAAAGCGCGCGCGAACCAAAGGCAGACTCGCAACTGGCTGATCTTTGGCGAACGGAACAGCGCCCACGACAACTACTTCCGCGACGAAATCGCACACTGGCATGCGCAGAAGGTGCTGGAGCGTGTGGACCTGGTGTTTTCGCGCGATCAAGCCGAACGGATTTACGTGCAAGATCGCCTGCGTGTTGCGGCAGACACGGTGCGCGCCTGGCTCGCGGATGGCGCCACCATTCTCGTGTGCGGCAGTCTCGACGGCATGGCGCCGGGCGTTGATGCGACGCTGGCCAGCATCATCGGCACGGATGCGCTGGAACAGTTGCTTGCAGATGGACGCTACCGCCGCGACGTGTACTAACGTACTAACGCGCGAACCTTCGACATTTCATTACTGATGAGGAACCATTCATGACACGACCCTCCCTGAAACGCAGCGCCCTTGCCTTGATGCTGGCGAGCGGCCTCTTTTCTGCAAGCGCGCAGGCAGCCGACACGGCGGCGGTATTGAACAACTACGCCAACATCGTGCACGCGACTTACGCCGACACGCTGCAATCCGCGCAGACCTTGCAGAAAGCGGTCAATGACTTTATCGCCAGCCCGAGCGCCGCCGGCTTGGAAGCCGCACGCAGCGCCTGGCTGGCCGCACGCGAGCCGTATGGGCAAACCGAAGCCTTCCGCTTCTACGGCGGCCCGATTGACGACGCCAAGGACATCGAAGGCCGGCTGAATGCCTGGCCGCTGGATGAAGCGTATATCGACTATGTGAAGAGCAAGCCCGCCAGCGGCATCATCAACAACCCGAAAGCACCACTCACCATCGACCGGCTGATCAAACTCAACGCCAGAGGCGGTGAAGCGAATGTCGCCACCGGCTATCACGCCGTCGAGTTCCTGCTGTGGGGCCAGGATTTCAACCCCAAAGGTCCGGGCGACCGTTCCTACACCGACTTCGTCGATGGCCAAGGCAAGAACGCGGACCGCCGCCGTCACTATCTGAAACTGGTGACCGACCAGGTCGTCGCCGACGTGCAAACGCTGGCGGATCAGTGGGCCGAGGGCAAAACAAACTACCGCGCCAAACTGTTGAAGGAACAACCGGAAGCCGCCTTGCGCAAGGTCCTCACCGGCCTCGCGGTACTGTCCAGCGCCGAACTGTCGGGCGAACGCATGCAGGTGGCGCTCGACAATCAGGACCAGGAAGACGAGCACAGCTGCTTCTCCGACAATACGCACCGCGACATCGTCACCAATGCGCTCGGCATGCGCAATATCGTGCTGGGCGAATACAAGCGCATCGACGGCAGCAGCGTCAAAGGCGCGGGAATCAAGGACCTGGTCGCAGACAAGGATGCGAAACTGGCCGACAGGCTGGCAGCAGACTTCAGCGCCAGCGTGGCCGCCGCTGAAACAATCCAGGCGCCATTCGACCAGGAGCTGATCGGCGACAAAAACGCGCCGGGACGCAAACGAGTGGAGGCAACCATCGCCGCCCTGAAGAAACAGACGAAGACGCTGGTGGAAGCAGCGCGTGTGTTGGGAATCAAAAAAATGTCGGTGGATCCGGGAAAGTAACGCTGCGTGTTCTATCCGTTTTATTCACAAGTTGAAATGACAAGCAACCGCAGCGCACACACGGCAAGACTCCTTCCCCCATGCAGGGGGAAGGCGGGGATGGGGGTAGTGCGGTCGAGCTATCGCCATCGCGGGTTCAAGCACTCTACCCCCATCCCAACCTTCCCCCTGCATGGGGGAAGGAGTTCGACCGAGGCCGCGCTACCGTCATATGTACATATGTACTTAAACTTCTGACTAAATCCGCTCTACAGTTTTCTTCCTCACCGTCTGCCCGCTGACCTTTCTCTTTGATCGCATCCATGTCTCGTCTGCTCCCTCGCCGCCCCATCACCGTCGCCATCGCTGCGACCCTCGCCCTCTGTTCCATCGGTTTCGCCACCCAGTTCGACTGGAGCAAGCCGGAACCCGGCGAGGAAAACGCCGGCGGCGACACCACGGTATTCGAAACCAACCGCCGCGCCTTCTCGCTGCCGGCGGCCAACATGTCAATGGACCGACGTGGCGACTTTGCGGTCGGCCACTCTTTCTTCAACATGCCATGGGTCGAAGCCCCCGCCTCCACCCGCGCACGCGACGGACTCGGGCCGCACTTCATCGGCCGCTCCTGCACCGCCTGCCACACGCATGACGGGCGCGCCGCGCCGCCGGAAGATGGCGAACAGCCGATGGGATTGCTGCTGCGCCTGTCGGTACCCGGAACCGACAAATACGGCGGCCCGCTGCAGGAACCAAGCTATGGCGGCCAATTCAACAACCAGGCAGTCGCCGGGGTGAAACCTGAAGGCAAGGTGGAAATTGCCTACACCGAGATTCCCGGACGTTTCGCCGACGGCACGCCCTACAGCCTGCGTCAGCCCAGCTATCGTTTCACCGACCTCGGCTACGGTCCGATGCACGCCAAAACCATGGTGTCGCCACGCATCGCCCAACAGATCATCGGCCTTGGCCTGCTCGAAGCGATTCCGGAAAAGGCCATCCTGGCATTCGCCGATCCCGACGACCGCGACGGCGACGGCATCTCCGGTCGGCCGAATCGCGTTTGGAATGCCATCGCACAAACGCAAGCGCTCGGCCGCTTCGGCTGGAAAGCCAATACGCCGACCGTAGCCCATCAAACCGCCGGCGCCGCCAATGGCGACATGGGCGTCACCTCGCGCCATTTCCCGCAGGTGGAATGCATGCCGGCGCAAAAGGATTGCGCGAAGGCCCCGCATGGCGGCAAGCCGGAGATCAATGACAAAAATCTCGCCTCGCTGATTTTTTACACCAGCACCACCGCCGTACCGGCGCGACGCGGCGTGGACGATCCCCAGGTATTGCGCGGCAAGCAGCTATTCCATCAATCGCAGTGCATCGCCTGCCATGTGCCCAAGCACGTCACCGGCACGCTGAAAGGTTTCCCGGAACTGTCGAAACAAACCATTCGCCCCTACACCGACATGCTGCTGCACGACATGGGAGAAGGACTGGCCGATCACCGTCCCGACTTTCTCGCCAGCGGCAGCGAATGGCGCACACCGCCGCTGTGGGGCATTGGCCTGATCGAAACCGTCAACGGCCACACCACCTATCTGCACGATGGCCGCGCGCGCAATCTGAGCGAAGCGATCCTGTGGCACGGCGGCGAAGCGGAACGCGCCAAGCAACTGTTTGTCGGCATGAACAAGACCGAGCGCGACGCCCTGCTGGCATTTCTCAATTCACTGTAGGAGCAGCCATGCGCCGCATCATTCTCAGCTTGCTGTTCGCCGCGCTCGGGTCACACGTCCAGGCAAGCGACATCGCCACCAACCCCGATGAAAAGCTGCCCAAGTCAATGCTGTTCCACCATCTGGCCCAGGACGTGATGCTGCCGCTGACCCAGCAATTTGCGCAGGCCGCAGCTGGACTTGCCGATACTGCAAAGGCATTCTGCGCAACGCCGCACGAAGCCGACCTGGCCGAAGTGCGCACAGCATGGCGCACCGCGCAGGCCGCCTGGCAGCCCTTGGAAATGCTGCAACTCGGCCCCATCATCGAACGCCGCACACAGCAACAAGTCAACGCATGGCCGCTGCGTCTGCGCCTGCTGGAACGCCTGCTGGCAGAAGAACAGCCGGTACAAGTGGCCCAGGTCGATGCGCTCGGTGCCGCCGGCAAGGGATTTCCGGCGCTGGAATATCTGCTGTTCACCCCAGGCAAAACAGATACCGACACCACGCACGCACTCAGCGGCAAGTCCTGTAGCGCACTGCAAGCGCTGGCCGCGCATATCGGAAGCGAGGCGAACGGACTGGCCACCGCCTGGCGCGAACCGAACGGCGGTTTTGCACGCCAACTCGCCGAAGCAGGAAACCATCCGCAGGACGGAGCGTTTGCCACTGCCGACCAGGCATTAAGCGACATCGCCAACCTGCTGATCGCCGGCCTCGACGCTGTCAAGAGCCGCAAGCTCGGCAAAGCGCTGGAACAAGACGACAACGCAGCAGCGCTGGAACGCATCGAATCCTGGCGCTCCGGCACTTCACTCGACCATCTCCGTGCCAACCTGCGCGGATTCGAACTGGTCTTCTTCGGCGCCGGTACGGACGGCATCGGACTGGACGACTATCTCGTCGGCCTCAGCCGTCCGGTACTCCCGCGCCTAGTGCGCCAAGACCTGCACGCCGCGCAAACCGCACTGGCAGCGATCCGGCCGCCGCTGCGCACCGCGCTCACGAGCCAGCGCCCGCAAATCGAAGCGCTGCACAAGGCGCTCACGCAACTGCAACGGCGCATGGAAGACGACATTGCCGATGCGCTGAAAGTCGATCTCGGCTTCAACACCAGCGACGGAGACTGACATGCTGTCCCGCAGGGATTTTCTCTTGGCGAGCCTGGGAACCTTGATGCTGCCGTCCATCGGCCGCACGGCGACACCGGAATGGCAACTGCTGTCGCCGATGAGCCGCGATGGCAAGCACTTCGCCGCTGACTTGACGCTCGGCGCCGACGAACCGCACCTCGCCTCTATGCCTATGCGCGGCCACGGCATGGTGCTTGATCCGCGCCGACCGACCGAAGCATTGGTGATCGCACGCCGCCCGGGCACGCTGGCGATCAAATTCGACCTGAAAACCGGCCGCATGCTGCATCAGTGGCAAGCATCGGAAGACCGACACTTCTACGGCCACGCGGTATACAGCGCCGATGGCCGCCTGCTGTTCTTCACTGAAAACAATGTCGATACCGGCGAAGGCTTGGTGACAGTACGTGACGCCGACGATTTCCGCGTGCTCGCCGAATACCGCACGCACGGC
>DATLIB010000056.1:0-13464 GCA_035539595.1 Noviherbaspirillum sp.
CGGTCGCTCGGCGGTGCGCTTGACGTGCTGATCGAAGTCGCGGTCGGCAAAGTCGTTGACGGCACAGCCGGCGGAGCGCATGAGCACCGTGCCGAGGATGAAGATCGCAAGCAGTGTCCAATCCGGGTTGCCGTCCGAGGCCAGCCACAAGGCGGCCAGGGTAGGCCAGAGCAAGAGCAGGATGCCGATCGGTTTGTCTATCCGAATCAAGCGCGCATACAGGGCGAGGCGGTTCATGTGACGGAGTGATGATTGTTATTTGAAGTGGGTGTCGTGCCGTTTGCTCAAGCGTCCATCAAGCGTCCGTAGCGGGTGCCTCGGCCAGCATTGTCACACCATGCAGGTCGCAGGAGAGTACCGCCTGCCGCACTGCTTCGATCGCGGCCCGTCGGGTGAAGCTTTTACGCCACGCGATGACCACCCGCCGCGACGGAACCGGTTGGGTAAACGGCACGTAACGCAGCATGCCGTCCCTGGCGTGCATGTCGGGCACCGAGGCTTTCGGCAACACGGTGATGCCGATGCCGGAGGCCACCATGTGCCGAATGGTTTCCAGCGACGAGCCTTCGAAGGTACGGGCGATGCCGTCGCCGCTGGTGGAGTAGCGCGACATCTCGGGGCAGACTTCCAGCACTTGGTCACGGAAGCAGTGGCCGGAGCCGAGCAGGAGCATGGTTTCGGATTTCAGTTCTTCCGCCTCGATGGATTCGCGCTTTGCCCACGCATGGTGTTTGGGCAAGGCGACCACGAACGGCTCGTCGTACAAGGCTTGCATCGACAGGCCTTGTTCGGCGAACGGCAGCGCCATGATGGCGGCATCCAGTTCGCCTTGGCGCAGCAGTTCGATCAGGCGGGTGGTGAAGTTCTCTTGCAGCACCAGCGGCATTTGCGGCACGCGCTCTATCATGGTTTTGACCAGCGGCGGCAGCAGGTAAGGCGCGATGGTGTAGATCACACCGAGGCGCAAGGGGCCGGCTAACGGGTCCTTGTTTTGCTTGGCGATTTCCTTGATGGCCGCGGTCTGTTCCAGCACGCGTTCGGCCTGCGCCACAATCTGTGCGCCGAGCGGGGTCGTGGAAATCTCCGTGCCGCCGCGTTCGAAAATCGTCACGCCGAGTTCATCTTCGAGCTTCTTGATAGCGACCGACAACGTCGGCTGCGCGACGAAGCAGGTTTCCGCCGCGTGGCCGAAATGCTTTTCGCGGGCTACGGCGACGATGTATTTGAGTTCGGTAAGCGTCATAGGCGGATGGTCGCATGCGCAAGAATGCGCACACTGTCTTGTCTGAAAGCCAACCCAATGGAGCGGGGAATCCGCATAGTATAAAGAGATCGGTGAGGTGCGTGAGGCTGCGGCACGGCTTACACTTTTAAGAATTCTTCTCGCCCGCCCAGCCAGCGCGCCAGATGCGCTTCGACGGTGGCCGGGTCTTCGCGCAACAAGGTTTGCGCTATGTCGCGCGCCTTTTCCACCAGCCACTGATCGGTTTGCAGATCGGCAAAACGCAGCATGGCCTGGCCCGATTGGCGGGCGCCCAGGAATTCTCCCGGCCCGCGTATTTCCAGGTCGCGCCGCGCGATTTCAAAACCGTCGGTGGTTTCGCGCATGGTCATCAAGCGCTGCTTCGCTACCGGCCCCAGCGGGCTTTGATAGAGCAGCAGGCAAACGCTGGCGGCCGCGCCGCGCCCGACCCGTCCGCGCAATTGGTGCAATTGCGACAAACCGAAGCGTTCCGCATGTTCGATCACCATCAAGGAGGCATTCGGTACGTCGACGCCGACCTCAATCACGGTGGTTGCCACCAGGACATGCACTTCACCGCGCGTGAAGGCATCCATGACAGCCTGTTTTTCCATCGGCTTCATGCGTCCATGTACCAAGCCGACCTGCAAGTCGGGCAAGGCGGCTGACAGCATGGCATGGGTGTCGGTCGCGGTTTGCAACTGCAGTGCTTCGGATTCTTCGATCAGCGGACAAACCCAATAAACCTGCCTGCCTTCCTGCGCTGCCGCATGGACGCGCGCGATCACTTCGTCGCGCCGGTTTTGGTCAACGATGCGGGTCACGACAGGCGTGCGGCCGGGAGGCAGTTCGTCGATCACGGATACTTCGAGATCGGCGTAATAAGTCATGGCCAAGGTGCGCGGAATCGGCGTGGCTGACATCATCAGCTGGTGCGGCACGGTCTGCAGACTTTCTGTGCCGCTACTGTTTTCCAGTCCCTTGTTGCGCAGCGCCAGTCGCTGTCCGACGCCGAAGCGGTGCTGCTCATCGACGATCACCAGTCCGAGCCTGGAAAATTCAACGCCCTCCTGAATCAGCGCATGCGTGCCGATCACCAGTTGTGCCGTACCGGATTCGATCAAAGCCTGCGCTTCAGCCTTTTCCTTTTTCTTCAGACTGCCGGTCAGCCACGCCACTTTTACCCCAAGCGGCGCCATCCACAAGGCGATCTTGCGGAAGTGTTGCTCGGCCAGGATCTCGGTCGGCGCCATCAATGCCGCCTGAAAGCCGCTGTCGATGGCTTGCGTTGCGGCGAGCGCGGCGACCACCGTCTTGCCGCTGCCGACATCGCCTTGCAGCAATCGTTGCATGGGAAAGGATTCGCGCAGGTCGGCGCGGATTTCCGCCAGTACGCGCTGCTGCGCACCGGTCAGTTCGAAGGGCAGCTGTTCCAGGAAGGCATGGCTTAAGGCGCCAACTGCCGGCAGCGCTGCCGCGCCTTTGGCACGGCGCGCCACCTGCGCCCGTTTGAGCGATAGCTGCTGCGCGAGCAGTTCATCGAACTTCATCCGCACCCAGGCCGGATGCGAACGCGTCATCAGCGCATTTTCATCGACGTCCGGCGGCGGATTGTGCAGCAGCTTGATGGCAGGCTCGAAGGCGTTCAGCTTGAGTGAGGCGAGTAGGGAAGGTGCCAGCGTGTCGCCCCAGTCCACGCGCGTCAAGGCGTTGGCAATCGCCTTGCGCAGATAGGCTTGCGACAATCCTTCGCCCGCCGGATATACCGGTGTGAGCGACTGCGGCAGCGGCGCGCCTTCGGTGATGACCTTGCATGTCGGATGCACCATCTCGGCGCCGAAAAAACCATGCCTGACTTCGCCGCGCGCACGTACCCGCGTGCCGACCGCCAATTGCTTCACCTGACTGCCGTAGAAGTTCAGAAAGCGCATCACCAACTGTCCGGAATCATCGGCGATCGTCACCACGAGTTGCCGCCGTGGCCGGTACTGGATATCGCACTCGGTAATGACGCCTTCCACCTGCGCCGCGCGGCCGGCCATGAACCCGGCTTCGCGGATGCGCGCTACCTGTGTCTCGTCTTCATAACGTAGCGGCAGGTGCAGCACCAGGTCCATGTCCGAGCGCAGACCCAGCTTGGCAAGCTTGCTTTCGTTGGATTGGGTGTTGCTTTTTGCGGAGGCTGCGGGCTTTCGCTGGCTGGCGGTCATAGAGGACGGAGAATCTGGCGGCAGGGCGTAAAATAGCGGGTTTTATCTGACTGGATCGGCAGGAAACGCTGCCTGCCATTGTATGGCAAACCCGCTCAGGACGGCTTTGTTCCGCTGCCTGCTGCCGCTTTGCATGATCGCCATCCAGTCCCGGCACGACTAACGTATGTATTCCCTTTCCGATTTCGATTTTCATCTGCCGCAAGAGTTGATCGCGCAGTTGCCGCTGGCCGAACGTAGCGCGTCACGGCTCTTGCAGGTGGACGGCGATACGCCGATTGACCGCGCTTTTGCCGACATCGTCGATTTGCTTGCGCCTGGCGACCTGCTGGTATTCAACAATACGCGCGTCCTGAAGGCGCGTTTTTTCGGGGTCAAGGCAAGCGGCGGCAAGGTGGAAGTCTTGATTGAGCGCGTCATCGACAATCGCACCGTGCATGCGCAGGTGCGGGCTTCCAAGTCGCCGCAGGCCGGCAGCGCTATCCGTCTCGCCGACGCCTTCGATGTCACGGTTGGTGAGCGGGTCGGCGAGTTTTATACCTTACAGTTTCCCGCCGACGTGTTCGACCTGATCGACACGCACGGACGCCTGCCGCTGCCGCCTTACATTGAACATGCGGCGGATGCCTTCGATGAAAAGCGATATCAAACCGTGTATGCAAAGGAGCCCGGTGCGGTGGCCGCACCGACTGCGGGTTTGCATTTCGACCAGCCGTTGTTGGACAGATTGCACGACAAGGGGATCGGATTCGCCTTTGTGACGCTGCATGTTGGCGCGGGCACTTTTCAACCGGTGCGCACCGAAAACCTCGCCGAACACAAGATGCATCGCGAGTGGTATACGGTCCCACAGGAAACCGTCGATGCGGTGCATGCCGCCAAGGCCGCCGGCCGCAACGTGGTGGCGGTGGGCACCACCAGCATGCGCGCGTTGGAGTCGGCATCGCAATCGGGAGTGTTGCAGGCGGGGAGCGCCGATACCGCGCTGTTCATTACCCCGGGCTACACCTTCAAGACAGTCGATCGCATGGTGACCAATTTCCATTTGCCGAAATCGACCCTCCTGATGCTGGTGTCGGCCTTTGCCGGTTACCGGCAAATCCGTGCGGCATATGCCCATGCGATTGAACAACGCTACCGTTTTTTCAGCTACGGCGATGCCATGCTATTGACCAGAAACCCCTCATGCTAAATTTCAAACTCATCAAAACCGACGGCAAAGCCCGTCGCGGTCGTCTGACGCTCAATCACGGTGTGGTCGAAACACCGATCTTCATGCCGGTCGGCACCTACGGTTCGGTCAAGGCGATGTCGCCGCTCGACCTGCATGATATCGATGCACAGATTATTCTCGGCAACACCTTCCACCTCTGGCTGCGTCCCGGCCTCGACGTGATTTCCAAGTTTGACGGTTTGCATCGGTTCATCGGCTGGAGCAAGCCGGTGCTAACCGATTCTGGCGGTTTCCAGGTGTTTTCGCTGGGCGCCATGCGCAAGATCACGGAAGAAGGCGTCCACTTCGCTTCGCCCATCAATGGCGACAAGCTGTTCCTGTCACCGGAAATCTCGATGCAGATTCAGCGCGTTCTTAATTCCGACATCGTGATGCAATTCGACGAATGTACGCCGTATGAAATCGATGGCCGCCCTGCGACCGAGCAGGAGGCAGCGAAGTCGATGCGCATGTCCTTGCGCTGGGCCAAACGTTCGCGTGACGAATTCGACAAGGAGGGAAATCCGAACGCGCTGTTTGGTATCGTGCAAGGCGGCATGTTCGAACACCTGCGCGAAGAATCTTTGGCCGGCTTGCAAGAGGTTGGTTTCGAAGGGGTCGCCATCGGCGGTTTGTCGGTGGGCGAACCGAAAGAAGACATGATGCGCGTGCTGGAATATGTCGGTCCCCGTTTGCCGGCCGACAAGCCGCACTATCTGATGGGCGTCGGTACACCCGAAGACCTGGTGGCCGGCGTATCCAATGGTATCGATATGTTCGACTGCGTGATGCCGACGCGCAATGCCCGCAACGGCTGGATCTTCACGCGCTTCGGGGATATCAAGATCAAGAATGCACGCTACAAGGATGATGAAAAGCCGCTCGACGAAAGCTGCGAATGTTATGCCTGCCGCAATTTTTCTCGCGCCTATCTGTATCACTTGCATCGTGCCGGCGAAATTCTCGGGGCACGGCTGAACACGATCCACAATCTGCACTATTACCTGCAGCTCATGCGCGAGATGCGTGCTGCAATCGATGCCGACCGTTTCCAGTCTTTCGTCATCCAGTTTCACGCCGACCGGGCGCGCGGCATTTGAGGGCGGCGAGCCTGTTTCCGAGCGGGGCCGCATCCCAAGAAACGTTCCGGTGAATGCTAAAATGCCGGGCTAATCAACTCACGAACTCAAGAAACAAGTTCAATAACCTGGAGAGCAACGTGTTCATTTCCAACGCATATGCGCAAGCCGCAGCAGGCGGCGCTCAAAGCAGCATGCTGAGTTTCCTGCCCATCATCCTGATGTTCATCGTGTTGTACTTCCTGATGATTCGTCCGCAAATGAAGCGTCAGAAGGAACAGAAGTCCATGATGGAAGCCTTGTCCAAAGGGGATGAAGTGGTTACCGCCGGCGGTATTCTCGGCAAGATTACCAAGGTAACCGAGGCGTATATCACGCTGGAAATAGCAAACGGCACGGAAGTCATCGTGCAAAAAGCTGCTATCTCCACCTTGTTGCCAAAAGGCACCATCAAGTCGCTGTAAGCGGGCGTCTCACCGGGTGTCTGCTATCGGCACCCGTCTTCACGTAGCCCTATCTTGAACGCCGGACCACTATGAATCGCTACCCCCTCTGGATATACATACTGATTGTTTTCGCCCTGCTATTCGGTGTGCTGTACATGGTGCCGAATTTTTTTGGCGAATCGCCCGCAGTACAAGTGAGCAGCGGCAAGGCCACCGTCAAGGTGGATGCTTCCGCATTGGCCGCCGTGGAACAGGCGCTGCAAAAGAACGGCATCCGGCACGAAGGAGTGGTATTCGATGCGGCAGGCAATAGCGGTTCGGTACGCGCCCGTTTTCCCGATACCGACACCCAGTTCAAGGCCAAGGCAATACTTGAAAAAGAGCTGAACGCCGACCCGTCCGATCCGACCTACCTCGTGGCATTCAACCTGTTGCCGAATACGCCGGCATGGTTGCAAAGTCTGCGCGCGGCGCCGATGTACCTGGGTCTCGATTTGCGTGGTGGCGTGCACTTCCTGATGCAGGTCGATACCAAGGCCGTCATGAATAAACGCGTGCAAGGCTTGCACGCAAGTGCACGCAGCTTGTTGCGCGAAAAAAATGTAAGGCATGCGGGCCTTACCCGTAACGGCGATGTCGTCGAGATCGCATTCCGCGAGCCGGAAACCCGTGTCAAGGCCAGAGAGGTGCTGACGTCACAACTGCTAGAAGTCGTGCTGACCGATGCCGGCGATGCAGACAACCTCAAACTGCTGGTTAGCCTGCGACCGGAAGCGCTGAAGCAGGCGCAGGACGACAGCGTGAAGCAGAATATTTCCACCCTGTCCAAGCGGGTGAATGAGCTCGGCGTTGCTGAACCCTTGATTCAGCGCCAAGGCGCCGACCGCATTGTGGTCGAACTGCCGGGGGTACAGGACGTCTCCCGTGCGAAAGACATCATCGGCCGTACGGCGACGCTGGAAGTCCGAATGGTGGACGAATCCGTCATGCGCGGCACTGAAGAAAGTGCCGCCGTGCCATTCGGTTCCGAACTATTCCGCGTCGGCAAAGGTGCGCCGGTAGTTCTGTACAAGGATCCGGTCATTACCGGCGACTATATCTCCAATGCAGGCGCCAGCTTCGACCAGAATCAGCAACCCTCGGTCAGCATCGATCTCAACGGTGACGGCGGCCGCCGCATGCGCGAAGCCACGCGCAACAAGATCGGTAAATTGATGGCCATTGTCCTGTTTGAAAAGAACAAGGGCGAAGTGCTGACTGTGGCAACCATCCAGGACGAGTTGGGTTCCCGTTTCCAGATCACCGGCATGGGTTCGGCCGAAGCGGCCAACGACCTCGCCTTGCTGTTGCGTGCCGGTTCGCTGGCCGCGCCGATGGAAATCATCGAAGAGCGCACCATCGGCCCGCAACTCGGTGCAGAGAACATCGAAAAAGGATTTAAATCGACGCTGTACGGCTTTGCTGCCATCGCGGTATTCATGATGCTGTACTACCATCTGTTCGGTTTCTTCAGCGTGTTTGCGCTGGCGGTCAACTTGATGCTGCTGATCGCGTTGTTGTCCGTGCTGCAGGCGACCTTGACCTTGCCCGGTATCGCCGCGATTGCGTTCACCTTGGGGATGGCAATCGATGCCAACGTGCTGATCAACGAGCGCATTCGGGAAGAGCTGCGAGCCGGTAATTCACCGCAGACCGCCATTGCGATCGGCTTCGACCGTGCATGGGCGACCATTCTCGACTCCAACGTGACAACCATGATCGCCGGTTTGGCCCTGCTGATTTTCGGCTCCGGCCCGATCCGCGGCTTTGCGGTGGTGCATTGCCTCGGTATTCTGACGTCGATTTTCTCCTCGGTTTTCGTGGCGCGCGGAGTGGCTAATCTCTGGTATGGCCGCAAGAAGAAGCTCACCAGTATCTCGATCGGGCAAGTCTGGAAACCGACCGCCTGAACATGCCGCCCTGCGCTTGGCGCGGGGCGCCGGTAGTGCAGTATTGACTCGAATGCGCAAAGGCAATGCACCATGTGGCATCGCCTTGAAACCATTCAAACGAAAGGGAAGTGATGGAGTTTTTCCGCATTAAAAAAGATATTCCGTTCATGCGCCATGCGAAGGTATTCAACCTGATCTCGGCGCTGACGTTTGTCGCGGCAGTGTTTTTCCTGGTCTCCAAAGGCTTGCATCTGTCGATTGAATTCACCGGCGGTACCATCATGGAAGTGTCTTATTCCAGACCGGCGAACCTGGAGGAAATGCGCAAGACGATCGCTGGCCTCGGTTATACCGATACTCAGGTCCAGAGCTTCGGTACCGCTCAAGACGTGATCATCCGCTTGCCGGTGCAAAAGGACGCCAATACTGCCCAGGTCAGCGAAAAGGTCATGTCCGGCCTGAAGGCGCAGGATGATGCCGTTCAATTGCGACGTGTGGAATTCGTGGGACCGGCCGTCGGTGAGGAGCTGGCCCATGATGGCTTGATGGCATTGGGAATGGTGGTGATCGGCATCATCATTTATCTCGCCATTCGCTTTGAGATGAAGTTTGCGGTGGCGGCGATTATTGCCAACCTGCATGATGTCATCATCATCCTCGGCTTTTTCGCCTTCTTCGAGTGGGAATTTTCGCTGACGGTGCTGGCGGCAGTTCTCGCTATCCTTGGGTATTCGGTCAACGAATCGGTGGTGATCTTCGACCGTGTACGCGAGACCTTCCGCGACCGTCGCTACGGCAAGATGACCACCGCGGATGTCATGAACCACGCGATCACCAGCACCATCTCGCGTACCATCATCACCCACGGTTCGACCCAGGCCATGGTGCTGGCGATGCTCTTGTTCGGTGGTCCGACGCTGCACTATTTTTCGATTGCCCTGACAATCGGTATTCTGTTTGGCATTTACTCGTCAGTATTCGTTGCCGCTGCGGTCGCCATGTGGTTGGGGGTCAAGCGCGAAGACTTGATCAAGCCGGTCAAGGAAAAGGATGAAACGGATGGCGCTGTCGTTTGACAGCGGAGTCAAAAAAAGCCGGCGCGATGCCGGCTTTTTTCTTGAGGGATCGCCAGATTAAATCTGGCGTGCCAGTTCGGCAGCCTTGCCGATGTAATTTGCCGGTGTCATCGCCAGCAGCTGGTCCTTGGCCTGTTGCGGGATCGCCAGGCCGTTGATGAACTCGCGCAGGGCTTCTTTTGAAATGCCCTTGCCACGAGTCAGTTCCTTCAACTGTTCATAAGGGTTTTCAATGCCGTAGCGGCGCATCACGGTCTGCACCGGCTCGGCCAGTACTTCCCATGTGGCGTCAAGATCTTCTGCGAGACGGGTCGGATTGACTTCCAGCTTGTTCAAACCGCGCAGGCAGCTGTCGTAAGCAAGTATCGTGTAACCGAAGGCAACGCCGATGTTGCGCAAGACGGTGGAGTCGGTCAGGTCGCGCTGCCAGCGGGAAACCGGCAGTTTTTCGGACAGATGCTTCAACACTGCATTGGCGAGTCCGAGATTGCCTTCGGAGTTCTCGAAATCGATCGGGTTGACCTTGTGCGGCATGGTCGAAGAACCGATTTCTCCCGCCTTGGTGCGCTGCTTGAAGTAGCCCTGCGAAATATAACCCCAGATGTCGCGGTTCAGGTCGAGCAGAATGGTGTTGGCACGCGCGATGGCATCGAACAGTTCAGCCATATAGTCGTGCGGTTCGATTTGGATGGTGTACGGATTGAATGCAAGGCCAAGGCGCTGCTCGATGACATTCCTTGAAAAGGAAGGCCAGTCGAAATCCGGATAGGCAGCCAAATGGGCATTGTAATTACCGACAGCACCATTCATTTTTCCAAGGATTTCCACGTTGGCGATGCGTTGCTGCGCACGCTGCAGACGGGCGACTACGTTGGCGATTTCCTTGCCCAGCGTCGTTGGGCTGGCAGGCTGACCATGGGTGCGTGACAGCATCGGCAGATCGGCGTTTTCGTGTGCGATGTCGACCAGTTTCGCGACGACTGCCTGCAGCGAAGGCAGCAGAACATCGTTCCGTGCGGCCTTCAGCATCATGCCGTGCGAGGTATTGTTGATGTCTTCCGAGGTGCAGGCAAAGTGGATGAATTCGGAAGCCGCCACCAGTTCCGGCACGTCTTTTACTTGTTCTTTGAGCCAGTATTCCACGGCTTTCACGTCATGGTTGGTGACGGCTTCAATCGCCTTGATGCGCTCTGCGTCCGCTTCGCTGAATTCGTTAGCCAGTTTGTCGAGCAACGCATTGGCCGCAGTGGAGAATGGCTTGATTTCCGGGAGGCCTGCATTGGACAAAGCCTGCAGCCACGCGATCTCCACCTTTACTCGATGATGCATGAAACCGGCTTCGGAGAGAATCGGACGCAGTTTGTCGGTCTTGGCAGCGTAGCGGCCATCCAAAGGAGATAGAGCGGAGAGTGCGGAAAGCGACATGGTATGGAAGCGGTGAAGTAAAAAAAGGCGCGCCGTAGTGCGTTAATACATTAAGAGCCTGTCTTTGGATCGAGAGTCCCTTACCCGGCGGGATGCGGCATTTTACCATTGGCGGCCATTCCCAAATACCGCTTCAGGGGATAGCTGGCGCAGCCGTGACAAATATCGTGCGCTTCCTCAATGCTATAATCGACGCCACTTCTTACCATATGTGTCTATGAAACTTATCGGTTCTCTCTCCAGTCCTTACGTCCGCAAAGTCCGTATTGCAATGGCGGAAAAGAAGCTCGACTATGAGCTGGTTCTGGAAGACGTTTGGGCCCCTGAAACTCGTATCCAGCAATCCAATCCGCTTGGTAAAGTGCCTTGCCTTGTCATGGAAGATGGCGGTGCGATGTTCGATTCGCGCGTGATTGTCGAGTATCTTGATACGTTAAGCCCGGTCGGCAAGTTGATTCCACCGAATGGTCGCGAGCGCGCCGAAGTCAAGTGCTGGGAAGCGCTGGCTGACGGTGTGCTGGATGCCGGCGTGCTGGTGCGTATTGAGCGCACGCAACGCCCTCCAGCGCAGCAGAGTCCGGAGTGGATCAAGCGCCAGTTGGATAAGGTGGACGCCGGCCTGAAGGCAATGTCGGCGGGCTTGAAAGACACCGCATTTTGCAGCGGTAACTATTACACGCTGGCGGATGTGGCGGTTGGCTGTACCCTCGGCTGGTTGTCGTTCAGGTTCCCGGAAATCGATTGGCGTGACAGCTATCCAAATCTTGCGAAGCTGTTCGATAAATTGTCCGAGCGTCCTTCCTTCAAGGATACGATGCCGGAATAAAAGCCGGTTTTCCTATGTCAAAAGGCTGTCAGGTAATCCGCCTGACAGCCTTTTTTTGCGTGCGAGTTTATGCGGCTTATGCTTCTATCTGAGACTGCAGATAGTTTTGCAGGCCGATTTTATTGATCAGTTCGCGCTGCGTTTCCAGCCATTCGATGTGTTCTTCGGTATCGTCGAGAATTTCCTGAAACAGTGCGCGTGACACATAGTCTTTTGACGCTTCGCATGCAGCAATGCCATCCTTGACCGTTTGCTGCGACATTAGCTCCAACTTCAGGTCGCATTCCAGCATTTCCGGCGTCGATTCGCCGATCATCAGCTTGTGCAATGCTTGCAGGTTGGGCAAGCCGTCAAGCATCAGGATGCGATTGATCAGCTTATCCGCATGTTTCATCTCGCCAATCGATTCTTCGTATTCTGTCTTGCCGAGTTTTTCAAAGCCCCAGTGTTGGTACATCCTGGCATGCAGGAAATACTGGTTGATCGCGCTGAGTTCGTTGGTGAGCTGCGCATTCAGCAGCCGAATGATGTTGGGGTCGCCCTTCATGAATGCCTCTGCGGTAGTGTGGGATATGAGAGGGCTCATGATAGCGCATGGACTTGCTTTTTTTATCGCCTCGCTGCATTTCGTTAGCGCGAATCATTCTTGTTTCGGACTGCATTGGATGCTGCTCAGAAGAGAGTTGCATCCAATGCAGGAATATCATTCCTGAGCGAGCAATTTTAGTCCCTGCCGTTGCTTCTACGCAGGGCCTATCGCTTGAAGTTTATGGGTGGGGATTGCAAGAAACGGCAAATGTTTCAGGCAGCCATTGCCGCTTGAAATATGATCGGTTGCGCTTCGCGCACGCCTTCTTCAAGGCATGCACGCAGTACCGTCTTTGCGCAGGAATTACATTTGCCGCAGCAGCTACCGACGCCAAGTTTTTCTCGTAACGCAGGCATGGTGGTCAATCCCCCCTCAACCGCTTGGCGTATCTTGCGTTCGGAAACGTTATGGCAAATACAGACGATCATGTCATTCCTTGCTGGGCTTCATATAAAAAATTCTGACGTTCCGCTGCAAACGTCAGGCAGAGCGAGGGCCTGCGATGAGGCGGAGGAACGGATTCGGTTTCTCCTGAGACCGCATCGCTCGTTCCACGGCCGACTCCCACTGTTCCGATAATTGCAAACAGGTGGCACGTAATACCGGTGTCAAATCCGGTAGGTCCGCAAGTGCTTTCAAATGACGCTGAATCACCGCTGCCAGTCGCGTGCAGGGAGTTGTTTCATGACTGTGAACGGTGTAGTGCGACATCAGGTGCAACACTGCACATACCAGCAATTCCGGCTTTATGGATGCATTTACAGGGTCGGAAAACACAGACTGCATTGATTCGGTTGCCATCTCACATTCCTTTCTCGCTGTCGTTCGCTGGCTACCGTGCAATCGTTAATACCGGAGGGCTGGCTACATGTGCCTCTAAATTTTCCTGCAACGGCAAAAGCTGTTCGATCATTTCGAACTCTGCTCGTGCTTTAGGCGGTCAAAATCAACTTGTTGAGTTGCGTCAGCCGCAGCCGATAAATTCTGCCTTGGTGGTCGATCTCCACTTCACGGTGCTGTTGAAGCAGATCCTCGCTTTTAATGCGTATCACATTGCGCTGCGCATTACTCGTGTCACTGCCCACACGGCCTTCGCAAACTTCCGTCACCTGCTGCGGGAATCGGGACATTTCGTGTTCCTTTGTAAATACGAACAATTCTCATTTAGATTATTTGCGATTTGTCGCGTGATTGCAAGGCTTTTTAGGGCCTTGATGGGGAAAACAGACGATGCCGCTGGCGGACCCGTTTGGTCTTATTGCCAGATCGTGTCAGCGGCCTTGAGATAGATAAGGGAGGGGAGGGCGTTTGTCCGGCACGGCCGACAAACGGGAAATGCGTTCAGCGCAGGTATTGCTAAGTCGCCGAGCAAGAATAACATGAACATTTTTGCTGCTCGCTGCTCGCTGCTGGCGCACTGCTGCGT
>DATLIB010000057.1:0-12509 GCA_035539595.1 Noviherbaspirillum sp.
CACTGGGTCGCGTGAATTGTTTCGCCTTGCCGTGCTGGCGATTGCCCTCGGCGTTGCCTTGGGAGCCGCCTATGGGTTCGGGGTGTCCTTTGCGCTAGGCGCTTTTTTCGCTGGCATGATTCTCAACGAATCGGATTTGAGCCACCGGGCGGCCGAAGAGTCTTTGCCCTTGCGCGACGCTTTCTCCGTGTTGTTTTTCGTATCGGTCGGCATGTTGTTCGACCCGGGTATTTTGGTGCGCGAGCCGCTCCTGGTGTTGGCGACTGTACTGATCATCGTGGTCGGCAAGTCGATTGCCGCGTTCTGCATTGTGCTGGCTTTCCGTCACCCGCTCAGCACGGCGTTGACCATCTCGGCCAGCCTGGCTCAGATTGGCGAGTTTTCGTTCATCCTCGCCACGCTCGGCACTTCGCTTGACCTGCTATCCGACACCGGACGCGACCTGATCCTGGGAGGTGCGATTCTTTCGATTCTGATCAATCCGCTGGTGTTCATCGGACTGGATCGACTGAAACCGTGGCTGGGGGTGCGTGAAGGTAAGGGAAAGGATGTCGCTTCGGAAGAGCAAGTCGCGGCCTGGCCGCAGTTGCAATCGCATACCGTGCTGGTTGGCTTCGGCCGAATCGGTTATCTGGTCGCTGCGGAGTTGATGCAGCAGCAACGGCCTTTTGTGGTTATCGAGAATCAACTCGATGTTGTCAAAGCGCTACGTGCCGATGGTATTCCCGCACTGTATGGCAATGCGGCGGCACCCGGGATGATGGAAGCGGCACATATTGATACGGCGCGCTGGTTGTTGATTGCCATCCCGGATGCGTTGGAAGCCGGGCAGGTGATTGAGCACGCCCGCACTCTCAATCCCGGTATCGAAGTGGTAGCGCGCGCGCATTCAAACAATGAGGCGGTGCATCTTGAGAAACATGGCGCCACCCATACGGTGATGGGAGAGCGTGAAATCGCCGAAGGCATGGCGGGGCACGTGCTCTCAACGACTGCGGTCGCAGCGTCCGCTTAACAACACTCAATCCGAGCTTGGGCACAGATGCTTACCTTGCAAAACGGGGCCGGAAACCTGTTTCGGCCCCGTCTACAGTATCTCCTCTTACTCGGATGAGGCGGCTACCTCGAACTGGAAAAACGCCGCTCTGTCGCTCTCTGCCAACTTGCCGTAAGCCCGGTTCAAGCCGTTGATGACCGCCAGCACCGGCGCGGTCACTATATTCTGGTGGATGCCAACACCGAAGCTCGTGCCTGGCACACTGTCGGCGACGATTTCTGCATACGCCACCGCACTCGCATCCGCGCCTTGACCCATTGCCCGCTCTTCGTAGCTGTGCAGCTTGGCCTGCGCGCGCAGCGCATGAAGCAGTGCATCGATCGGGCCGTTGCCTTCGCCGCGCAGGGTGAACTCGCGGTTGAATAAGGTGACCGTGAGTTCCATCCCCTGCTGGGCGCCATGTTCGAATAAATGGTGGCCGACATACTGCAGCGGTTCGCTATTCTCAAGATACTCTTCGCGGAACAAGGTCCAGATATCCTTGGCGGTGACCTCCTGTCCCGTCATGTCGGCAAGTTTTTGCACCGTGGTGCTGAATTCGACCTGTAGGCGACGCGGCATCACGAGACCGTATTCCGCTTCCAGCAGATAAGCAATGCCGCCTTTACCAGACTGGCTGTTGACGCGAATGATGGAGTCGTAAGTGCGGCCGACATCGGCCGGGTCGAGCGGCAGATAGGGAACTTCCCATTGAGCGTCAGCGGCCTGTGCCGCGAAGCCCTTCTTGATCGCATCCTGATGCGATCCGGAGAAGGCAGTAAACACCAGGTCGCCGACATAGGGATGGCGCGGATGGATCGGCAGCTGTGTGCAATGCTCTACTGTGCGCGCGACGTCGTTGATATTGGAAAAGTCCAGGCCGGGATGTACACCTTGCGTATATAAATTGAGCGCCAGCGTCACGAGATCGACGTTACCGGTGCGTTCACCGTTACCGAACAGGCAACCTTCCACGCGGTCGGCCCCTGCCATGACCGCCAGCTCCGCTGCAGCTACTGCCGTGCCGCGGTCATTGTGGGGGTGAACACTGAGAATGATGGCATCGCGACGTGCCAGGTTGCGGTGCATCCACTCCACCTGGTCGGCATAGATATTCGGCGTGGCGAGTTCGACCGTGGCCGGCAGGTTGATGATGACCTTGTGCTGCGGCGTGGCATTCCACACCTCCACGACGGCGTCGCAGACTTCTTTGGCAAATTCCAGTTCGGTACCGCTGAAGGTTTCCGGGCTGTACTGGAATATCCACTCGGTATCCGGTTGTTGTTCCGCCAGGCGCTTGATCAGCGCCGCACTGCTGGTGGCGATTTCCTTCACGCCCGCCTTGTCGAGCCCGAACACGGTTTGGCGGAAGTTAGGCGAGGTCGCGTTGTACAGGTGGACGATTGCACGACGCGCTCCGCGCAGCGATTCCATGGTGCGCTCGATCAGATGGTCGCGTGCTTGTGTCAATACCTCAATCGTCACATCGGACGGAATCTCCTGATTTTCGATCAGGGAGCGCACGAAAGCAAAATCGGTATCGGATGCAGAGGGAAACGCTACTTCAATTTCCTTGAAACCGATGTTGACCAATGCACGGAACATGCGCATCTTGCGCTCGCCATCCATCGGTTCGAACAAGGCTTGGTTGCCGTCGCGCAGATCGGTCGACATCCATATCGGCGGTTTGGCAATGACATGGTCCGGCCAAGTGCGGTCTGCGAGTTTGATTGGGGTAAAAGGACGGTATTTGGTTGCGGGGTTTTTCAACATGATTGACTCCAGGATTGTTAATGAATGGTGCAAAACGTGGCACGTCCGAGGCTGCCAGGCTGCCACCTGCGCGTGGCCTGGCAACCGGGCGGTAGTCGCAGCGCTGAAAAGGCGGTAGTGGAGGGAGAAGTTTTCATGTTGTTGAATCGCTTTGCAAATGATCATCGCCGCCCTGTCTTGGGACAGGACCGCAAACAGCCGGCAGGGAAGGGGGAAGTGTTATGCGCGCGGAACGCGCAGTAGCAGACCTAGCTCTAGATGAGCCGGTAGGGAGGAAATGCGGATGGTCTGCAATGCGAACATGGCTCGAATCTAAAGCAAGGGACGCAGCCGTGTCAAGCATCGTTGCAAATTTCTAATGACAATATGTCATTTTTTCAAAGGTAGGTACGTATTGATGAGGGGGCAGATTTCATCGTCTAACTTGTTTGAATTCGCATTACAACAACGGATGTGTGGGTAAATTTTCTACAGATAAAATAAATTTCTCTCTTTCCCCCAGCTACAAGACGTAAGATTAAATTGCCTGTTACGTCGGTAGTACTGTCGGCGATGAAAAGGCTGTGCCGATCGATGTATAGGCAATGCACATCCAATAATCAAGGGAGACTTAGATGAAGATGAAGAAAATGCTCAAAGTATTTGCCTTTTGCAGTATCACCCTGTTCGCCAACGTGACGGCGCTTGCTGCCGGTACTGCAGACGAAGCGACGGCAATGGTTAAAAAAGCGGTCGCGCATTTGAAGGCGCAGGGTAAGGATAAGGCGTTTGCCGACTTCAGCAATTCCAAGGAATTCAAAAATGATGACCTGTACATTTTCGTCACCGACATGAGTGGAAAAATGCAGGCGCATGGGACTAATCCCAAGCTTGTTGGTAAAGACCTGATTTCGTTAAAAGATGCTGATGGCAAGTTTTTTGTTAAGAGTTATATTGAGCTCGTCAAGAGCAAGGGAAGTGGGTGGGTGGATTACAAGTGGATTAACCCAAGCAATTCGGCGATACAAACGAAATCGACCTATGTCGAGAAAGTCGATGATTTGATTGTCGGCTGTGGAATTTACAAATAATAAGTGGCAAATAACGGCTGGCTAGGGCCATGGAATCGAGAGTCTACATACAGATACGGTGCTTGTTCGCCCTGCTATTGGTCGCAAGTACCTTCGGTTTCTTGCCCTTGGCCGTCGCGGGCAGTACTAACGATGCCGGAGAGGCACCCGCAGCAGTGCTGCTCGCGCAGGATTTCAGCACGACTGTCGACCCAGGAGCCTACTGGGTCAGCGAAAAGCTCGACGGTGTGCGGGCATTGTGGGATGGTGAAACGCTGCGTTTCCGTAGCGGTAGAACGATCCATGCCCCGGCTTGGTTTACCGCAGATTTCCCCGCTCATCCCCTGGATGGCGAATTGTGGATGGGACGCCGGCAGTTTGACCGTATATCGGCAGCAGTGCGCCGACAAGTGCCGCTCGATGCCGAATGGCGGATGATCCGTTATCAAATTTTCGAATGGCCAGGAGCTGCCGGCACATTCAGTCAACGCCTTGATGCCTTGGATGCCAGTATTGCGCGCACCAACGTACCGTGGTTAAGGCTGGTAAAACAATTCCGCATCGCCGATCGACAGGCATTAAAAGCCAAGCTGGATCAGGTCGTGCGTGACGGTGGGGAGGGCTTAATGCTGCATCGTGCCGACGCCCTCTGGCAAACCGGCCGCACCGGGGCCCTGCTCAAGCTCAAACCCCAGCATGACGCGGAAGCCATCGTCATTGCACATCTGCCCGGCAAGGGAAAGTATCAAGGCTTATGCGGCGCCTTGCTGGTGGAAACTTCCAATGGACAGCGTTTTCGCCTAGGCGCGGGTTTAACCGATGCACAACGCCGGTCTCCACCGCCCATTGGCAGCGTGGTGACTTATCGCTATCGTGAACGCACACCCAATGGCTTGCCCCGGTTCGCCAGTTTTTTGCGGATCAGAAACGACGAGTAGACAAACGAATAAGCAATTCAGCCCGGTTCGTCCGGCGCTTCGGCCACCACCATGCGCATCTTGTAACAGTTGCGGATCATGTTACATTTTTTGTCAAATCTGACAGTCGTCAGATGGCCTCGACTTGAATAAAATCTGTTCGTGGCAACTGAGTTTGATGTTGCGTTGATGTCGCCAAGATTTTTGATTGCTTATTTTCCTTTGACGTGAAAACCTATCCATCTCTTCAATCGGTTGAGCCCGGATCGCCGTCGATGTCGCCAGATGGTTATATTCGATTGCCCTTAGGAAGGCTGTCTGCGCTGTCATTCGTTCACTTGTTTTCAGAGAGCGATGCCGATTTTCTTCAAGAGCTCAAGGCCCAAACGATTCCAGCCAGTGCGGCAGGTTTCTCTGAGTGGAAAAGCGATAACGACCCAGCTATTTCGCTCGGCTGGGGGTGGTTCATTCATAGTCAGTCCAATCGCATGCTGCTTGCGCCCGACGGCGTACGTGGCAATGTCATGCTGATCGATGCGCTCGGCTACGATCTCGGGCCTAGAAAAACATCCAGCCTGTTCGGTACATGGCTGAGCGTGTTTGAATGGCAGGACACCGTCAGCATGGCGCTGCGTGAGCCTATTGCCTGTTAACTTTAACAGTTACCAAACCTACTTCTGAACGATGTAATGGCGTCGAACAACACAACGTTTGACCAACCATGCAGACGATTTTTGGTAAATTCAGTACGTTTTCTCCAGAGCTGGAAACAGCGCTTGCCGAATACCGGCACAAAATATTCATTGAACGATTAGGTTGGCCTTTGCCGGTCGAAAACGGTATGGAGCGTGACCAGTTCGACCATCGGGACACGTTGTATGTCGTCGCACGCGAGCCAAATGGCGCAATCTGCGGATGTGCCCGCCTCCTGCCGACCACAGAGCCTTATCTGTTGAGTGAAGTCTTTCCGCATTTGCTGGCTGGTGCGCCCGTTCCGAACACGCATGAGGTCTGGGAGCTTTCGCGTTTTGCTGCTGCCACCACTGACCCGAATTCCTCCATCGACGCGGCACGCAATACCCGCTGCCTGCTCGCCGCCGCAGTGAAAAGCGCCGCCGAACAAGGGGCGAAACGCTTGATTACGGTGTCACCACTCGGGATTGAACGCTTGCTATACCGGATGGGCGTTCATGCTCACCGGGCCGGGCCGCCGATGCTGGCCGACGGCAAACCGATTTTCGCCTGCTGGATCGAAATCGACGAACAAACCATGACTGCCTTGGGTATTGCGGCTGCAGCAATGCATGATCAACGCCATTCCGTGATATCGCCTGCAGCCAAGGACCAATTAACGGTGCCGGCGGTAAGACGCCAACCTGGCTCACATATTGCTGGAAGCATGCTCTAGCCAATAGGCGGAATGCTCGCCGAAAGTGCGGTCTGCATTGCAGACCTGGGATGGAGACCGCACCGTATACGTTCGCTCATTAGCATCATGACCTGGAGCATGGCGACATGATCGACCGTTGCGATGCAACGACAAGGGTATCTCCAGTTTTTTCCTTCCCGGCTTGATCTCCTCGTGATTGGGTCTGCTCTCCGTTCATGACCGAACTCCGATAAAGCCCTGCGACGCCATGAGGAATCTGGCATACGCCGCGCTGGCCAAGTATCTTGGCTTTCCAATGATGTGTGTGATTCCCTCGCATCTCGTGCGTAGCGGTTCCTGTTTCTCTGTCTGTTTTTTGATACTTGGTATTTTCTGGTTCCATAAACCGGACGCTCTCGGCTATGCTGGAGAATATGTTTTGTATGCAGCCAAACGGCTCGACAAAGTCTTGTATCCGCTCTGCACCGTTCGCAGTTATGATTTATGCACGGAGGTAGGCTCAAGGGAGAAATGAGCGATGGAAGCGTGGCAAGAAGACCGTTTAAACGCACTGTTAAGCATCGAATCGGAAAACGATTTGTTTAAACAGGTGGCCGGCATAGCTAAGGCGATGGGATTCGAGTACTGCGCATATGGTATCCAGATGCCTGTTCCGATCTCGAGGCCGAGCGTGGCGATGTTCAATAATTACGCACCCCAATGGCAGGAGTGCTACAACACCCGCGGTTATCTGCAGATCGATCCCACGGTGCAGCATGCGTTCAAATCGTCGCTGCCGATCGTGTGGTCGAATAGCCTGTTCGAGCCTGCCCGGGATATGTGGGAAGAGGCGCGTAAATACGGTTTGTGCTTTGGCTGGGCGCAAGCCTCTCGCGACGCGAGCGGTAGCGTCGGATTGCTGACCCTGGCACGCAGCGTGGAGCAGCTAAGCGCAAGCGAACTATACGAGAACCAGGCCAAAATGGTTTGGCTTGCGCAATATGCGCATGTGGCCATGACACGGCTGCTGATTCCAAAATTGGCTCCTGAAACGCAGATCGTCATGACAGCGCGCGAAAAGGAAGTGTTGCGCTGGACGGCAGAGGGCAAGACTGCGTACGAGATCTCTCAGATTCTTGCTGTCTCGGAGCGCACGATCAACTTCCATATCAATAATGTGGTTTTGAAGCTTGGCGCTTCCAATAAAACCCAGGCTGCCGTAAAAGCGGCGGCCTTAGGCATGCTCGCCTGATCTTCCCTTTCTTTCATCGCATACAGAGTTATGCTGACAATCCGACTTCCCCTGACACTGTCATTGCGCATGTCGAGGCGGCGTTTTTCTTGAGCGTCTCTTGCTGCACAAGCTGTCAAAACTGACAGCTATGTTTTAAGTGGGTCATACTGAAAAATTGACTCGACTTTAATTCCGCAAGGCTAGAAAAAAATTGTCTTTTTCTGAGTGTGACGTTCTGAGCCTGGCGGAATAGATTGCCGTTGCAACGCGCTCCATGGTGGCGACATTGGCAAAGAAAACTCTTCGGATAGTCGAGCAAGCGCTGTGTTAAAGAGCACGCACCAGACATCGATGCGGATTACGGTGAGATGCCTGATGTCTATCTCCGAAGTCTCTTATTAACTTGCTGCTTCATCGCGATATCAAGAATCGGTATTCGATGCAGCACTCCACTCAATACCAAGCTTGCGTTTCGTTCGTACCAGTCATATCAGGGCAGGACAAGTTAGTGCATCACTCACATGAATTAGCCATCGTCGGCTAGCCAGTGCAGGTATGGATCAACAGAGGAGTTACCGCATGTTTAAAAATATTAAAATCAAGACGCTCATTATTTCGGTGTTGGGATTTCTCATCGCGCTATTGGTGTTCATTGGCAGTTTGGGGATATACAGCGTGAGTAGTACGGCGGAGCAGCTACGCGACATTTCGCTGAAGGACGTCAAGGCAATCGCGGCTGTTGAAAAAATCAGATTCAAGATGGAGGTTAATCGCAGTCAGATTCTGCAAACACTGCAGCACAACCCCGTCATGGATTGGTCCAAATTGCATGATCATGAAATAGCGATTCACTACAAAATCATTGCCAGCACCGCCAGTGAAATCAATCAGGTATGGGATCAATATGTTTCCAATATCGAATCGCCGGAAGAAAGAAGGCTGGCAGATGATTGGTATGCCAAGAGCGGAAAATTAGGCGTCGACGGCATTACTGCTGCTATCACCGCCATACAGGAAAACCGGTGGGACGATGCCGAGATGGTTCTTATTCGGGTGATCAATCCAACTTACAGAACGTCGGACGTGACGCTGGGAACGCTGACGGATTTCCTGGAGAAGCGTGCCCATGCCAATGGTACGGCGGTCGATACCGATATCGATAACATGGGTTACATCATGGTAGGTGTACTCGTTATGGGAACGCTGCTTGCCGCCGCAATGGGTGTTTTCCTTGTTCGCGGCATTACGGTTCCATTGAACCACGCTATTGAAATAGCGCGCCGCGTGGCGGAAGGCGATCTTACCGGCACGATCGACGTGGCCTCAGAGAATGAAATCGGACAACTGCTCAAGGCCTTGAAAGACATGAATGCCAGTTTGGCGAAGATTGTTCATAATGTGCGCTCCGCGACCGATATGATCGGCACCGCATCCGGCCAGATTGCGTCTGGCAATCTGGACCTGTCGTCCCGCACGGAACAGCAGGCCAGCTCGCTGGAGGAAACCGCCTCCTCAATGGAAGAATTGACGGGCACGGTCAAGCAAAATGGCGACAATGCGCGTCAAGCCAACCAACTGGCGCTGTCTGCAGCAGATGTGGCTAGCAAGGGTGGCGCTGTGGTCTCGGAGGTCGTGACGACAATGGGATCGATCAACGATTCCGCCAAGAAGATCGTCGATATTATCGGCGTCATTGATGGCATTGCCTTCCAAACCAATATCCTGGCTTTGAACGCGGCAGTCGAGGCCGCTCGTGCTGGTGAACAGGGGCGCGGATTTGCGGTGGTGGCGGCAGAAGTCAGAAATCTTGCCCAGCGCTCGGCTGGCGCGGCGAAAGAAATCAAAGAGCTGATTGGCGATTCAGTCGAAAAAGTGGCAACCGGCGCGAAGCTGGTCGATCAGGCCGGCATGACGATGGAAGAAATTGTCGCCAGCGTTAAACGTGTCACCGACATCATGGGCGATATTGCCGCCGCCAGCCAAGAGCAGACCGCCGGCATCGAACAAGTCAACCAGGCCGTCAATCAAATGGATCAGATGACGCAGCAAAACGCGACACTCGTCGAGGAAGCGGCGGCAGCAGCCCAATCCCTGGAAGATCAGGCGCAGAATCTGGTGCAGGTTGTCAGTGTGTTCAGACTGGCCGACCTGCAAGCTAGCACGGTCGCGCCGACCATGAAAGTCGTGCCGGGGACAAGTGCTGCAATTGGTATTGCACACGATAAGAGAGCCAGCAATCCGCTTCGGGTAGGGAAGAGGAGTATGGCCGCGCTTGCCTCTTGACCACATGATTCCTGGCGTTTTTTACCCCCTCTATTAATTCGATAAACCGGAGTATTTGGTGCAGATGAGGAATACGTTCCGAATCTGCCCCCTTTTTTGAGAAAAAAATTGCAAAAAAAGCAATAATTGTGCGTGTTGTGAGCAGTCACTTGGCTTAAACCAAGACGAGGCAGGATTCTGAACCGGTTTTCGCTGCGTTTTATGGATCTGCACTTTTATCAATCAACGAAGCAGACAAGGAGAGAGAATGAAACACCCACCCAATTGGTTCTCCAGCATGGAACCGGATGCCATCCTCGCACTGGAGGACGGTTCGACTTTCCGTGGCATTTCGATCGGTTCACAAGGGAGTATCGTCGGCGAAGTCGTGTTCAACACGGCGATGACGGGTTACCAGGAGATACTGAGCGACCCGAGTTACAGCCGCCAGATAGTGACGCTGACGTATCCGCACATAGGCAATGTGGGGATCAATGAAGAAGACGTGGAAGCGGGTCGGATCCATGCGGCGGGGCTGGTCATCAAGGACTTGCCGCGGCTGGCCTCGAATTTTCGTTCGACGCAAAGCCTGTCGGACTACCTGAAATCGCACAACGTGGTGGGCATCGCCGGCATCGACACGCGTCGGCTCACGCGCATTCTGCGAGAAAAGGGAGCGCAAAACGGCGCCATCCTGGCCGGGGACGCCAATACCGAAAAAGCCCTGGCGCTGGCCAAATCATTCCCCGGTCTGGCCGGCATGGACCTGGCCAAGGTCGTCTCCACTGCCCACGCCTACGACTGGACCGAAACCGAATGGCAACTCGGTCGCGGTTACGGGCAGCAAACCGCCCCCAAATACCACGTCGTCGCCTACGACTACGGCGTCAAGCGCAACATCCTGCGCATGCTCGCCGAGCGCGGCTGCAAGATCACCGTGCTGCCGGCGCAAGCCAGCGCGGCCGACGCGCTCGCCCTCAACCCGGACGGCATCTTCCTCGCCAACGGACCCGGCGACCCCGAACCGTGCGACTACGCCATCAACGCCACCCGGGAACTCATCGAGCGCGGCATTCCCACCTTCGGCATCTGCCTGGGGCACCAAATCATGGCGCTCGCCTCGGGTGCCAAGACGCGCAAAATGAAATTCGGTCACCACGGCGCCAACCACCCGGTGCAAGACCTCGACACCCGGCAAGTCATGATCACCTCGCAAAACCACGGTTTCGCCGTCGACCAAGCCACGCTGCCCCCCACCTGCCGCGTCACCCACGTCTCGCTCTTCGACGGCTCGCTGCAAGGCTTCGCCCGCACCGACAAACCCGCCTTCTGCTTCCAGGGACACCCCGAAGCCTCGCCCGGCCCCAACGACGTCGCCCCCCTGTTCGACCGCTTCGTGGCCATG
This sequence comes from Noviherbaspirillum sp., assembly GCA_035539595.1. Lineage (GTDB taxonomy): Bacteria > Pseudomonadota > Gammaproteobacteria > Burkholderiales > Burkholderiaceae_D > Noviherbaspirillum. The sequence continues at coordinate 11,046 of DATLIB010000057.1, forward strand.
ATGGAGACCCGCAAAAATGCCTAAACGTACCGACCTCAAAAGCATCCTCATCATCGGCGCCGGCCCCATCATCATCGGCCAAGCCTGTGAATTTGACTACTCCGGCGCCCAAGCCTGCAAAGCGCTGCGCGAAGAGGGCTACCACGTCATCCTGGTCAACAGCAACCCTGCGACCATCATGACCGACCCCGACATGGCCGACGTCACCTACATCGAACCGATCACCTGGCAAGCCGTCGAGCGCATCATCGCCAAGGAATGCCCGGACGCCATCCTCCCCACCATGGGTGGTCAAACCGCGCTCAACTGCGCGCTCGACCTGCACCGGCACGGCGTACTCGCCAAATACGACGTCGAACTCATCGGCGCCACCCCCGAAGCCATCGACAAAGCCGAAGACCGCTCCAAATTCAAAGCCGCCATGACCCAGATCGGCCTCGGCTCGGCCCGCTCCGGCGTCGCCCACAGCATGGACGAAGCCTGGACCGTGCAAAAGGAAATCGGCTTCCCCGTCATCATCCGTCCCTCCTTCACCATGGGCGGCACCGGCGGCGGCATCGCCTACAACCCCGAAGAATTCGACACCATCTGCAAGCGCGGCCTGGAAGCCTCGCCCACCTCCGAACTGCTGATCGAAGAATCCCTGATCGGCTGGAAAGAATACGAGATGGAAGTCGTGCGCGACAAAAAAGACAACTGCATCATCATCTGCTCCATCGAAAACCTCGACCCCATGGGCGTGCACACCGGCGACTCCATCACTGTTGCCCCGGCGCAAACCCTGACCGACAAGGAATACCAAATCATGCGCAACGCCTCGCTGGCGGTACTGCGCGAAATTGGCGTCGACACCGGCGGCTCCAACGTCCAGTTTGCCGTCAACCCGCAAGACGGGCGCATGATCGTCATCGAAATGAACCCGCGCGTCTCGCGCTCCTCGGCTCTCGCCTCCAAAGCCACCGGCTTCCCCATCGCCAAGGTCGCCGCCAAGCTCGCCGTCGGCTTCACCCTCGACGAACTGCGCAACGACATCACCGGCGGCGCCACCCCCGCCTCGTTCGAACCCAGCATCGACTACGTCGTCACCAAGGTCCCGCGCTTCGCCTTCGAAAAATTCCCCGCCGCCGACAGCCACCTCACCACCCAAATGAAATCGGTCGGTGAAGTCATGGCCATCGGCCGCACCTTCCAGGAATCGTTCCAGAAAGCCCTGCGCGGTCTCGAAGTCGGCGTCGACGGCATGGACCAAAAGACCACCGACCGCGAAACCATCGAAGAACAGCTCGGCGAACCCGGTCCCGACCGCATCTGGTACGTCGGCGACGCCTTCGCGCAAGGCTTCACGCTCGACGAAGTCCACCAGCTCACCCACATCGACCCCTGGTTCCTGGTGCAAATCAAGGAAATCGTCGACATCGAACTCTGGCTCGAAACGCAAACCCTCGACGCGCTCGACAAGCCCAC
>DATLIB010000058.1:0-7045 GCA_035539595.1 Noviherbaspirillum sp.
GCTAGCGGCGTCCTCACATGCGGTGGTGGTGCCATCGGTGTGGGAGGAACCCTGCGCCACCACCGTGCTGGAAGGACTGTTTCTCGGCAAACCGACGTTTGCGCTACGCCGTGGCGGCACACCGGAACTGGCAGCCTATGCGGCTCAGCCAGACCAACTGCGTTTGCACGACGACTTGCCCGCATTGGTCGCCGACCTGATCGGATTCGATGCGCGCACGCAGTACGGATTTGCGCCGCCCGGTCTAGGCAGCGCGGACAGTGCCGCACAGGAATTACTCCGCATTTATCGTTTACCGCCCCATCGTTCCCTCCGTTGAAAGGTCTCCGCATGGCGCTCACTTTTTCTATCGTTACCTGTACCTGGAACAGTGCCAGCTATCTCAGGGATTCCATCGCTTCGGTACTGAAACAGGACTACCCGCATATCGAATACCTCTTCGTCGATGGCGGCTCCACCGACGGTACGCTGCAACAAATCCAAGCCCTGAAACGTCCCTACCGCCTGCTGGAAAACGTGCGTGGCGGCGTTAGCCGGGCCATGAATGAAGGCCTGCGCATTGCCACCGGCGATGTCATCGCGCATCTGCATTCAGACGATTACTATCTGGAACCGGACGTACTGTCGCGGGTCGCGCGTCATCTTGAAACGAGCGGTCGCGGCTGGCTGTTTGGGAGAACCATGGCGCTCATCGGCGGCAAACTGCGTCCCGATAATTACGTCTCGCCCCGGTTCAGCTACGCCAGCCTGTTGCGTGGCAACTATGTGCCGCATCCAGCCACCTTCGTGCGACGCGAGTTGATGCAGCAGGCCGGCGGCTTCGATACGGGCCTCAAGTACGCCATGGACTACGACCTCTGGCTCAGACTCGCCCGGCGCAGCGACCCGGTGCAACTGGACGAAGCCCTGACCGCATTTCGCGAGCATGAAGGCAGCCTGTCGAGTTCAACCCGCACCCGGCTGGCCGCCATGGCCGAAGACATGCGCGTACGTCGTCGGTATGCCAGCCATAACCCGCTGGAACTGGTGGAGCATTACGCCCGCTATTTTGTCCGGCGCCAACGGGCCATCCGTGCCGGAGCAAGGGGGTAATCATGCCGACCGTCTCTCTTATTGTCGCCACCGTCGGACGCACGGCGGAACTGCACCGGCTCTTCGATTCGCTGGCCGCGCAAACCTTCCGGGATTTTGAAACCATCGTGGTGGACCAGAATACCGACGACCGCTTACGCCCTTGCCTGGAGCGCGCACGCAGTCTGGGGGTAATCGTCAAGCATCTGAAACACCACCCGGCCAACCTGTCGGCCGCACGCAATGTCGGCATCGACGCCGCGCAAGGCGAGTGGATCGGCTTTCCGGACGATGACTGCTGGTACGACAGCATGTTGCTGGAACGGTTGGCGCCACGCTTTCGCTGTACCGACCCGCTCTCGGGCGCGGCAGTGCAATGGGTAGAAGAAGGATTGCCGCCCGAGCTGGCACCGAACCTGACTTGGGAGCGTTCCAAGGTATTCCGCGACATGCCGGTCGCCTCCTTTCAACTGTTTTTTCACCGCCAGCTGTTCGAGCGCATCGGCAACTTCGACTGTCGCCTCGGCGTGGGCCTGTTTTACGGCGCCGGCGAGGAAACCGATCTGGTTCTGCGTGCCTTGCGCGCAGGCGCCCTGCTCACTTACGAACCGTCAGCGCAGGTGCATCACCCGATCAAGACGCCGACGCCCGATCCACAGGCACGCCTGGCGGCAAGATATCGCGCACGTGGCGCCGGCGCCTTATGGGCCAAGCATGGACTGCCGGCATGGGTGATCGTGCGCGGCTTGCTGGCGCCGGTCTTGCGGCCCTTGCTGAAAGGATCGCTCGGCGCCGATCTTGCGCTCGGCATCGCGGTCGCCCTGGGCCGCATCGACGGCCTGCTCGGCTGGCATCGCGGCAAGTCGTGAGCCCCCTCGACAAGGATTTGTTACAAAAGAGAGGCAGCGAGCGCCGCTTCTTTTGATGTAACGCGGCATACCGTCACTGATTGCAGTCACAATTTATCAGGACCGCGCTGTGTGCCGCTTGTCTTCCTGCATCCGATACGGACTGCCGACGAGTTGCCGCAGGTATCCGCTGAAGACTCTTGAAACGAGATGATGGACGAATCAGAAATCGATAAGGCTTGCCTTGCAACGGGCGCGCAATCCGCGAACGGCACAGTGACATCACAAGGCATGCCGACGCTAAGGATTGCGCTCATTACCAACCATCCGCCTCCGTTCAGAATACCTATTTATCGGAAGATCGCGACGATGCCCGGCGTGGACCTGCAGGTCGTGTTTTGCAGTGAACGCGAACCCAACCGTCAATGGGAACTGCCGCCGCTGCAGTTCAACCACGTCTTCCTGAAAGAACGTTTCGTCACACGCGGTTCCAATTTCATCCACAACAACCCGGATGTGCTGTCAGCGCTGCAAACGTTGTCGCCGGACGTCGTCATCACGACCGGTTTCAACCCGACCTACCTGTACGCATTCGCCTATGCGCTCGCCAGAGGCATCCCGCATGTACCGATGACCGATGGCACCGACGCATCGGAAGAAGCGCTGTCGAAGTGGCATAAGGTAGTGCGGCGCATTGTTTATTGGCGCTCGCAAGCCTTCATCGCCGCCAGTCGCGGCGGCTTGCGGCTATACGCCAGTTATGGCATTCCGGCGCAGCGCTGCTTTCAGTCATGCCTGTGCATCGACAACGATGCCTACCTGCATGGACGCATGGACGGAAAAAAGAAATACGATCTGATTTTTTGCGGTCGCATCGTCGAGGCAAAGAATCCCTTGTTTACCCTGCAGGTGGCGCACGGTGTCGCCGTCAAGCTCAGCAGAAAGATCAGCGTGCTGTTTGTCGGCACCGGCGAGCAGGAGCAGGAAGTGCGGCAGGAAGCTGCTGCGCAGACTGCGCTCGTAGACACCACCTTCTACGGTCATGCAGCCCAAGAGGATTTACCAGCGCTATACGCCTCGGCGCGCATCTTCATGTTCCCTACCGTGCGCGACGTATGGGGTGTCGTCGCCAACGAAGCATGTGCCGCAGGTCTGCCGATCATGGTCTCGCCGCATGCCGGCGTGGTGGGCGAGTTGGTGGTAGATGGCGAAAACGGCTTTGTCTGCGAACTCGAACTGACGCATTGGATAGAACGTGTCGCGCTCCTGCTGAGCAACGACGACATGTACCAACGTTTCGCCCTTCGCAGTGCCAGTCTGGTCAGCCGCTATACCTTTGACCATGCTGCGGCGGGCATCGTGGAAGCCTGCCGTTACGCGGTCGGCGAACGCCAATCCGGAAAACTGAGGCCAGCCGACAGAAAGGCGGGTTAGATCGTGCACGTTCCTTAGGTTCTCTCCAAGCATTGTCTTTCTTTCCGCAACCGCAACAGGACCATGAAAATACTTATTGCACATAACGCCTACCAGCAGCGCGGCGGCGAAGACGCGGTCGTCGATGCCGAAGCCGCTCTGTTGCGCGAGCGCGGACATGACGTAGAAATTTACAGCCAGCACAATAACGCGCTGAATCACATGTCGCTCGCGGCAGCTGCCGTATCGACCATCTGGTCGCGACGCTGCGCGGACGAGATCGAAAGCCTGTCCAGCCGCTTCCGCCCCGATCTCATTCATGTCCACAACACCTTTCCGCTGATATCGCCCTCGCTGTACTGGGCGGCGGCACGGCGGCGCATTCCGGTGGTGCAGACGCTGCACAACTTTCGCCTGCTCTGCCCGCAGGCGATCTTTCTGCGCGACGGCAAGATATGCGAAGACTGCATCGGCAAACTGCCATGGCGCGCAGTGACGCGCAAGTGCTACCGCGCATCGGCCATGCAATCGGCAGTCATCACCGGCATGCTGGCAACGCACCGCGCATTGGGCACCTATCAGGAGCGCATCACGCGTTACATCGCCCTCAACCGCTTCGCCCGCGACAAATACGTCGAAGGCGGTCTGCCGGCAAAGCGCTTTTGCATCAAACCCAACTTTGTCTCTTCCGACACGATCCCGCACTGGCGGGAACGGCACGGTGGCCTGTACGTCGGACGTCTGTCGGCGGAAAAGGGATTGGACGTACTGGCGGCAGCGATGCCGCTGACGGCCGGCGCACAGGTCGAGGTGATCGGCAACGGACCGCTGGAGGCGCTCGCCAGAGAAGCATTCGGCGCACATTATCTCGGTTTCCGTCCGCTGCAGGAAATCATGCAGCGCATGGGCGCAGCGCGCTTCATGGTCTTGCCCAGCATCTGCTATGAAAACTCGCCGCGCACCATCGTCGAAGCCTACGCCTGCGGCTTGCCGGTCATCGCCAGCCGGCTCGGCGCACTGGCCGATATCGTGCACGAAGGCGTAACGGGGCTGTTGTTCAATCCGGGCGACGCCGCCGACCTGGCGGTCAAGATCGCGTGGGCCACGGCCAATCCGAAGCGCATGGCGCGCATGGGTCAGGCCGCACGCGCTGAATACGAGGCGCACTACACACCGGAACGGAATTACGCAACGCTGATGGATATATATGAAGATGCAATCACCGCATTACACCAAGAGCCCCACGCCGCGTAAAGGAGAGCCGGTGCTGGAGGCCTTCATCGATGCCCTGACATGGGATCAGGCCATCAGCCGGATCACGCGTTGGGGCGCGGCGCGCGAGTCGCGCTACGTCTGTATTTGCAATGTGCATTCCGCCGTTACCACCACCAGCGACGTGGAATTCAAGATCGCCGTCAACAATGCGGACATGGCGACTCCCGACGGCGCGCCGATCGCCTGGGCCTTGCGTCTACTCGGTCATCCGGCGCAAGAGCGCATCAACGGCCCGGACCTGATGATGAAATACCTGGCCGAGGCCGAGCAGCTGGGACAAGTCGTTTTCTTCTACGGCAGCACGGACACCACGCTCGCGCAGCTACGCAAGGCGCTGGCCCTGCAATTCCCGCGCTTGCGCATCGGCGGCACCTATGCGCCACCCTTTCACGCTTTATCACTGGAGGAAGACGAGCACATCGTCGACATGATCAACGACTCGCAGGCCAACGTCGTCTTCGTCGGGCTAGGCTGTCCCAAGCAGGAAAAATGGATGGCAGACCATCGCGGGCGTATCCATGCGGTGATGGTCGGCGTGGGTGCGGCATTCGACTATCAGGCCGGCGTTGTCAAACGCGCCCCGCTATGGTGGCAGCGCCACGGACTGGAATGGCTGTACCGGCTCGGCTCGGAACCGCGTCGCCTGTTCAAGCGCTACATGGTCACCAATACGCTGTTCGTCTTCGGCTTTTTAAGGCAAGTCGTGACGGCGAAATTGTCTCTTGGCGAAGCCGGTTAAGGCCCATTCCACCGTGCTGGGGGTTGGGATGGGGGTTGAGTGCATGGGCCAGTCACTGTAATAGCCCTCCTCTTTTGTCCACTTCCTGACTCCTGCGCTACACCGCAACCGGCGCCATCTCGCCCTCCTCCTGCACTGCCAGTCGCCGGTCGCTCATCTGCCCGGAAGGCAGCAAACCGGAATACATCGCGCCGGACGGCTTGTAGCGGTCCGAGCCCATGTAGATTTTGCGATAACGCAGAAACCCGCCACCCAGCAGCATGGGCTCCCGCCCCTCCGACACGGGATCGATTCCTTCGCTCGCATTCGGCTTGCCTCTATAAGGCATGTATTTCGCAAGCCGGTTTCTTTCAGCCGCCGACAGCGGCTGCGGCGCCCTGCCGACCGGATAGCGTTGCCAGTCAGCGATGGCTTCTTCCCGCATCACCAGCTTTTCCATGTCGAGCTGCAAATCGCCCACGTCCTTGCCGAATGGCTTGAACCCCGCCCGCGAATCATGCACGAATAGCTCGAACAGATCGGTCACCGCGGACGGCGGCGCAGGCGCATCCCAATACGTGTCCACTTCTTCCCATTCCGGCCAGCCGCGATCCTGATCCCCTCCTTCACGATACGGATCGCGCTCGCGCCATGCCTCGAACCGTGTTACTTCCTCCATGAATTCCCGGTCGGCACACCGGATATCTTCCTTGCCCTGTGCGTCGCTGGCCGCAAAACTGGGCAGGGAGTCCATCTTGCCCGCCATCTTCTTGCGCCATTGGATGTAGAGCTTGTGTTGCCGGGCCATCAGCACATGCAAGGGCGCGGCCGCCGCTTCTTCCTTGATCGCGGTAGAGGGGGCGCAGGCCTGCACATAGGCATTGAACACCTGGATCACGCCCGGATCGACCTGGAACGAGCGCTTGACCGACTCCGGCGCTTCTTCCAGTTTCAGCGGCACGCCCGCAAGACGTGCTGCCCGGTACATCGTCGCCAGCGCAATGCGCGACAACATATCCGCCCCTTCGGCATCCTTGCCGCGCCCCTGTTCCTTCGGGCCATAGCCGCCGCCGACGTCGGAATGCACGCCGGGAAAGACAATTTCCTTGCAGTTGGCAGGCAGACTGGTCCTGAACGACATCGAATCCAGCGGGAAGGAGCGCCGTACTTCGTGCGCCGAGACCAGGTGCAGGGTTTGCGTGGGCGCCGGATCGCACAGCCGCAGCGACCGTGCGCTATCGGCCCAGGCATAGTGGCCGTGCGCGCCGAAGACCGGGGCGGAGGAGGCGATGCCGACCGATGCGACGGTGTCGAACAAACCCATGAAGTCGAACGTGACCGGAATCGTGCCCAGCGACAAGCCGGCACGCCCGCTCATCTGCGCATCCAGCTGGCAGAGCCAGACGAACCAGTTGGCAAACGCGCGGGCCTGTGCCGCGCCGCGCGAGAAGCCGAACAGGGAAAAATAGATATGCCTGACATTGCCCTTGTCCCTCCGCTTCGACGGTAGCTCGACAGGCAGAAACAGCTTCAAGGCCTTGTGCAGATCGGTCAAGGCTTCGGTGAAAAGGGAGGTCAACTGCTGGTAGGCGGATGGCGGCGTGCCCCATTCGCTGGAGGCGGCAGGCCGGCGCGTATCGCCGAAATCCGGCAGCGCGATTTTGTTGAAGCTGGCCTTGAATCGCTCCGGGTCGATCAGCGGGACATCGAGGTAATACCG
>DATLIB010000059.1:0-5773 GCA_035539595.1 Noviherbaspirillum sp.
CGACCTTCCGATCCGGTGATCAATACGACGGGTTTTTGCGCGTCCACATGCCTCTCCCGTTCCGGTGAAACCGGAAAAGGACGCAGGATGCATGCCACTTGTCCAGCATGCGCGCGTCTGTGCCGCCGTTGTCATCAGCTAGGCGAGGCGCTACACATCACCCTTACTAAGCAAGCCATGGCAAAAACGGCACAGTCCTGCAGGATTTACATGCGCAACTTTGGCGTGCTGAATTTTTCATCCGTAGGTTGGTGGTGAGCAAAGCGAACCCCAACGTTCACCCGACCGAGTCATTGCGAGCGCCGCTGTTGGGTTTCCTTCGTCAACCCAACCTACACGAAAATGGAAGAGTGCCTTGCCGCGCTTATTCTTGCGCGACTCCTTACTTAATCAAGGTCACCGGAACATCGACCAGATGAATGACTTTCGTCGCGACCGAACCGATCATCGCGCCGGCAATCGGGCTAAGGCCACGGGTTCCCATGATGACCATGTCGCAATGGGTTTCATGCACATGCTGCGCAATCTGGTTGGCGGGCGAGCCGGTGCGGCAGCCTGCCTGATAAGGCACGCCTTCCGCGTCCAGAACCTGCCTGGCCGGTTGCAGAATGCGCGCGGCATCGTCGGCCTGCATCTGCGCGATTTCTTGCACGGAGAGGGCTGCGTGCGTCCTCAGCTGCATGGGGTCTTGCACATTGAGCAGTTCCAAGTGCACATCGGAACACTCTTTCGCTACAGAGACGGCATAGCGCACTGCCCGCAAGGCATTGTCCGAACCGTCGCAAGGCACGAGTATTTTTCGCATGTCGGTTTCCTTGAAAAAGTAGTGGCTGCTTGCATGCAATTTACCTGTCTCAACGCAGGTACTGGCGGGCGGAAATCAGCTTCGCCCAGGACAAGGGGCTCCAATTGTAGTCGGCCAGCACGCCGACGATGACCACCGCGAGGCCGCTGACTAGCGGCGGAAACAGCAGCAGCGCGGTGGTCTCGCGCCATCCGCGACGCGGCGCAGGCTCATCCGGCCACGGCGCGGTCTGATGCTTGATCCAGGCACGGTAAAGAATGGGCAGGAAATAGGCGGCATTCAGGACGCTCGACGCCATCAGCACCCAATATGCCCATGGCGCATGGGCAATTTCCGCCCCTTCGGAGAGATAGTGCTTGCTGACATAGCCGGCAGTCAGCGGCACGCCGATCATGCCAAGGGCACCGATGCTGAAGGCGGCGGTGGTCAGCGGCATGCGCCGGCCGATGCCGTTCATTTCACTGACCTTATGCACCCCAAGCGTTTCCGTGTAGTTGCCGGCGCAGAAAAACAGCGTGATCTTCATGATGCCCTGATGCACCAGGTGTACCAGTCCGCCCACCGTACCGACCGGGCCATACAAGGCCACGCCGAGCAGGATGTAAGAAACCTGGCTGATCGTCGAATAGGCGAGTCGCCGCTTGAGATCGTCCTGCCATAAGGCGCGCAGCGATCCCCACAGGATGGTGATGCCGGCCGCGACTGCTAACGGCATGAGCAGGTTCAGGGACTGTGCGAATTCCGCACCATACACTTCATACACCACGCGCACGATACCGAAGGCGCCGGCCTTGACCACCGCCACGGCATGCAGCAAGGCGGACACCGGAGCGGGCGCGACCATCGCCTGCGGCAACCAGCCATGCAAGGGCACCAGCGCCGCCTTCACGCCGAGACCGGCGACCAGCAGAAGGAAAATGACACGCAACTGGCTGTTATCGTCCGTCCCCAATGCCGATACGGTGCCGCCAGGAACGAACTCGACCTGGCCGAGCAAACCGTACAGCCAGACTACGCCAGTCAACAGGACAGCGCCGCCGGCAAGCGTGTAGGCGAGATATGCCGTGCCGGCGCGCAACGCCGCTCTATCGCCCCGGTGTACGACCAACGGGTAGGTGGACAGCGTCAGCAGTTCATAGAAAACAAAGAAGGTGAACAGGTTGCCCGCCATCGCCACGCCGACGGTGGCAGTGACGCACAGACTGAAAAAGCCGAAGAAGCGGCTGCGGTGGAGCGCGCCTTCCAGATAGCCGATCGCATACAGCGTGGTCAGGAACCACAAGGCCGCGGACAGTGTGACGAACAGCATCGCCAGCGCATCCGCATGCAGCACCAGCTCCAGGCCGGGTAGCACGGTGTGACGGAACTCATATTGTTCACCGCGTGCCACGCCCCACAGCATGAAGCCGATCAACACCAGCTTGACGCTGGCGCCGGTCAGATTGAGTGTCGTGCGCAAGCCGCGTCGTTCTTCCGGCAGGCCGAAGATGATCAGCCCCGGTACCAGCGAGCTGGCCAATACCAGCAGGGGGAGTGCAGCATTCCACGTCATGATGTTTGCACCAGGGTAAGCAGCTCGCTGGCCCGTATACCCAGCAGAAGACTGGCCAGCGCAAGCACGAAGGCGGGCCACTCCAGCATGCGCGGCAACGGCCGATACGTCATGCTTTGCTCAGAACGCAGAAACGCGTGGCGCAGCACCTTGAACACATAGGCTGCCGTCAATAGCCCGCCGGCGATCATGACCACTACCCACCCCCATTGCGCGCTGGAAGCCGCGCTGTCGATCAACAACCATTTGGCGAGAAAGCCGGCGGAAGGCGGCAAGCCCATCAGCGTCACGCCAGCCAGCGCAAAGGTAAACAGTGTCAGTGGCAACCGGCTGGAAACACCGCCCAATTGCGCAATGTCGTCATGACCGGTGGACAGGATCACCGCACCGGCGGCGGCAAACATCGCCGCCTTGGCCAAGCCGTGCGCGAACATCTGCATCAGCACACCCTGCAAGGCGCTCTGTGCCGCTTCCGGGGCGACTTGCGTCACCAGCGGGAACAGCAAAAACAGATAACCGATCTGCGCCACGGTGGAATAGGCAACCAGCATCTTGAGCCGCGTCTGCCGCAGCGCCATGGCCGAACCCCATAGGATGGCAGCTGCCCCCAGCAGACCGAGCAACTGCGCGGCAGCGGGCGTTGCCAATGGCTGGAACACGGTCAGCCAAAGGCGGGCAATCAGGTAGAACGAGGCTTTGATCACCAGCGCCGAGAGCAGGGCGGAGACCGGCGCCGGGGCGCCGCCATGGGCTGGTGGCAGCCAGAAGTGAAAGGGGAAGAGCGCGGTCTTGAGCATCAGCCCCGTCAGCATCAGTCCCGCCGCCAGCATGACCGCGCTTGGCGCATCGGCGCTCACGAGCGAGGCCAGGAGCGACAGCGACACGCTGCCATACGCGCCGTAGAGGAGTGCCACGCCCAGCAGATAGGCGCCGGAACCAAGCAGGGTGACAAACAGATAGCGCAACGCCGCCGTGACCGCGCCAATACCGCCGCTCGACGCGACCAGGCCGACCGCAGCCAGGCCCAGCAGTTCCAGCGTGACATAGAGATTGAACACATCGTCCGACAAGAACAAGGCGTTCATGGCTGCCACCAGATAGCCGGTCAGCGGCCAGAAGTAGCGGCTGCCTTCCGCATGGTCGGCAAAATAGGCGCGCGCATAAAACACGACCGGCAATGCGATGAGCTGGGTCAGCAGCAGCATTGCCGCCGCCAAGCCATCGGCTCGCAGTTCGATGCCCAGCGGCGCGTCCCAGCCGCCGATGGCATGAACGTGCACGTCACCGTCGGCAAGCGCATGCGCCACGCTGGCCGCCAGCGCCAGCTGGACCATCAAGCCTGCGCAGGCAAGCCGCTCGCCCCGCCCCGGGCCAAGCAGAAACGCCACGCTGGCCCAGGCCAGCGGCAACAGGATCAGCCAGGCGACCGTGTCAGTCATCCGGCGTCTTTTCCGGTAGCCGCATTTGACCGGTCAAATAGAACAGGCGTCGCGCCAGTGCGAGCGCCAGGGCAGTGGAGGCGACAGTGACCACGATGCCGGTAAGCACCATCGCCTGCGGCACTGGGTCGGGTAGGTCACCGCGCTGGCCGAGGCTGACTAGTATCAGCAAGGTGCCGCTAGCCATGACGTTGAAGGCAACGATCTTGCGTAGCAGATGTGTTCGCAGGATCAGGCCGGCAACACCCACCACGAACAAGGCCGCGCCCGCGAGGGCGTAGATCATGACGGGTTGCATTTTTCAGCTTCCTCATTCTCGTCCGGCAGCCACAAAAACAAGCCCAGCAGAATCAGGCCAAGAGAGAGCGTCAACCCTGTTTCGATCAGCAAAATCAGTGCACCGGCGAAGCGGGGCGGATACTGCAGCAGCGAACCTTGCGTCAGCAGCAAAGCCGCCACGCCCAGAAAGAGAAGAAAACCTGCCACCAGGCCGGCCCGCAACAGCCGATCAGGCGCGGCCCATACCGGGATGAAGTTGGCCAGGTACAACAGCACGCCCGAGGAGGCAAGCACCGCACCCGCTTGAAAGGCGCCGCCGGGCCGGTGTGCGCCTGCCCACAGCAAATATCCCGCCACCAGCACCATCAACGGTGTCAGCAGCCGCGCCATCGCTTGCAGTACGGGTTGCGGCGACTTGGAAAGGAACTGGCCGGCAGGGTGTTCTTCACGACTTGCTGCCAATACCCCGAGCAGGGCCAGCAACAGGACCGCAATCTCAAGCAGGGTGTCGTAGCCGCGAAAATTCAGCAGCACGGCGGTAACGGCGTGCGTGACGCCGCTGGCATTCAGGTGCGTCTGGACCAGCTCGGTCAGTCGCACTGAAGGCGCGGGCAGTTGCAATATCGCCGCGCCCAGCCATAGGCCGAAGCCGGCACAGCAAACCAGCACCGCCGCACGTAGCGGCATCAACATCTTCATGCTGCATCCTCCTCTTTCATGGCGCGCAAATAGCCGACCGTATCCAGCAACAGCACGCCATTGAGACCGGCGCCGATGGCGGCTTCCGCCAAGGCAACGTCGGGCGCACCGAGCCGTACCCAGGCCAGCGCCATGAGCAGGCCGAAGACGATGAACAGCACCACCACGCGAAACAGGTCCGGCGTCGTCAGCGCGCGTGCCGCGCTCCATAGCAATGCTGCCGTCAACAACAGATCGAATGCGGCGCCGCTCACGGCTGCTCCCACTGATCGATACCGCGCCGGCGCGCCCGCCGCGCAATCAAAAAACTGACCGTGCTGCTGGCAGCCTGCACCAGCAGCCAGACCAGCACCAGCTTGAGTGCGGAGGCCGGATTTTCCGTCCGCAGCAGCAGGCCGAGCAGGGTGAAACCCAGTCCGAGATTGTCTACCTTGGCCAGCGCATGCAAGCGGGTGTACACGTCAGGAAAGCGCAGCAAGGCGACCGTCCCGGCAAGAAAAAAAGCAGCGCCGACAATCAGGCAGGCGCTGCTCAGCCATTCATTCGGGCTCATGTTCGACTTCTCCTCGTTGGCGCCGCCAGGCACGTTGCGCGAAGGCCGCACCGGTAATGGCGGCAAGCAGCGCGAACACCAGCGCCACATCCACCAACGTGTCGCCGCCTCCGGCATAGGCCAGCAGCAACAGCACGGTGACACCGGTCGTGCCGAACAGCAGCGCGGCCAGCAAACGATCGGCGGCGGTCGGGCCGCGCACGACGCGTACCAGCGTCGCCAACAGATTAGCCAGCAGAAACACCGCCAGCAGGAGCGGCAGCCTACTCATGACAAGCGCGTCCGGAACACGCGCGCCACCAGCGCCTCGGTAGCGCGTACGTCCTGCTCGATCGGCATGCGGGCGTCCAGCACATGCAGTTGCAGGCAGTTTTCCTCAAGGCCCGCGCTGAGCGTGCCCGGTAACAGGGTGAGCGTGCTGATGAGAAACACCTGTTCTTCCTCAC
>DATLIB010000060.1:0-6187 GCA_035539595.1 Noviherbaspirillum sp.
CTGAGCGCTGTCGGCTGTCTGTGATGGCGGGGCGGCAAGGCTTGCTAGCCGCTGCTGTCGTTGCTCCTTGTCCATGACTGAAAGCTGCCGAACCGCATCGTAAAACTGTCCCATGTTTTTTTTCTGCGCCAGCAGTGCACGAAAGCCCGGCACGAAATCATGATAGGTGGCAATGGCTGAAAGATGCGCATTCGACAGCGGCTCTGCAAACCAGCGGTCATAACCGCCATACCCGCCCCACGACGCTTTCAACACTTGGTATTCCGCTTTCAGCGCCTGAAATATCTGCATCTTCTGCTGACGTTTTTGCGCATCGGCCGCATCGCTGCCGTAAGTTGCTTCCAGCGCCTTGCGATGCTTGAGTAGCAACGCGAGAAAGTCGCGCTTGCGCCCCTCAAATGCGGCATACGCCTTGCGTGTCCGGTCATCGCCATACCGCGCCATCCAGCGCTCGACACCGGCTTCTTCCACCGCCACGGCGAAGGATTCATTGAACGTCGAATCGCCCGGCACATACACAACCTGGTGCGCCAATTCATGAAAAACCAGGCGTGCCAGTTCACCGTCGGGATACTTGATGAACGTCGATAGCACCGGATCATTGAACCAGCCAAGCGTCGAATACGCAGGCACGCCGGATACGTCGACATCGTACTGCGCCGCACGCAACTCAGCGGCATAAACTTGCGCATCTGCCTTGTCGTAATAGCCGCGATAGTTCACGCAACCAGCCACGGGAAAACACCACTCCATCGGTTCCAACGACAACTCGGGCGCAGCGACCACATTCCACATGACAAAGGGCCGCTTGAGATCGGCATAAGTGGTATAGCTGCCGTTGTCCGGCAATCCCAACTCACGCGCGGCAAATGCACGGATCTCCTTGACCTTGGTGAGCTTGTCCTTGAGTGTGCCTTCGACTTCTGGATTGGCGAGCCAGTCGTCGATCGGCTTGGCCTCGGACAGTAACGCAAACTGGCCGTGCGCAGCTTGCGCAAAATATCCCAGTTGTGCACATCCGCCCATCAGCGCTGCCACCACGCAAAAAAAACCAGCTCGCCATGTCATCTTCATGTTCCGTTATCCACTTGTTAGCTTCTCTACCTGCACCAGCACGTCATAAAACGTCGGTCCCTTGCCCATGTCGGTCAAGCGCTGGCCGGTCACCTCATTGACATTCTTGCCATCGGTGGCGAATTTCTTCCACCAGATCGATAATCCGACGACCAGCCCCGGTCTCGCCTTGTCGGTCACGCGCGCTTTCGCAATAAACGCGCCACGCGCGTTATGGATGCGTACCCGATTACCATCTTCGATTCCACGCTGTGCCGCATCGTCCGGGTGAATATCGAGATGCGGCTCGCCTTCCGTATCACGCAAGCTCTTCACATTGACGAAGGTGCTGTTAAGAAAGTTCCGTGCCGGCGGAGAAATCATTGCCAGTGGATATTTGTTTGCCAACGCAGGATTACTCGCCACCGACTCGTACGGCGGAATATAGTCGGGCAAGGGATCCAGCCCGGCGGCGGCCATGCGCGCGCAATAAAATTCGCATTTTCCCGATGGGGTCGGAAAACCGCCTTGGGCAAAGGGGGCATCAGGCACGTGCAATTTTTGCCAGCCTTTCTGCTTGAGCGAATCCCAATCGAAATGAATTGCGTGCTCGTGCCGACGATCGAATGCCTGCGCCGCGATATCGTCATCGCTCTCCTGAAAGCAAGAGTCGTCGAAACCCATGCGCGCGGCCAGCAAGCGAAAAATGTCGGTGTTCGGTTTGGCTTCGCCCAGTGGGGCGATGGCGGCATTATTTGCCATCATGTACATGTGGCCATACGCGGCATGCACGTCCACATGCTCAAGCTGGGTCGTTGCCGGCAGCAGGATATCGGCGTAATCGGCCGTGTCGGTCTGAAAATGTTCTAGCACGACCGTGAACAGATCTTCGCGTGCAAATCCTTGTGCCACTTTCGACGATTCCGGCGCCACAGCAACCGGATTGGCGTTATAGACAATCACTGCATCGATCCTAGGGCCGAAGTCCGGTGCAGCGTCGCGCAACAGATCGTCGCCAATGGTGCTCATGTTGATGGTGCGCGCCGGCCGCTGCAGTAAGTCGGGACGCTGCAACGCGTGGTTGTTTTTCGGAAAACTGTCGGACGCGGAGAGTTGCACGCCACCTGCGGCATGCCGCCAGGCGCCGACTAGCGCCGGCAGACAGGCGATGTTGCGTACCGCCATGCCACCACCTCGCACCCGCTGAACACCGTAATTGATGCGAATGGCGGCGCCCTCGCCCTGACGCACGACGGTACCGTATTCACGTGCCAGTTGCACCACTTCATCGACACTAATGCCGCAGGTATCGGCAGTGCGTTGCGGAGTCCATGCGCTGACGCGCTCCTTCAGTTGCGCGAAGCCGAGGGTGTACCGGGCGATGTAATCTTCATCCAGCAGATTTTCTGCAATCAACACGTGCATCATGCCGAGCGCGAGCGCGGCGTCGGTGCCGGGCAGCAGCGCAATATGTTGGTGACATTTTTCAGCGGTCAACGAACGGTAAGGATCGATAGCAATCAATTTGGCCCCACGCCGTTTTGCTTCCTGCGCGCGCGTCCATAGATGCAGGTTGGAAGCAATCGGGTTGCCGCCCCAAAACAGAATCAACTTGGCATTCTGAAACTGTTCGAGATCAGTGCCGATGCGTGCACCGATGGTGTACTTGTATCCTTCACCACCTGCGGATGCGCAGATGGTGCGGTCGAGCAGCGAAGCGCCCAGCTTGTGGAAAAATCGTGCAGCCATCGATTCGCCCTGCACCAATCCCATCGTCCCGGCATAGCTGTAGGGCAGAATTGCCTGCGGGTCGCGTGCGGCCACCGCTTTCAGTCGCGCGGCAATTGTGTCCAGCGCTTCCTCCCAACCGATACGCTCGAACTTGCCTTCGCCTTTTTTGCCGACCCGCTTCATCGGGTGCAGCAGCCGTTCCTGATGATAGGTACGCTCGGTATAGCGCGACACCTTGGTGCATAACACACCGGCCGTGGTCGGATGCTCCGGGTCGCCACGCACTTGCGTTGCCACGCCATCTTGTACGGTGACTAACAAAGCGCAGGTATCGGGACAGTCATGGGGGCATGTAGCGCGCACTACGGAAATCGTCATGATGCATTCCTGAATATGTCGGCGAGCTCACGCAAGAGACCACCCGGATGAAGTTTCTGCCGCGTCAAACAAACAGAGGTTGGGCTCGCGATGGCAGACGTGCAATGGTTAAAATAGCCCTATCAAGCAAAGCGTAATATACCGAGATTGCGCAACAAAACGTATACCGCAAGGCAATGAAGCACGCCTTGCGAACACCCGGAGGCACGCATGAACCTGATTGACCCGATCACCCAATTCCATTTCGAGCTGCAGCAAATCCGCCGCGACATCCATGCACATCCCGAACTGTGTTTTGAAGAGCACCGCACTGCCGATGTCATTGCGCAAAAGCTGTCCGCATGGGGTATTCCGGTCATACGCGGTATGGGGGTCACTGGCGTGGTCGGCATCATCAAGAACGGCAGTAGCGAACGGGCAATCGGCCTGCGCGCAGATATGGATGCGTTGCCGGTACAAGAACTCAACACTTTCGCACATACCTCAAAACATGTCGGAAAAATGCATGCCTGCGGCCACGACGGCCATGTCGCGATGCTGCTGGGTGCCGCCTATTATCTGTCGCAGCATCGCAATTTCGATGGCACGGTGTACCTGATTTTTCAGCCGGCAGAAGAAGGCGGCGGCGGTGCAAAACGCATGATGGACGATGGGTTATTCACCACCTGCCCCATGGAAGCAGTGTTCGGCATGCATAACTGGCCAGGCGTAGCAGTCGGCACGTTCGGTGTTACGGCCGGTCCGATGATGGCGTCGTCCAATGAATTCGAAGTCGTCGTCAAAGGCAAAGGCGCGCACGCTGCGCAACCGCATAAAGGCATCGACCCGATCATGGTGGCGATCCAGATCGCCCAGAGCTGGCAAACCATCATCACGCGCAACAAGAGTCCGATCGATACGGCCGCCTTGTCGATCACGCAAATTCATGCCGGCAGCGCTACCAACGTAATCCCGGATGACGCGACACTGATCGGCACCGTGCGCACCTTCACCACCGAGGTGCTCGACCTGATCGAGCAGCGCATGCAGGCCATCGCCACGCATACCGCGCAAGCCTTCGGCGCGGAAGTCGATTTCCGCTTCAAGCGCAATTACCCGCCGCTCGTGAACCATGCGCAGGAAACCGCGTTTGCCATCGAGGTACTGCAATCCATCGTCGGCGTAGACAATGTCGATGCCCGGATCGAGCCGACCATGGGTGCGGAAGACTTTGCCTTCATGCTGCAGGAAAAACCAGGATGCTACGTTTTCATCGGTAATGGCGAAGGCGATCATCGCATTAGTGGCCACGGACTGGGCCCCTGCAACCTGCACAATCCGAGCTACGATTTCAATGACCAGTTGCTACCGATCGGTGCAACTTATTGGGTGCGCCTGGCGGAATCGCATTTACGCAAAGCATAAGTTCGCGCATCGCGCCAAGCGAGGCTGCGCACTATTTGGCTTGCCCCAGCGAGAGCGGGGGCTGCTGCAGCACATGACCGTGGAGAACCCGTTCGCGTAGCAAGCGAATGTCGCCATACCAAGCCTCCACCGTCTCCCCGGTGTTGTCGGTATCAGTCAGCACGCCAACACCGATCAGTCGGCCCGGCTTCTCACCAAAGGCGGCTTCGTAATCTTCAACAATATTGCGGGCGAAATCTGCCCACTCACCAATCCCCTCTGCACCGCGCGCGGCAACCATCATCTTGATGCGACTGCTATGCGGGCTACGGATCACCGTACCGATGGGCGCATTGTTTTCCCAGATGTACATCAGCGTCGCATACGGGAAATCGTAGCCGGTCACCATTTTGGCGGTTTCGAACAGAATCTGGTCGGTAAAGGGCAATGTGTCTTTGTCGCCGTCAAAGCCCAAAATAATGCGCACGGGTGAATCTTCTTTCGCTCGTTGCAAATTGTCGGCCCCTTTGACCAGACCGGAAATCTTCCATTGCCAGTGTAGCCAAGACTGGTTGGCAGGGTCGACATTGACCTTGTGCATCAAGCCGGACGATGCCGCTTCCGCACGGGCATGCAGAACCACCCTGCTTTCCGCATTGACGAGTTGATATTGCGTCGGTGGCTTGGTGCGCAGCAGGATCAGCGGCTCCCATCCCTGTGGGGCATCACCTGCGCGGTTCGCGGAGAACAGTGCCAGACCAACATCCGATTCGACCTGGCTGATGGATGGTCGCTTGTCGGCAGCGCGGTGCGCACAACCGGTCATGGAAAGAAAAAATGCCAGCAAAAAAAAAGTTCGATTCATGTCATCACAATAAAACCGTCCCGCGCGCGCGTAGGCCAAGCATGTCTAAGCGGGGTGGCCCGCTACGCCTCTTCGATCGCCTCATGCGCTACTGCTGATCAGACAATTTTGATGATTGGATTGTATAGCACGGCAACTGCGTAGCGCCTGCTAGCCACTCGTCATGTGCGCTTTCATGGACAAACTGCCAGCGCAAATGATGGTATTTCGCAACAGCGCCCCGATGCGCAATACTGACAATGACGGCATCTTTTATCTCTTGCAAAACCAGTTCATACAACAATGCTTCCGTGTCCGGATTCAGCGCACTGGTTGCCTCGTCAAGGCAAAGCACCTGTGGCCGCGTCAGCAGCACCCGTACAAATGCTAACCGTTGCTGTTCGCCTGACGATAGACGTTGGCTCCAGTTATCCGGATCGTTCAATCCCATACCGTATCATTCATGGCCAGGCCGACAAACCAGCGAAACAGCATGTTGTAGCGCATCTGTTCCATCAGCATGCGCTCGCTGTGTACCGAGTAAACCAGAATTGGGAGGAGCAATGCTTTCCGGTATTGCGTATACAGAGCGTATCTGCAAGTGGCACCACGTCGAACTGCTCGCTGCCGGCTTTTCATCCCTCTTATTCGTGGACCCCAAGGTGCATGATGATGAACATTTTCTCGGACACCCCGCACAGCGCAGCTTTAGTGGCGCCCTACCGCAGGGATGGTCATGCCTGCCGGCGGCAGGCAACAATCAGCTTCGACGAATGCAGATTGCAGCGATAAAAACGG
>DATLIB010000061.1:0-14218 GCA_035539595.1 Noviherbaspirillum sp.
AAGTGCGCGCCAGGCGGGTCAGGTCATCCGAACTCTGCCGCAATTCGTCGGCCAGGAGATAGGAGCGGTAACGCATTTCGTTGGCATTGACCAGCTCGGCTTGGGTTCTTGAAACCTGGTATAGCGCCGCAACGAAAAATGTTGCCAGTACCGCACCGGCAACCAGAAGCAGGGTAAACAGCTTTTTCAGGCTGATTGTTTTTTTCAAGGCTTTCCCCTTTGGGTAAAACGGGTTGGCACGACGGCAAGCGGGTTGCCTGCCATACGATGCGACGACGAGATAGCCGTGACACAGTCGAAAGATGACATGGCACGGTGCAGCATGACGACAGCCGCGGCATTCATTTCCTCACGGAAACCGTTGCAAGTTAATACGGCTGCCGTCGCCACGCCATCCCATGTTTATGGGAGGCGACGTTACTGTGGATTTTGCTGCGGATTTGTTGTGAAGCGTATGGCCGGAAAACCCGGCGATCACGGGCGTTTACGCTTGTTGAGCGATCAATTTAACGATATCCACCACCCGGGCGCTGTAGCCCCATTCGTTGTCATACCAATAGACGAGACGAATGTTGCGGCCGTTCTTGACGGTGGTCCAGCGATGGTCGAGCGCGGCGGAAAAGGCATTGCCGCTGTAGTCGAGCGAAACCTTGGGTTCGACACTGTTTTCGAGGATATTCCATGTCTGCGTACGCGCGAAACCATGAAACAGGTCGATCAGCCCTTCCTTGCTCACAGCGTCCGACAACACCAGGTTCAGGACGGCGCTGGATACGATATTGGTCGGCACCCGGTACGAAAAGGATTCGATCTTGCCGGAGATACCGGGGAACAACGCATCGGCCGCCATGACAGCCGTGGTGGCTTTGGGAATCAGGTTGTTGATGGCGGAACGCCCCAGAGCGTAATGCGACTGCGCGGCATCCGGTGCCCGTGCGGCATCGGCGTGGCCGTCCATCAGGTTTTGTGCCGCCAGCCATGGGTGCAGCGTGGTCAGAAAACCGCATTCGATACCGTAACGGTCCTGCATCAACTTGAGGATCGGCCCCAGTGCGACGGTATCGCAGATGCTGGCTGAGATGACACGGTGCCGTGCGGCCTCGAACTCGCCTTCGTTGACGCCGAATACCACCGTCTTTACCTGTGCCGGATTATCGGTCGCGTGGGTATGGATATAGTGGCCGGGACGCTTCGCCAGTGAGGCGATGGCGGCCGCGTTGGCCGGCAGTCCTGCGGCATCGATCAGCACGTCCACGCCGTGCGCGTGCCAAGGCACTTCGCGGATATCGGCATGGCAGTGGAGCGTGGTTTCCTGGCCCTTGACCGACAGCATGTTTCCCTGCTGGAGAACCGGATCGGGAAATGCGCCATGCACCGAATCGTAGCGCAGCAAATAGGCCAGATTGGCGACATCGGGATTGATGTCGTTGATGGCAACCACATCGAACAAGTCGTAGCGGTGGTTGAGTCGAAATATCGCCCGCCCGATGCGTCCGAATCCGTTGATGCCAATCCTGAGTCGTTTCACTACGTATCCTTTTTTCCAGTAGCCCCCAGTTCGGGCGAAGCACCGAGCGACGGGAATCCGCCGCGATTTCCAGCGGACCGGTACAAGCTGCCATGACGAGCAACTGTATCCGGCGAGCAATTTTACCTGTTCGAGGCCGGCGATGACCGCCCGAAAATCGCCTCTGTCGCGGCGCTACTCGAAGAAATTGTTGGTCGCCCGCGCAAACGCCTCGTAGATAGACGGTGCTTCGATCTGGCGCTTGTCGAGTGCGGACTTGCGCAGGCCGATCAGATACTGCTCGGTCTGCCTGGCCGGAATATCCCAGGGCGCCCTACCCTTGGTGATTGCGTGCGACATTTCCGCCGCCACGCGACCTTGCTCGTAGCCGGAGGTAGCAATCGACAGCGCACCGCCTTCTTCGGTAATGATCGCCGCCAATCCCAACACGGGAATGGTCGAATTGGCCTCGGTCCACTGCATCACTTCTCTCGGTGTCACGAATTCCTTGCTGCCTTCCCGCACATGCAGCTGGCGATAATCACTCACCAGCAGCACGTCCGCCACTTCCGGCGCCTGCTTGACTTGCTGCTTCCATTGGTCGAAGGTAGCCACCGACACCGGCTTGTTCCATGCGACCTGCTTCCATACATACTCCGGCGCTTCATAGCTGCTCAAGCCGGCGGTAAACGAGTACGAGTTGTCGCCGATCAACTGCGCTCTCGGTTTGCGCTGGGCCGTATCCCCGGAGGCACGCCACAGCATGACGATGGTGTCTTCCGCCGCCGCCAACGGTTTGCGCTCGTAGACGCCGGTTACGTTATTGGCCTTGTCGTACTGGTAATCCGAAGCCTTGCCGTTAACACCGCCGAACACGACCTTGATAGTCGGATGATTCAGATATTTCATGCCGACCAGTTTCTGCGCGATGTCGTCGAAAATAATCAGCACGTCCGGCTGCCAGCGTTCGATGGTGCTGTTGGCAATGGTGGCTGCGGTGCGCTTGAAGTCCTCGTCACCATGGTTTTTCAGGTCCATGTAATGCCAGCGCAAGGTGACGTCAGGGTAAGCATCGTAAAAACGGTTGACGCCGACGTTGATTTCCCTGACCCAGCTATAGTCGTTGTTATAGCTGTGCACGATCATGATGCGCGGATTGCTCTGCTTATGCGCGAATACCAGCACGCAGAGCAGGACGACAAAGAGGAGTTTGGCAGCCAGCAGGAGTTTATTCTTCATACGATATCCAGATATTTCCAGAACGGGAGCGAGGCATAAATCGCGGCAACGCGTATCAGCGTCATCAACACATTGAAGCGAATGACTTTTCGTTCGTCGTACAGTCCTTCCTGCCCGACTTGCCCCAGCAGATTCTTGAGCTGAATGTGATACGGCGCCTGGTACGGAAAAATATAGGCCTCGCACATGGTGAGGATGATGAAGCCGATGAGCCAGGGCGATACGCCGGACTGCGCAGCCAGCGGCAACAACAGCGTGACCAGCAATATCTCGGCAACGATTTCAGGCAGCGCGAAACGAATCAGCACGATGGCAGCGCATAGCGCCAGAATGAACAGCGGCAGCTGCTGTTTCATGTAGACGCCGATCCAGCTGAACGAACTGGACACCAGCGCATCGATGCCGGTCAGGTGCATCACAGGCGCCCAGGCGATGATGGAAGCGATGAAGATGAGCACCGACCAGTCGATGCGCGTGCTCAGGTCGTCGCGCCGTATCGCGCCGAACAGCAGGAGCGTGACGAAGACGGTCATCGACATCCACGGCACATCGACCTTGTGCCATGGCGCGGTGAAGATGCCAGCCACGATCAGTGCGATTGCCGCCACGGCGCCCCATTCGATCGCGCTCATCGGCCCGAGTACCCGCACCTGGTTGTTGACGAGATGCTTGGGAATGCTGAACGCGTGTGCATGCCTGAACAGCAGGCGCACCATGCCGACATACAGCAACACCAGCACCACGCCGGTCATCGATGCTGCGAGCAGCCATTGCAACCACTGGTAGGCAAACTGCGTCTGGGTGTCGAATAATCCGAAGACAATCAGGTTGGCCGGTTTGCCTGTCAGGAAAATCGATGCCGTCAAGCCGACGCCTGCCATTGCGCTGACAATGAGCTGCGCCACCGCCGGATCTTTTTTCTGTCCGCCCGCGTTATCGATCAGGGTGGAGAGGAACGGCGCGATGATCGTGGTGCGTCCCAGTTGCGACGGAATCACCGGCGTCAGGACCAGGCCGTAAAGAAAAAGACTGATGTTGTACCAGAACGGCGTGGCCGGCACGATCCGCAGAATATGCAAGGAGATGCGATAGGTCAGCCCCGACATTGCCATCAATGCGCCGATGGAAAAAATACTCAGCAGCATGAAGAAACCGTTCGAGGCAAACCCGGCCAAGGCGACGCTAGGCGGTGCGATGTCGAACAGGATGAAGGCAAGGATGCTGAACAACGGAGGAATGAAAGCCGGCACCAGATTGAACAGCCACATCGCAACGGCACAACTCACAATCGAGACAAAATAGACCGCGTCTTTGTTCAGGCCGAGAGTTGTGCACAACTGCCAGATCAGCAAGGGCAGCGCCGTCGCGGCAAGCCAGCCGAACATCTGCACGCCGAATCCGTCCGTCGCAGGCAGTGTTTGCGAGTGACTTGTAACTGCCGACGCCTCCTTCTCTTTTGTACGAAGCGTGTCGCCGGCACCGGAGTATGCGTCGAATAGCATGCTCTTCACCGAGGCATAAGCAGCCGTCATACCAGATAGATAGGGCACCGAAAAGGCATATACCACGGAAGGCCGCGTTGCCACCGCAGACGACTGATAGGCCCTCGCTCCCAACACCAGTTCCCCGCCGAGAAAGCCGCTCCGCTTCGTGTCGCGGTCGTGCCCGCGCTGGATATCGATCTCGCCCTCCCGGATCAGGAATACCTGGTCCGGCGGCGTCGCGCGGTCGAACAACGTGTCGCCGGCGGCCAGCTCGCGAAGATGAACATTCATCAGCAGGCGCGCACGATCCCCCCTGCCGAACAACCGGAAAGCGGGTTCGTTGAACAGGAAATCGATACTGGGTTGATCAAGTGTGCTCATGGCAAATCGCATTCATCATTCTCATACTTCTGACAATTCCTCTACTTTCACTTGCTAACACGACGCCCCCCTGCAGTCTCACCACGGCGAGTGATCAATGCAGACTAACGCAGGTCGCCCGCCCTACAGAACGTTGAGATATCTCCAGAACGGAATGGAGGCATAGATCACTGCAATGCGCACGACGATCATGGACACTTCAAACCAGCGGATCTTTGCCTCATCCAGCGCTTCCTGCATGTTGTGCTGAGCCAGCGCACCGTCCAGCTGCAAGTGCAACAGATTTTGATAAGGGAAAACCGTTGCATCCGACATGAGCAACAGGATGAAGGCAATCGGCCACGGCGACATACCGGCGTTTATCGCTATCGGCAATGTCACGGTAGCGAAGATGATGACCACAGGCTGTATCGGCAAAAACAACCGGGCGACGATGACCGCTGAGCAGAGAATCGCAACAAACCAGTAGAACTCGTTCTTCATGTAGGACGCCACCCCGGCCAGTTGGCCGGCAATCACGTCGTCCAGCCCGACCAGCGAAATCACTGGCGACCATGCCAGCACTGCGCCGATCAACAGCAGGATCGGCCAATCAATCGCGCTGCGAAATTCCTTTTGCCCGATCATACCGAAGATGAGCAATACGGTACTGACGGTAAGCATCAGCCAAGGGATATCGATCTTGTGCAACTTTAGTGTCGGGATCAATATCGCCAGCGACAGGATGGTTAGCAAGGTTCCGAGTTCCATGCGCGACATCGGACCAATAATCCGCTTTTGCTCGCGAATGACATTCTTTGAAATGTGCACCGGTCCAGCCGACCGGAAAAACAGTGCCGACATCAGAACAAAGGCGCCGAACAGCATCAGTCCCGGCACCGAGGCAACAAGCAGCCAGTACAACCATTGGTAGGTATATCGATTCTGCTCGTCGAACATGCCGTACAAAATCAGGTTAAGCGAGCTTCCGGTCAGAAAAACCGGTGTCATCAAGGCGGCGCCATACATGGCCGCAATCATGAACTGGGTCGCCCGGGCATCGCGCTTCTGCGCCCTGATCATGCCGATCACTTCAGTCAGAAACGAACCGGCAATCGAGAGTCGTCCGTTTCTGCTCGGAACGACCGGACTCAGCAGCACACCCAGCAAGAACAGGCTGAAGCTGTACCAGGCACGTTTAGGCTTGGCCAGCAACAGCAGGTTCAAGGACAGCCTATAAGCGAGGCCCGATTTGGTCATGAGCGCGCTGATGCCGAATATGCTCAGGCACATGAAAAATGTGGACGACGAAAAGCCGGACAAGGCGACCTTGGGCTGAGCGATGTCGAACAGGATAATCAACAGAATGCTGAACAGCGGCGGCACGAATGCCGGAACCAGATCGAATACCCACATGAGAACCGCATCGGCGATGATGCCGGCGAAGTATAGAATCTTCGGATCGATGCCGGCACGCTGTCCTGCATAGTAGATCAGCAAAGGCACGATGCTGACCAGCATCCATCCCACGATGGCGACATACGATGCGGAGCCGGATTTCGGTTTTCCCGCGGCAGTCTTCCCTGCTGCCGCCGACATTTCTTTGTGCCTGCGCTCGTAAGCCAGAAAAAACTGTTTGAGTATTTTGACGTTCTCTTTAGCAATCGATTCCAGGCAACTGCGGGGAAAACAAATCACCACAGACTGCCGGCCTGCGGTCGCCGTTTCCATATAACGGTCATGACCGATTAGTCCCTCCAGTCCCATAAAGCCTTCTGTCCTGGATGGCAGAAGTTGGCCTTGGCAAGAGATGTCGAAACCACCATCTTCGATGAGATACACGGTATCGGCCGCACTACCTTCCTCAAAAAGGGCCTCTCCTGCGGCGACTGAACGGCTCGTCACATGATTCAGCAGGCGCGCAATTTCCATGCGCGAACAGGTATGCAGAATCGGATCTTCAAGGAGTGTCGAAGTCGCCACTGCATTACTGGACATCGTAGGCGGTGCACTGGTGCTTGCAAACATATCGAAACGCCATTTACTCATAAGTCAGAAATAAGGGCGAAGAGCCCCCCCGACGAAACACAGCGCGACCTTTGCCTTTGTATTAGGAGTCCTATGTATCTGACCTCTTTGTAAAGACACAGTCGGACCGGGCCAATTGCACCATCAAGTCATGCATGAAGAACAGTCGGTCCCGATCGCTGCGGGATACCGCATCACTATCTCAAGCCGACTTTAGCAGCTGGATCTACCGCATCGGATTTCTTCCGTTGCTCGCTTTTGGGCGTCGTGGCCGGTGGTATATCGACCGAGCTGCTGACCCTCTCCATTTCGACCGACGCATTGGCCTTGTCGTCACCTGTTTTAGAGGATTTTGAGGCCTGCACCGGTGCTTCCGGTTTGGACGGTGTCTCGCCGGCGATGGAAATAAGCGGCAAGCCGCCGGTTTTGTTGTTGCCGACGATGACCACCTTGGCATTATTCGACCGTGCCAGCTCCAGCGTTGCCTCGATCCCGCGCCAACGCAGGTAGGAGTCCGTCATGCCGCTGCTCACGATCTCCTGAAAATTGCGAATACCAAGCGCCTCGACACGCTTGCGTTCTGTTTCCTTCAGTTCCTTCTCGACGATCAGCGCATACTGCTCCACCTCATGACGTGCCATGTTCTTGCGCACAATGGATTCTTCGACGCCATCGGGCAGCACGATGCGCTTAACCAATACGTCTTCGAGCACGATCCATTCCTTTGGCACTCCACCCTTGGCGGCAAAGCGATGTTTCAGGTCATAGCGCACCGATTCCGAAATCTGGTTCTGGATCTCCAGCCGGTGGGAGGTATAGATGTCTTCCGGTCGATAAAGCGCAATCACGTCACGTGCTCTTGCGCCAACCGAGGGTGCCAGCAAGGTCTCGGGATAATTCGGTCCGAGGTATTGATGCAACTCGCCCAGCACACTCGGAATCACGCGATAACGCCATGCCAGATCGACCTTCAGTTTCAAGCCGTCGGAAGAAAGTACTTCGAACTCGCGATCGACACTTTGCAAACGCGCGTCGTACACAAAAATCTTATCCCAAGGGAAAATCGTCGACGTACCTTCAGGGATGGTCTCATTGAGCACAGTCCCGCCGCCGAAGCGTTTCCATTCGACGCCGAGGTGACCAGCCGGAATGGTCACCACCATGGCCGGCAGCATGAACGCGATGAGTATGACCAGCACCAAGCCGCCGATCATCAAATCGTCGCTGAACAGGCTCAATCGATGGCGCAGATATTGACCCGCGCGACTCAAGGACGTACGCAGGCTGCTCGGTTCACTCATTTACTTGGCTCCCTGAAAATCTCGACGAGGCGACCGTCTTCCATGTGCAAGCGGCGGTCCGCAAGATGGAAATACTTGTCGTCGTGGGTAATCGCAATGACGGTAACGCCGTCTGCCTTCAGGCGTGGCAGCAGGACTTCATAGAATTTGGCGCGGAAATGCGGATCCTGATCCGCCGCCCATTCATCGAGTACGATGATCGGCCGCTCTTCCAGCTGGACCGCAACCAATGCAAGACGCTTGCGCTGCCCGGTCGACAGATCGACGGTGGAAAATCCGCGCTGGCTGAGGGTGACCTTGTTCTCAATCTCCATCTCGTCGATCATTGCGGTGCCGCGCGCCGGATCAAACTCGTCTATGCCGTAGAGCTTCCTGAACAGATGAAAATCGGAGAATACCGCACCAAACATATCGCGGTAGCGCTGCATGTCGAACTTGCCGACCAGTTGGCCATCCACCAGGATTTCGCCGGAATCAGCCGGATACAAACCGGTCAACATCTTGACGAAGGTTGTTTTTCCCGACCCATTACCACCAGTGAGAAAGAGCATTTCGCCGGCGCGGAGGGTAAGGTCGATTGGACCCACTGTGAATTTTTCGCTCCCCTGCCCCCGACTGAAATGCAGTTGGCGTAGCTCTATCGTGTTGAACTTGTCGGCGGCACGATGCACATCGGCTGCTTGCGTCTCTCCAGCGCCTGCCTCCAGATGCTGATCCAGCAACTGCTCGAGATGCAGCAGGTTTTCGGCAGCGGCATTGGCGATCGTAATCTGGGGCACCGAGGAAATGATGCCGGAAACCGGTCCGACCAGAAACAGTACTGCCGCCAGCGACTTGACGGTCACGCCGGCGAAAGTATCGCTAAGGACCGGCAGCACGAATACCAACGTACCGAGCAATACGAAAATCGCCACTTGCGAAAAGATGAAGTTGGCAGCAAGCGCCCGTTGTGCGAGCGTCTGGAAGTGGGCAGTGCGCTCCGATATCTGCATCGCATCTTCCAGCAAGCCGGCAGCGCGACGACTGGACAGCTTTACCTCCTTGAAGCCGCCGAGCAAGCTCTCGATGACTTCATGCAACGCCGTTACTTCGCTATGGGCTAGACGCAGCTCATGGCGCGCACGCGCAATCTTGCGGCTGTATATACGGGATGCAATCAGGAGAATGATCACTACCAACGCCAAAGTCGGAAGCGAGAGCGTCGCCAGATAAACCGCCGTCCAGAACATCAGGATCAGTGCCTGCAGTCCCAGTATCAGGCGCCCGGCACTCTGCGAGATTGTTTGCGCATCGCCGTTGATCGCGGTGAAGATAACACCGTGGCCGATTTTTTCGACGCCTTGCAACTCGCAGGCAGCCAGCTTGCTGATCAACCCGCGCCGCCGCTCGTCCACGATCCGTTCCACCTCATCGGTAGTCACCACCAGGACGTACTTCTGGCTGATGACATAGGCAATCAATGCCAATCCGAACAAGGCGACGTAATAGGCTTTGCCGTCTGCATCGCCCGAAATCTGGGCGGCGGCATTGACGACTGCCAGGATTCCGGCACTTGCCGCCCCGGCAATCAAGGCCATCATGCCAAGACGCTGAAGGGATGTCTTGGTATCCCTGAAAAGAAGCTCGGTAAGACGCATTGACCCTAGCGCCCTCGCGATTGGTCGTCTGCAGATTTGCGTTCGTTATCGAGCGAGGCAAACAACAGCAGGTAAATAAAAATAATCAGCGGCGTAAGCAGGAAAGACAATAACAGGCTGCGCATCATGCCCAACCGGCTCTTGCGCCCAAGGTATCCGACCACAAGGCTTAGCACCACATAAATGATCAGCGCATTAGACATTATTTGCTCCCATTGTTTTTCTGTACGATTTCCATCGGTACGGCCCCATAGGCGACGGCGCGTACGTCTTCGGTGCAGTCCACGCCGTTTTCGTACACACAGCGCACGATCTCCAGCTCACCGGTCAGACCGTGACAGTTATCGGCGTTGATGGTGCTGTAAAAATAGTGGGTCTCCTGCTTGCCCACTTTTACGCGAAAAAAACGCGTGATGGTTGAGCCGACATACTTACCGTTCGGCCCCTTGTAGCGGATACCTGCCAGCATTTCCTCTACCGTTTTGTGCGAGGCATTGATGGCTCGGATTTGCGGTGAGCAGTAAGGGCGATATCCCGATCCCTCGCCATACACCCGCGCTTGCGGGATGGTGACGTAAATCTGTCCCTTTGCACGTTTCCGCTGTATCAACTCCTGCAATGGCTGTCGCGCCACTTCCGCAGTTGCCCCCAGCTCGTGACCGCTCAACGTCTGCGCCTGCAGCGGTATGCTTAACAGCACCGCTGTCAAAAACAGCAACGCCTTGTATTCGAGACCGTCGGTACGCCGATCCGACAATGTATTTATTAAACTCATGGTGATCATGCAGAGACATGTTG
Organism: Noviherbaspirillum sp.; assembly: GCA_035539595.1. GTDB lineage: Bacteria > Pseudomonadota > Gammaproteobacteria > Burkholderiales > Burkholderiaceae_D > Noviherbaspirillum. The sequence continues at coordinate 10,355 of DATLIB010000061.1, forward strand.
CAGGCTAGGTCTCGATGACAGCGCCGCCATCATGTCCGCCTTCAACGTCGGCTCGAAATCGGCTGCGCTTCGCAAGAAAAAATGACCGCCTGCAAATTCGCGTAGCCGAAAGTCACTGGTGGTAAAACGCTGCCAGCCGGCCATCTCGGATGCTGTCGCCGCCGAATCTTGTGTGCCGGTATAGGCGATGATCGGACACGTGATCGGAACCAAGTCAACCGGCTGCACAGCCATCGAAAAGTCGGCGCGCATGACTGGTAGCACCATCGCGCAAAAATCCTCGTCGTCAAGCAGCTCGTCAGGCATGCCACCGTAAGCACGCAACACCTGTTTGAATTCCGCATCGGGCAGACTCACTGATTTGGCCGCGTCCGACACGCCGTCGGGTGGCCGATGTGCTGCAACCATCAGGCAGACAGGCAGTGGAAAACCTCTGCTGGCCAACCGTCCGGCCAACGCAAATGCCAGCTTGGCCCCCATGCTGTAGCCGAACAACAGATAAGGTCGATCCAGCAGTGGCGCGATGGTATCGGCCAATGCAGCAACCATCTGCTCGATATTTTGCAGCGGCACTTCGCCAATGCGCGTTTCGTGACCGGGATACTGGACCGGCACAACCCCGACGTCAGGCAGCAGAGTGCGCCAACCGGCAAAATTGGAAGCTCCGCCACCAGCAAACGGGAGACAAAACATCCGGGCCCTGGCATCCGCCGGCCCGGTGCCAAAAGGTAACCAGGGGCGGGATTGCTGCATATTAATCATAAAAAACCGTGGTGAAACCGCGTCTGAATAAACCGCGAACTACGAGCCGACGCGCGCTCTGATACAGAGCGCGCGTCGGTTGACTTGCAATAGAGCGTTTCTCTTGCGGGTGTGAGGTCGCCCTGTGGCTAGCGATACTCGCCCTTTATCCCATGCAAGTCAAAACTGCTCTCAATGGAGCTTTAGGCATTTTCCGGTTTACGGCCAGGAGCATGCTTCTTGATGAAATCCTTGCCTTCTTCAACCTGCTGACGCAGTTTTTGCCCCATTTCCGCAGGTTTGAAATCGAGGAAATTGCCGCCCGACTCAAAGTGCTGCAAGAACAATTTGCCAATCGCGTAAGTAGTGGCTCCAGCCAGCGTCGACTGCGCCAATACACCAGCGGCGATTCCCACGCCCGGAATGAACTTGAGCACACTCGCAACAGGCGCTGCGATTGCCAGTGGAAGATAGCCTCCAAGCAACGATCCTAGCAATTTTTTACCAGTCTCATCGGACAACTTGAAGTCATAGAGCGCACCCAGTTTGCGCAACAGGTTCAACTGTACGCCGGTGAGTGCGAGAAGATCGAGGCCCGGCGCCGGCAGGATACCAATACCCATTGCAGTGATTGCATGGTTCTTGATTGTATGAAGCGCTGCGTTCTGACGCTCGGCCGGGGACAAGGTCTCATCTGCCACGACAACTGCTGCGTCAGTGGAACCTTCAATTTGTTCAGCACTTTTCATTAGTACATCTCCTCTTAATTGGATGCCCGAAGGCTCCGTAGGTTGATCGGAAAAACAAGTCAATACTCCATCAGGAAGCCCGGCTTCCAATTCCTGTTATTCCCGGTCGCCGGCAAGGCAAACGACTGGGCACGCTGGGCGTCCGCAACGGCAGAGGTGGCACGTGTAGGCCAAATCGCCTTGATCGTGTCATAGGTCATGACAACACTGTAATCGTGCAGAGCCAACGTTCGATTGTAAAAAAAAGCGAGCGTATATCCAGTATCCGGCATGTAATAAACTTGCGACGTATAACCAATCATGCCGCCCTGGTGCCCTAGCAAATTAGCGCCATTGTCTTTGACGATCCCCAATCCGTACGAGAGATTGTCGCTCATTGGGACGAATTGCAGGCGCTGCATCTGCAACTCCGTTGACAATAACGTCCCCTTACCCAATACCTCCCCCCATTTCGCCAGATCGCCAATGGTCGCAATCATATTGCCCGACGACCAGACCGTAGACGAGTCCCTGAACGTAACGTCATGCAGTGTGCCGGTTTCCGTATCCTCCCAATAGCCCCGGGAAAACGGCACTGGCAGTGTCGCGTCCCCCAGGAGGGGAACCAGCGTATTGGTCAAGCCTTGCGTAATGGTGATGCCATTCGCGACCGCATCTTCATAGACCATGCCGCTGACCTTCTTGATGACCAGGCCGAGCAATACGTAATTCGTGTTCGAGTATGAAAATGCGCCGAACTGCGGCGCGTTCGCGTCATTCGCATGGCTATTTGCAATCAGGAGCAATTCCTGGGGGAAGTACTGCTTCAACGGTTCGCTGATGAAGGCATTTCCCCAGGCACTATCGATGGTGAAATTGGCGATGCCGCTGGTGTGATTGAGCAGATGCCGAATCGTGATCCGATTGCCATCGTAGGCTGGCATGTAGGCTTGCATTTCGGCGCCCAGGAATGTATTAACCGGATCGTCAAGACCTAGTTTTCCCGCATCGACCAGCTGGAGTATAAGAGTCGCCACATAGGTCTTGGTGTTACTTCCCATGCGGAAATACATGTTTGGCTTGATCGGCGTACGACTTGTCAAATCCGCATAGCCGTTGGTTGTCACCCACGTTTTGCCTTGGGTGTCCCGTATAGCGATGATTGACCCTGGAATCTTGTAGGTGAATGCCGCTCTATCGAGTATCTGTTGCACGGAGCGTTGTGCATCGTTGTCGCGCCGGGCCGGGTCGACAGTAAATGACCAGCTATATGACCGTCCCATCGCGTCGCCGGACAAATCCCGCACATTGGAAGCGACTGTCGCGGTATAGCGGCGGCCGGCCAAGTCTTGCGTTTGGCGAAATACCAGGGCGCTACGGCTTGCATCGTATTCAACCGTTCCCGCCACATTGACGTTGTCGTCCGCCGTTACTGTGATGGACGAATTATTGACCGAAGCTGGGTCGAGCGGCTCTGAAAATACTGCGACGATGTCAGTATTCACTGCAGCATCGACCACGTCATCGCTACGGCTTGAATAGAGAACATAAGGCAGCACACCAGTTGCCTGCTGACAATTGGTGGTAGTGCCGTTGAATAAGCAATTCGGACCGCTTGGTGACGAGCCGCTTGGAGCAGTGATCGGTGTCGAGGAATCGGGTGCCGAGGAAGAACCGCCCCCGCAACCGCTTAGCAAAACTGCAAAAGAACAGAGCGATGCCGCAATGGAAACGTTAAGGAGGCGCATATTTTCGGTATTTTTAAATTAGCAATGCATTTATGCTCACATCTTATAGCTTGTAGCTTACGGGAAACTTGCTAGCCGATGGGAAATTTTTTGAGACTCAAAGATCAATGGCGCGGCAATTTTCCGCTATTTAAGAAAAAAAGAACGATTTTTCATTTCAAGCAATAATTTTCATAAAGACAATCTTGTATTTACAGAGTTTCTCGCTGACACTGTCTGCCTGCAAGCACCAAGCACTCTTGGTGCCTCCTTTGGCAAACTTTCCTGCCAATAAGCCTTGAATAAAAAACAGACAAACCTTGGGAGATTGCTTTTGAAGCCGGTTGAGCCATTTGGGGACACTGAGTCATTTAATAAGGAGACCACCTTCCTTACTGGAGCAGAGGCCATTGTCCATATGTTGCTGGCGCAGCGCCAGCACGATTTGGCTCAGGGCATCAACTCCGCCGGCTTCGTATCGGGTTATCGCGGCTCTCCGTTGAGCGGACTGGATCAGGAGTTATGGAACAACCAGGTGGCACTTGACGCTGCCTCGATCCGTTTCCTGCCAGCGATAAACGAGGATCTTGCTGCTACGGCCATCCTCGGCACCCAACGCATTGGTTCCGATCCTGACGCATTGTATGAAGGCGTGTTCTCCCTCTGGT
>DATLIB010000062.1:0-8633 GCA_035539595.1 Noviherbaspirillum sp.
CTTGTGGAGCGAATCGATGAACAGCATCAGGTCTTTTGCCGCATACCAGGTATCCATCAGGACCGTATGAAACGGCAGCTGCTTGTGCTGCACGATTTGCGCGAGCATGTTCTGCTCGTGATCGAGTTTGCTCTTGCCGTCCCGGTCGGGATCGTAGATGCGGTAATCGATTACCCAGTATTGCCCCGTCTCGGGATTGACGTACACGCAGCCGCACCAGCTCGATCTGGTGCGAGAAGTTTTTGTCCAGCACCGTGTCGTCGAAGATGACGTACCCATGCATAGACGGTTGAATCTGCGAGCGCGCGTGCTCCCACACCAGCCGCGATGTCAGCCGGTCATCGCGCAGGTAGCGATTGATCGCGTCGTGGCTCATCTGCTTGGGCGCATGATCCGCGTAGTGCGTAATCGTGTAGTTGATCTGGCTCACCAGCAGGTATTGGCACTAATCCAGTCGGGTCGGGCGTGTCGTCGTCATGCCCGGAAATTTACAGACTTTTCACCCGCTTTGGGTTTACATCATTTTCGAAATCATCAACTTTTTGCGTAAGTCCCATCATTACAGGAAAGTGATGCAGCGCTCCATGCGCGTCTGCACAGTGTATATTTTTCCGATAGTGGCTACCTGCATACGCATGAGCAACGGGGGGAAATTGCCCATCAACTGTAAAACAGCGTGGAAGCTTTTACCCATGTTTTTATAAAAGAGCTGCGCGGCAGGAATATCACCGTGAATGCCATAGCGTCTGGCCCCATTGCTACCGAACTTTTTTCAGCGGCAAAACATGGGAACAGAACTAGCCATTATCGGCAACGCCGCCCTTGAAACGCCTCGCTCAGCCCAATGACAGGCTTAGCATCAGATACGATGGCGATACGAACACGAAAAAATTCACCGTCCATTGCACAAGATTAAAGCCTCAGAACCCAATGTCACACACGATAAGCGGCGCATGTATAGCCAACGGTCGCGTGCGCGACATTGACGCAACAATAGGATTTGTTTTCTGCATGTTTCACCGTATTTAGAGCAGTTTGCTGACACACCAACCACTCCGACCACTCAAGTAAAGGAAATCGACATGACACAGATGGAAGTTCAACCCTATCTCTTTTTTGACGGTCGCTGCGAAGAGGCGGCCGAATTCTACCGCAGTGCTCTCGACGCCGAAGTGACAATGCTTATGCGCTTCAAGGACAGCCCCGAGCCCCATCCCCCCGGCATGCTTCCACCGGGGTCAGAAAACAAGGTGATGCACATGAATTTGCGCATCGGCGATACCACAGTGATGGCATCCGACGGTCACTGTCTTGGTCAACCAAAGTTTCAGGGCTTTTCGCTGTCGCTTGCAGTGCCGGATGATGCTACAGCGGACCGGCGGTTTGCCGCGTTGGCCGATGGCGGGCAGGTGCAAATGCCACTAACCAAGACCTTTTTCTCACCCCGTTTCGGTATGGTCGCTGACCGCTTCGGCGTTACCTGGATGGTTATCGTCACGCCTTGAATCCTGCCTATTCATTGCAAGCGGCACCATTTGGTCGCCGCCTTGCGGCGCCGGGATGAAGTGCCTCTCGCTGACAACACAGCTTGCCCCCCGCTTCGCTCTGCTGCGCGCAGTCAAATTCTTTCCTTGATATTTCGCATCGCTCTGCAGCAAGTCGCATGGCAAAGTTAATCAACAATTAATTTGCCGCCTCGCTACCGCGTTCTGAGTACGCCTATCCGGCTTCCTTGCCGAGGTACCGTAACAACGGTAGCAAAGATGGTGGCGCCGATGATCGACACGCATCCTATCCAGAGCAATCCATGATCCCAGTCTACAAACCGTACTTGACCGGCCGCGAAAAAGAGTACGTCAATCGATGCCTGGATTCCACGTGGATTTCGTCTAAAGGCGAGTTCATTTCTCTCTTTGAAAACCGCTTCGCCAACTACATTCAGGCTGAACATGCCACCAGCGTCTGTAACGGAACGGTAGCGCTCCATCTTGCACTAGCGGCACTCGGCCTTGCGCCGGGAGATGAGGTGATCGTTCCGACATTGACCTATGTCGCCTCGGTCAATGCCATCGTGCAGACGGGTGCCCTACCAGTGTTCGTCGACTCGCTGGAATCGACATGGCAAATCGACCCTGAAGATGTGCGTCGCAAGATCACACGCCGTACCAAGGCAGTCATGGCCGTGCATCTGTATGGCCTGCCATGCGAGATGGAGACGCTGACGCGTATTTGCAAGGAGTTCGACCTGTACCTGATCGAAGATTGCGCTGAAGCGTTCGGCACCTACTACCGCGGTCAGCATGTCGGGACCTTCGGCGATATCTCGACCTTCAGTTTCTTTGGCAACAAGACCATCACCACGGGCGAAGGCGGCATGGTCGTCACCCGTACCCAAGCACTGCTCGACAAGGCGTATCACCTCAAGACGCAGGGCGTATCGCCGGTGCGCGAGTATTGGCACGACGTGGTTGCGTACAACTATCGCATGACCAATATCTGTGCCGCGATAGGACTGGCACAACTCGAACAGGCAGATGACATTATCTGGAAAAAGCGTGAGATCGCCGCGTGGTATCGCAAGGCGCTCGCCGGTCTGCCGCTTACAACTCATGACGAAATCGACGGCACCCGCCACTCGTATTGGATGTGTTCATTGGTGCTCGACCACGCCGAAGAACGGCAGCCGCTACGCGACTACCTCAAAGAATGTGGCGTCGAAACAAGGCCGCTGTTTCATCCGGTGCATACGCTTCCCCCCTACGCGGCGAGAGAAGCTTTTCCGGTCGCCGAGGCCTTAAGTGCGCGCGGCGTGAACCTGCCCAGTTATCCCAGCCTGACCCATTCGGAAGTCAATGATGTCTGTGGATTGATTCGCCAGTTCTATCAGGACCAGTCATTGCCGCCGATGGCAGCATAAACCACAGCAGGCGAAAATGAGCAGTTATCTTTACGGCATCTGGGATGCACGCTATTTCTGGAGCCATCTCTCCCTATCGGACCTGCGCACCCGCTGGCGCAGGTCCTTCTTCGGCGCATTCTGGTCAATCATCCAGCCGCTAGGAATGACGTTGCTGATTTCGATCGTGTTCAGCAAGCTGTTCAACACGGCGATCACTGAATACGCTCCGTATATTTTGTCCGGTATGGTGGTGTGGGAATTCATGACATCGACCGCCGTTGCCGGCTCACTGGCGTTCGTTCAGGCAGACGCCTACATCAAGCAGTGCCGGCATCCGCTCGCCATCTATACGCTGCGCACCACGGTGGGCAACCTGATCGTGCTGATGATGGCCAGTATCAGCTTGGTGATGTGGGTGCTTGCCGCCATGCCGCAAAATGTTGGCTGGCCCTGGCTGGCTGCACTCACTATTTATCCGATCGTGGCACTGATCGCTTGGCCGCTGGCAACGCTGCTCGCGTATATCGCCGCACGTTTTCGTGACGTGCCCCATGCACTCGGCCTGATGTTCCAGGCCCTGTGGTTCATCTCGCCGGTGTACTTTGAAACCAAGCTGTTCCGAAGTGGTGATCTGCATGTGCTGATCGACTACAACCCCATCTATCACCTGCTGGAAATCGTTCGGGCACCACTCCTGCACGGTGCCTGGCCCACCGCGACGAATTATGCGTATTGCCTGGGCACCATCGCAGGGCTCACGCTGCTTGCCTGGCTGATCGGCCGTAAAGCAGAAACAAAAGTGATTTTCTATTTATGAAATCCCATCGCATCCTGCTCAAGGACATTCATCTGCATTATTCCTCGGTCGCCTACAAGGAAAGATCACTCAAGTCCTTGCTTGGCAGCGCGCTCAGACGCGACGAAAAGCGACTACAGGTAAAGGATGTCCATGCGCTGAAAGACATCAATCTGGAAATTCGCGCGGGCGAACGGCTAGGTCTGCTTGGGCATAACGGCGCCGGGAAAAGTACGTTTCTCAAAATGGTAGCGGGCTTGTACCCGATCTCCGCTGGTACCCGCGTTGTAGAAGGCACGGTACGCTCTTTGTTCGATCTCAGTCTCGGTTTCGAGCCGGATGCAACCGGCCGTGAGAACATCTTGTACCGCGGTTTGCTGCTTGGGCTTACACCCGCCTTCATGCGCAGCATCGAAGAAGAAATTGTTTCCTATGCCGATCTGGGCGAGTTTATCGATTATCCGATCAAGACCTATTCAGCCGGCATGCAGGTACGACTCGCGTTTGCCATTTCAACCGCCGTAGGAGGCGACGTCTTGCTGCTTGATGAAGTTATCGGCGCCGGCGATGCCAATTTCATGACAAAGGCCAAGCAGCGCGTCATGGAGCTGGTCGAACAATCGGAAATCCTGATTCTCGCCTCGCATGACTTTGCCTCTTTGCAGTCGTTGTGCCAACGCGGGGCCGTGTTGCATCATGGCCATCTGGTGTTCGACGGCCCAATCGCAGATGCCGTCACTGCCTATAAACGCATCAACGGTCTGCCAGCATGAACGGGGCCAAGATGCCGCGCGTGATGTGGCTGCTCAATCATGGAGCGGCACGGCGCTTCGAAGTCGCGATGCTCAAACGCGTTGGCATCACCGAGATATTTCTTCCGAAACGTTACCCCAACGATCCCAGCTTTCGCAGCGCCTCGGTAGATGCATCGGAAGATCAATACCTGACGATCCCGAAGGATGAACTGGCTGTGCTGAACGCTGCGGACTGGTACGGCACTCCAGGCCGCGACGCATGGGAAATCGCTAATCGATACTTTGACGTATTATTTTTTATTCTGCACCAGCCAGAGGTCATCAAGAGTATTGTCCGAAATTTCCACGGTATTGTTCTCTGGCGTACCTATGGCTTGCATAGTGGCTTTTCCTACACGCAGATTCTGCAGGAGCATGTACCGCAGGGGGGAGAATCTGCACTGCGCTCGCTCGGTCGGCGTTTCTTTTTTGCACAAGCCTATGCGCATCTGCACCGCACAGAAAGCGAGTTTCTGGCAGCGCGTAGTCTCTATCTCCCCTTGGGACTGGACGATTGCCGCGTCAACGATCAATGGCGTGGCAGTGAACGGCGCATCTTCTTCGTGTGCCCTACTATCGGCTGTAATCCGTATTACAAGGCCGTGTATCGCAAGTTTGTCGAAGACTTCAAAGGGTTACCGTATACCATCGCAGGTGAACAGCCGATTCGGGTCAACGATTCTCATGTATTAGGTTTTGTCGATCGTGACACGCACGAGCACAACATGCGCGAAATGCGAGTCATGTTCTATCACAGCAATGAACCGAACCATATTCACTATCATCCGTTCGAGGCCGTACGCGCGGGCATGCCGTTGGTATTCATGGCAGAGGGCATGCTCGACCGACTCGGCGGCAAAGACTTGCCAGGCCGCTGCACCAGCATCAAGGAAGCCCGCCGTAAAATAGAACGCATCCTCAATGGCGACCGTACCTTGATTGCGCACATCCGCGACAGTCAGGTTAAGTTACTAGCGCAGATGCAGCCAGAACAATGCGTTGCTGCCTGGCAGGCCGGCATCACCCGAATTATTGCCAGCTTGCGCTCACTGCATTCTGCTGTTCCAGCAGTCGCTCGACGCAGACAGCGCATTGCAGTCATTGTTCCGGTGCGCTATCGCGGAGGCAGCTTGAGCGGCGCCAAGTTACTGGCACAAGCCATCGACTTGGGTGCGCGTCAAGCAGGTCAGCCAGTCGAAGTGGTTTTCGCCCATATAGACGACAGCGCGTGCTATTCGCCTGAGGCATTTACAGACTTGCCCGAAACGATCAGGCGCCGCCCCTATACGTGGCGCCTGCTGGACCGCGATGCTGCGTTTCGCGCAATGGCCTACGCAGGCTTGGATCGTACAATGCCTTCGCCAACCTATCAGGTTCCGGAAGACGGCATCAAGCAATTCACGGATTGCGATCTGTGGGTGATCGTCTCGGATCGTCTGGAACATCCGTTGCTGCCGCTACGGCCATATACGCTGATGGTGTACGACTACCTGCAACGCTATCAACCATTGTTAGGACAGGCACTCAACAAAAAATTCATTGGCGCAGCCCATGATGCGGAACGCGTATTCGTGACCACTGACTTCACACGTGGCGATACGCTTCAGTTCGCAGGACTTGCGGCCGAGCAGGTGATCAAACTGCCCATGCTGACTCCACAATTTTCAACGCAAACGGTGAAAAAGCGTGATCTACTCGCATCGGAATACTTTCTGTGGACGACCAACCTGGCGCCGCACAAGAACCATGAAAATGCATTCAAGGCGCTCACCTTGTACTACGAAAATCTGGATGGCCGTCTGGCATGCTGCATTACAGGCGTCGGTACGGATCAACTGTTCAAGAGCAAGCTGGAACACTTAAAGCCGTTACGCAAGATCATCGACAATAGCTCCACATTGAAAAAACAATTGCGGATGCCAGGAGAACTGCCCGAGCATGCATATCAGTCGCGCCTTGCAGGCGCGACCTTTCTATGGCACGCCGGCTGGATAGACAATGGCACATTCTCGGTAGTGGAAGCCGCACAGCTCGGCGTCCCGTCGTTGTCGAGTGCCTACCCGGCGATGCGTGAAATCGATGCACAGTTCAACTTGAAGCTGCAATGGATGGATGCACACGACCCACATAACATGGCAAGTCAGCTCAAGCAAATGGAAAAGAACGCGCACAGCATCCGTACCGGGCTACCGTTAGCCGATGACCTGACTCACCATTCGGTAGCGCGTCTGGCAACCGCCTATTGGGAGGCCGTGCGCGAATGTCTGTAAAAAAGTATGGTATCTATCTCGGCTATCCCCCAACCGTCGATCTCCGGGCTGAAGGATTGGGACGACATTTGGCAGAATTCCTGAAGGGGACACATGGCCGCAACGATGTCCATTTTGTCGTCGCTTGCCCGAGTTGGATGCGGTCCAATCTGTACCAGTTATGCGAAGCCTGCAATATTCCGTTCGACGCCCTGGAGATCATTTCACCAAGCTCCAAGCCGCTATTGCTTAGCGCCTACCAAAAATACACGTCGCTCAAAAGCAAATCACGCACCGCACGCAAAAAAAACAGCTTACGTGCGCGATTCCGCCAGTTTCGTGAGCATCTCGCGGTGAACATTGAAAGTCGATTGGTGGGAACCCGCAGCGTTCCACTAGCCGCGGTGCTCGGTATTTTGTTCGCGGTAATCCTCTTCACACGCCTCCTTGCACACCAACTAGGAGACGGATTCCTATTGGTGCGCAAGGTAATAAAAAAGATAGGAAGAGTATTTTCCGGCAACAGGGTGTCCCGACCACGGTCATTGAATTCAGAAACCGGTCCGCACACACTAGAGAAGGACTCACTCATCGTACGACTGTATCGCTTGATGGAGGAATCGGAAGCCAACTTGATGCGGAGATTAATCGAGGCTCGTACGGATATATCCGCCTGGTACAGCCCAACTGCCTTCTGGCCGCATTTCAATAAAATATCCGCACCCAGATTAATGTGTGTTCCTGATGTCGTGTTAACCGATTTCCCGACAGGCTTTGCAACCGCGGCAGGTAACCGGCTTCTAGAAAATTTTCGCTTTGTGGAAAATGCAATTCATGGGGGCGAGCATTTTGTTACCTATAGCAATATTACCAAGTGGCACACGCTGGTCAACCGTTACGGCGCCGACCCGGCTACGGTGTTTGTCGTACCGCATGGCGCCAACCGCTTGGACGACCTAGTCTCCGTTTCGGGCTTTCCAGATAACGAAGCGGCCACCGATACCCATTGCCGCAACCTCTTCAAAAGCGCATTGCAAAAAGCGGTGAACAATGTGTACGACAATGTTTCGCTCAGCAGTAAAGTACGTTTCATTTTTTACGCTAGCCAGTTTCGGCCTAACAAGAACATCCTGTCGTTGCTCCGTGCGTACGAGTACTTGGTAAAACGCCGCTTCGTGGGGCACAAGCTCATCCTGACTGGCAAGCCGCTTGATGTATCCGAAATTCGGCGCTTCGTCATCGACCGCAACCTCGAAAACGACGTGCTCTGCCTGCACGGTCTATCAGAGGAGGAATTAGCCGCCTGTTACAGACTGGCTGATCTTGCAGTAAACCCCAGCCTGAGCGAAGGCGGTTGTCCATTCACCTTTGCCGAAGCGCTGTCGGTCGGCACCCCCGCCATGATGGCCCGCATTCCCGTTACCGAAGAAATAATTGTCGATCCTGCACTACAAGAATTGATGCTATTTGATCCGTACGACTGGACAGATATAGCCAAAAAAATTGAATGGGGCCTCAACAACATTGAATTGCTGCGGTTAAAGCAACAGCCATTCTACGAGCAGATTGCGCAGCGGACGTGGCGCTGCGTGGTCGATGAATATGTCGACATTCTTGATCGAATTTCCTTGCAAAGGAGTCCAGCGCCGTGCAAGCGTCAAAAAGTTTGCTGATTCTCGGGTTTGGCGGCCACGCACGCAGTGTTGCCGACGTTGCGCTCGCTGCCGGCTTTTCATCCCTCTTATTCGTGGACTCCAAGGTGCATGATGATGAACATTTTCTCGGACACCCCGCACAGCGCAGCTTTAGTGGCGCCCTACCGCAGGGATGGTCATGCCTGCCGGCGGCAGGCAACAATCAGCTTCGACGAATGCAGATTGCAGCGATAAAAACGG
>DATLIB010000063.1:0-4888 GCA_035539595.1 Noviherbaspirillum sp.
GTCATTACACACCGCGGCATCAATATCGTCACCCTCGACAGCGGAGAAAGCATCGTCGACCATTGCAGCGCCGGAGATATCGCGATTGTTCAAGACCGCGATGGCTGGTGGACGCATTTTGTCGGCGAGAACAGCGAGATAGACAGCTACGACACACCGTTCGACAGTTATAACAAGGCGCTGTGGACGGCGAAGGCGGCGGCGGAGTTTTCAGCGGAGTAGGGATAAGGGGGCAACCCAAACATTGCACTTGTCGCAGCAGTGCGGATGCAGTTTGTCCTCCGTTCAACGTCCCTCCTGCCATTACAGTCTGTCGAGACGGAGCTGTCCGCGTTCGCCGGCCCACGCTTTCGCCAATAGTTGCTCGCTTGCCGCAGCACGTTTGGCATCGCCGCGTTTCTTGTACACCTCCGACAATCCATACAAGGCCCAGCCGTTGTTGGGAACCCGGTTGAGACTGGTGCGGAAGGCCTGTTCCGCACCGTTGGCATCGCCTTGCTGCAGCAGCACCGCACCGAGCGATTGACGTACCGGGTAATACCAGTAAGCCGGTTCCATGTAGGCGAGACCGTCCTCCAGCGCGATGGCTCGCTGGTACTGACTGGCGGCACGAGCCAAGTCGCCGCTGGCTTGCGCGGTACGTGCCTGGACTACGTGGCTGGCAATCTGCAGCACTTCCTGTGCCGGTACCTTGGCTTCGGTCAGGGCGCGGAAATCGCCGCTCCGCCGCAGGCGGTCGATGGCGGCCGCTTCCTTGCGGGCGTTGTCGGTGTCTCCTTTGGCTGCATAGGCGACGCCGCGCGCGTAATGCCACAGGCCTTCCACATAGGGAAGGTCGGCGCCGGGTACGGGCAGGGCGAGAATCGTATTCGGAGCGCTGAATTGCGCATGCGCGAAATAGGGGGCGACACGCACCGGCTGTGCGATGGGGAACTGGCGCGCAGCGTCGTCGGTAACAATGCCGGCCAGTTTGTCGGCGGCTTCGATCACGGTCTTGCCGTCTCCCGCCATTTGCGCGGAAACGAGTACGAAGTGCACGTTATGCGGGTAGTAAGCCAGCGGATAGACACCGGATGGCTTGCGTGCCGCGATGTAGGCTTCATCGACGGCGACTGCCTGCTTGTTGGCGGCGAGCGAGTCCTTGTAGCGGCCCACGCGGTAATAGATATGGGACGGCATGTGCACCACATGACCCGCACCCGGCATCTGCTTGCCCAGCCGCTCGGCGTAGGGTTCGGCCCGCTTTGGGGTGGTGGAGGCTTCGACGGTGTGGATGTAGTAGTGGATCGCACCCGGATGATTCGGATTGGCTTTCAATACCTTTTCCAGTGTGGCGACCAGTTCGGCGGTATTGCCCTTGGGCCGGGCGCCGCCGGCTTCCCAGTAGTCCCATGGACTGAGGTTCATCAGCGATTCGGCAAACAGCGTAGCAATATTCTGATCGTTGGGATACTGCGATGCGACATTTCTCATCGCGTCGGCGTAGGCTTTGTCGAGCGCTGCCCGTTCGGTTGCCGGATCGTCGGAATAACGGGTGGCCAGCGCTTCGATCAATGCCTGTTCGCGCGGGCTCACGCGTTGGGCCAGAGAACTTGCCTTGCGACTGGCGGCCACCGCAGGGGCGACTGCCTGAGCATCCATCGGCATGTTGATGTTGGGGCCGAGCACTAACGCTTCCCCCCAGTAACACATCGCGCATGCCGGATCGATTTTCTGTGCTGCGCGGAACGAGCGTGCCGCTTCATCGTGGTTGAAGCCATAGGCAAGGCGCAATCCCTGGTTGAAGTATTGCTGCGCGCGCGGTTGGCTGGTGGTGACGGTGTAGGACAAGGTGCCAAGGTTGTTCCATAGCGGCGGGTCGTCGCCCGTTGGCTGCGGTGCAGAACTTGCCTGCGGCAACTGGCCATAAGGCGTCAACTCGTTCTTTTTCGCTGCCGCGGCAACCTTGTAGAACAGGCGGTTATCGACGGCGTTGCTGCGCGTCAGACATACGGCATTGTTGCCAATGCCGAGCAAGATCGATGGTTCGATGGCGCGCGCCGTGGGTGGGGATTCGCCATAGGCACTGGCGACAAGGACAGCAATGCCGGCAAATACGCCCGCTGCGCCGATGAATCTAGACATGGTGGTCTCCTTCCGCAAGCCATCCAATCCTTGCGACCAAGCGGCTTGCGCGGTGAATGTCATGAGAGGGAAGATTGCGGCCGGTATCGACGTTTGCGCCGCACTGCCTCCAGAGAAAATCAGCGTAGTGCAGCCACACACGAATATCCAGCGCGTGTCCGAAAAAATTTGTGCGTCGTCAGACGGTGCGCGCGACCTGCCGCACGACATGCCGATCAGGCGAGGGGGAAGCGGGCGCATCCGGCCAGTCTATTGTTGCAGGCGAACTAATTGTCGTTGGCGATGCTCGAATAACTAAGTTATTCCATCAACAGGAGGCTGTACTCCATCCTGCTTATAAAATGCCCTCTCACAACGCCTAACCGGACACGCTCATCGATGCATGAAGAAGAACAGGCCAACCAATTACGCAAGACGCGCATGCTGGCGACCGGCTTGCTCGTGGCCATGGCCGTGGTGTTCCTGGTGGCGACGCTATTGCTGCCCCGTTATCCACTGCTTTCCTTTGTCGCGGCCTTTGCAGAGGCCGCCATGGTCGGGGCATTGGCAGACTGGTTTGCCGTGACGGCGTTGTTCCGCTCGCCGCTGGGCCTGCCGATTCCGCATACGGCGATCATTCCGAGAAACAAGGATCGTATCGGCGACAGTCTGTCCGATTTTCTGGAGCACAATTTCATCACGCGGGAAATCATCCGGGAAGAATTGCGGGCGATTGATATTGCCGGCGCCGCCGCCGCGTGGCTGGCGCGGCCGGAAAACAGCCGCGCCCTTTCACGACAAGTCGTGCGCAGCGTTCCTTCCTTGCTGCGGGCGGTGGAAGACGAGGATGTGCGCCTGTTTATCCAGCGCCGCCTGACAGCAGCGCTGGAAAATACCCAGTTTGCCCCTGCGGCAGCTGGCATATTGTCGGTGCTGGTGGCAGGCAATCATCACCAGGCCTTGTTCAATCACATGATCGGCGTGGCGGCCAGTGCGCTGGAGCACAACAAGGACTATATCCGCTGGAAAATCCATGAAAACAGCCCACGCTGGCTCCCCAAGGCGGTGGATGATCGGGTCTATCTGCGCCTGTTGAATGCACTGCAAAGCACACTGGATGAAATGCGCGACGAAGACAGCGAGTGGCGCCTGCGTTTCCAGCGCGTGACGGATGACTTCATTACGCAATTGCGCACCTCGCCCGAGTACGAAGCCCGGCTGGATGCACTCTTGAGCGACGTGCTCGGGCATCCGCTAGTGCGCAATTACACCCTCGACGTATGGCATGACATCAAGGCGCGACTGGAGGCGGATGCCGCATCGCCGGACTCGCATCTCGCCGCCCGACTGGAGCAGACGTTCTCCGCGTTCAGCAATGAACTGCTGCGCGAAGAGCGGGTGCAGAAAAAGCTCAACCAGTGGATTCGCCTCTTCGCCACCGAGGCGATCGTTTCCCGGCGCGAAACCATCGCCGATCTGGTGGCGCGGGTCATCCGCAAATGGGATGCGCAAACCATGTCGCGCAAGCTGGAACTGCACGTCGGCCGCGACCTGCAATACATCCGCATCAACGGCACATTAGTGGGGGGATTGGTTGGCTTGGTGCTGCATGCGGTGTCACGCATGCTGTAGTGGGCAAGGGGTGCCGGAGATCGCGGTACACTGGCGCGCATACCGACTTGTTACTGCTACCGCACCATGAAAAAAGACGCCCGCTTTCCCAACCTGTTCATCCTCGACCATCCGCTCATCCAGCACAAGCTCAGCTATATGCGCGACCGGGACGCATCGACCCGCAGCTTTCGCCAACTGCTGCGCGAGTTGACGTTGTTGATGGGCTATGAAGTCACGCGCGATCTGCCCATGACCACCAAGCGCATCGAGACGCCGATGCAGCCGATGGAGGCACCCGTGATTGCCGGGAAAAAGCTGGCGGTGGTCCCGGTATTGCGCGCCGGCATCGGTATGAGCGACGGACTGCTCGACCTGGTGCCATCGGCGCGGGTGGGCCATATCGGCGTGTACCGCGATCCAGTCTCACACCAGCCGGTGGAATACCTGGTGCGCCTGCCCGACGTGCAAGAGCGGACTTTCATCTTGTGCGATCCCATGGTGGCGACCGGCAATTCAGCCGTACATGCGGTTGACGTGCTGCGCAAGCGCGGTGTATCGACCGATCGCATCGTCTTTCTGGCGCTGGTGGCAGCGCCGGAAGGAGTGGCCGTGTTTCAGGCGGCACATCCCGATGTGCGGCTGTATGTCGCTGCGCTGGATTCACACTTGAACGAGCACGCGTATATCGTTCCCGGCTTGGGCGATGCGGGCGACCGTCTGTTCGGGACCAAATAAGGGCGAGGGCTTCGCCGGTGAGTCCCTTTGCATTACTTGCAGGCCATGTCGGGGCCGAGCACCGCCTTTAGATAATTGCTTTCTGCTTCGCCCGGCGCTTTTTGCGCGATCCAGACGATGCTTCCCTTGCGGATGATCCAGTCTTGCTCGATACCTGCGATCAGTAGCGAGGCAATGCGGCCTAGCGTGGGCTGGTGGCCCACCACCAATACCGTCTCCCGTTTGTCCGGCCAGTGCAACGCCGTCAGAGCCGCCTGCGGCGTGGTGTCGGTAAACAGGGCCGGATGGGTTTTGAATTTGCGCCCCAGTGCTTCTGCCGTTTGCACCGTGCGCGTCGCCGGGCTGGACAGAATTTTGCAACTGTCGGGCAGGTTACGATCCAGCCATTCGGCCATTTTTCCGGCCTGCTTATGGCCTTTCGCCGTCAGTATTCGGG
>DATLIB010000064.1:0-5920 GCA_035539595.1 Noviherbaspirillum sp.
TCGCTACTCAACCCTGGAATACCAGGCATGGATGAGTAAGTTCTGATAGAACAGCACAGGGTTGGATAATCCGCTTGATACAAGAATTGACTGAATATCTTTCGTCGGGAGCAAGGCTACATCACGGCCCAGGTAATCAACGTTGAGAGTGATACCTGCGTACTGATGTAAAACAATCCAGGCATCGATAAGGCTTTTATATTCAGGACTCGACATATCGGAAGCCAAGTCTGCATTAATCAAATACCCGCCGGGACGGAGTCGTTTGGCAATTTCAGAAAAGAACGCCATCCTCTCTTGCGTATCGACAATAAAGTGAGAGACCAAAATACTCGTTGCTGCGTTGAACAAGTCGGTTCCTGGCAATGTATTGACATAGCCCTGATGGAAACTGCAGCGCGGCGCAATTCCGTGGCTTTCAGCCCGTTGGCGGCAAATATTCATCATGTCCAGCGATGGCTCTACCACGGTGAAATTCCATTCGGGGTACGCTTGAGCAAGACTGATGAGTTCCGCTCCCGTTCCAGCACCAACACATAGCACCCGAGAATCGGCAGGCAACTCTGAAAAGAGCGCTTTCAGGCACAAATGAAGCGCTTCTTTTAACGGGGCCAGGTTGATCCACCGCTCATCATACGAAGATGCTTGATGTTGATTAAAGAACAAATTGGTTTCTTTATTTTCCACAGTTTTCTTACCTTCGTAATTTCTCAAAAACACAAACCTGACGTGTTGAATTCGGCGGCCGCCGAAGGCTGTCCACTGGCATGATGGGGTGGGTGGCACTTCGTACGCTTCGGCGGAAACCGGTACGCGTTTCTAGAGATGTCTGGTTTCCGCTGGACGTGCACCCCAGTTATTGTTTCGCCCATCCGCGAACCGCACTTCTGCAGCTATGAGTTCTTCCGGGGCAAGGTTGTCGAGAGCCGCGAGTTGTATGGCAACGTAGTCGCCACCAATTTCCTTGACATGGCCACGAGCAAACGAACGCACACCGCAGTGCTTGCAAAACAGGTGATGACCGACTTTCTGATTGAACTGATAATCGCTCAAGTCCTGCTCTCCGGATAAGAGACGGAACGCGTTCGGTCGAATGATCGCATTCCAGTTTCGCGTCTTCGTGCAGATAGAGCAGTTGCATTTGTTCGTGCCCATGCTCAAGTCAATGTCTGCTTCGAATCGAACAGCGCCGCAATGGCAGCTTCCCGAGTAGGTTTTCAGCATGAGATCGCTCCACGTGTAGTGACTGTATGTAGTGACTGTATCCAGGCCGCCCGACTAGCGTTATATGTTGCGGCCTGACTGATAAAGAAAGTGGGATCAGGTGTCCCGCGCGTTAAAAACCAGCGCCTGATGCAGCGACACACCTGCAGTGGCGCCATCCGCCGCTGCCCAAATCGCGCTGCGCGAGGCACGCGCTGCAAAACCGGCAACGCTGCCGCCGATGACAACAGCATCATGCCGCATGCGCGCTCTCCAAATCGAAGCGACCGCCGCGTGTCAGTACGCGCTGATGGAAATCTGCACTGAGCGCAGCCAGCGTTACGCTGCCAAACCGCTCCAGCAGCAACGCCTCGGCTTCCCGGAAAGCATCGTCAAGGGCGGCGTTCACGGCTTCTTCAACGAGGCAACCGGGTGCCTCGGTGCGGTTGCCAATGCCGAACAGTTCCGGCGATCCGAGCGCCGCGTAGACGTCCCGAAGCGTGACGGTGTCGAAATCGCACGCGATCGTCCATCCGCCACCATGCCCCTTGTCAGAGCGGACAAGGCCTTGGTCGCGCAGCCCGGCCATGATGCGGCGGATGACAACGGGGTTGGTCTGCATCGCTTTGGCCAAGACCTCGGAGGTTACCGGCCCCTTGCCTTCGGCCATATGGAGGAGGACGTGCAGGACGCCCGATAGTTTGCTGTCTCTTTTCATGTAACTTAATATATTACATGAAAACCGCAGCGTCAATAGCAGTCGAAAAGGTGACATCTATACGTCTATAGGCGACTCCGCGAGGAAGGAACGGGGAAATCGGAATCATCATAAAAAAACTCAAAATGTAAATGAGAATTATTCTCATTGCAATTG
Source organism: Noviherbaspirillum sp. (assembly GCA_035539595.1). Lineage (GTDB taxonomy): Bacteria > Pseudomonadota > Gammaproteobacteria > Burkholderiales > Burkholderiaceae_D > Noviherbaspirillum. Next base: position 2,078 of record DATLIB010000064.1, read on the forward strand.
ATGGGCAAACTTCATAGAATCCAATTTTGTGTAAATAACAACTACATGCGAATTGACGAATGAGGGATTACCGGTACTTGGTCGTTCTGAGGCGCATTGCAGATTTTTCCTGATACGTAGAGGGCTAGAGAGAGGGCTAGAGAATTCATATGGAGTCGATCAACCAACAGAATGGGGATTTGTGTGCGCTATTTGTTGCGCATCGATCGCAATTGCAGCGCGCCGCGTTCAAGATCCTGGGCAACATGGAGTCTGCCCAGGATGTGGTCCAGGACACGTACTTGAAAATGATCGAGGCCGCTGCTGCCTTCAAGGCCAAGCAGCCCTTGGCCTATCTGTTTCAAATGGTGCGGAACATGGCGATCGATGCGCACCGCCGTGCAGCGCTCGAAGCGCGTTTCTTCGTCGAGGAAGAGCAGGGGATGGACGTGCCGGAAGGCGCCGGCACGCCCGAATCGATGGCGGTTAACCGGCAGGAATTGCGTATCGTCGCCGACGCACTCGCCGCGCTGCCGGAACGGACAAGACAGGTATTCGAGCGCCACCGGCTGGGCGGACTGACGCAGCAGGAAATCGCCGACGAGTTGGGCGTGTCGATCACCCTGGTCAATTTCATGCTTCGTGATGCCATCACGCATTGCGCCGCCGCACTGCGCAAGGCATAACAGGCGGTAGCGTCGCCGTCTCTCGCCATGGTGCGGCACCTGCAACGGCGGAACTATAATGCGGATTCCTTCTGCACCCTGTCCCTTCACATGACTGACTCTCGCCAAAACGATCCGGTCTGGCAAACGGCGCTTGACTGGGTGCTGCGCACCCACGAGCAGCCGCTTGACGCAGATGCGGCGGCTGCGCTGGCCGCCTGGCTGAACCAAGACCCTGCGCATCGTGCCGCTTATGAGGAAGCGGCGCGTGTCTGGATGCTCACCGGACTCGTACCGCCGTCGGGAGGCGACGGCGGTAAATCCTCCTGGTAGTTCGTCACTCTTTATTTTTCATCCGTAGGTTGGCGGTGAGCGAAGCGAACCCCAACGTTCAGCCGGCTATGTCCTTGTGAGCGCCGCTGTTGGGTTTCCTTCGTCAACCCAACCTACTCGAAAATGGAAAAGTCAGTCTGCGACGGCGTTCCTCTTTTCCTTGTCCATCTATTTCCTGTTTTCCTCTGCGCTGAAAAAGCACATTGAAAAAAGGATTAAATTTCTTCAGAGCTCCTTCGTCATAGTAAATGAGAAGCATTCCGGTTAAGGCTTGCCGGGATGTCTGGTTATTTACTGACGCGAGGAATCTGCCTGATGGAATTATTGCTGCTCTCCCATACGCCGACCCGAATCCTGGAAGAAGGATTCATTCCGGCGGCGCTCGAACTCAAGCTGAAGATAAGCATTCTGACGGATTGCGTCAGTGAGCATCTCTTACGCGCAAAAGAGGTGCCCGTCTATCGCCATTGCCAGCTGATCGAGTGCGACATCTTCAACCCGCTTGCTGTCGCCCGGCTCCTGTCCGTGCATGAATTGACATTGTCAGGCGTGCTCGCCACCGATGCCAGTTCGCAGGCGTGTGCTGCCGTGGTGGCGGATTATCTGGGGCTGCCCGGGCCATCATGGCGCAGCGCGCTTCTCTGCGATCAGAGAGCGGTCTTGCGCAATTGTTTCGCGCCGGAAGCCGCGCCGCCTTCCCGCTGGATCGTGCATTGTGCCGAGCCGCGCGCGGACATCGATGCCGGATCGTTCCCTGTCACGGTGCAGCCGCTTGAAACCGGCAGAGCCTGCGGTGGGCGCATCGCTTGGAATCCTGAGGATTTGACGCAATGCCTGGCAGAGCTGCATGACGGCTATGCACTCGTCGAACAACATCGGGACGACGACGAAGTGTATGCGCTGGATGGCCTTGGCACGCCGGACGGTTTTGTCGTTCTCTGCGGCAGCCGCATTCAATTCGACGATGATGAGTACCGCACGAAACGGGTGCAGTCTTTCATGGCGCGACCGCCGCATTGCGACGTGGTGCTGGCGCTGCTTGCCGAGCGCGATCTTGGCCTGGGCCGTCACCATGTGGAGTATGCCGTCACCGATCAAGGGATTCGGATCAGGGAGATGCATAACGGTTTGCATGACGATGCTTCCGAATTTGCCTTGGCTGCACAGCTGGACGGCGATTTGTTCAGGGCAACGACCAAGCTCTGTCTGGGCATGCCGGTCAAGCCGCCGCATTACCTGCCGGCCGGTACGACGCGTTTTCATCCCGTTCTGGAAGCGACGGTATGAGCCAGCATTTGCTCCGCGCGCCGTATGCGTCCCATTCCCGGGTGATCGCCGATCAGGCGGCTTGCCACGCGCTGCTCAACTGTTTGATCAAGGAGTTTGCGCTGCCGCTGTCGCTGCTGGACGACGGCTGGCGCAAGCAGCCCTTGGGTTTGCCTTTCCAGCTATACCGTCGGGTTCAGTCCCGGCAGGCGATGCCGTTGATGATCCGCATGCCGGATGGCACGCGCTTCCTGGTGCTGGTCGATCGCCATGATGGTCTGGGCAGTCAAGCCTATCTGTCGGGCGTGTTCGGCAAACGCGAGGGCGAGCGCTGGCAGCTGCTCGATCCTGGTTCATTGGCCGAATACATGCTCGACAGCTGCTCCGCCGTGACGCAGAAGCGCAATCCCGAACTGCTGACCCAGATTCTCGCCAGCCGCGATCTCAAGCGCGCGGTCGTGGCGCATTTCGAGGATAAGACGACGCAGCCGCTGGCCGATTATGTGCGCAGCGAACAATGCCTCTGGTTCGGGCATCCGGTTCAGGCGGCGCCGAAAGCCAGGTTGTGGCCGGCGGCACTGCGTTCGGAGGATTTTTCGCCCGAATTCGGTGTGTCGTTGCGACTGCACTTGTTCGAAGTGCCGCGCGACGGCTTGTGGATAGGCGCCAACCGTCTGTCCGATCAGCAGGCCCTGGCCGGATTCGCCGATCAATCCGAGGCCCGGCCCGGGCACGCCATCATCAGCATGCACCCGATCCAGGCCGAACTTTTCCTGGCGGATGAGCGCGTGCAGCGGCTGTTGGAGGCGCGCCGGATTCGGGATTTGGGCAGAACCGGTTTCCAGGCATTTCCCACCGCGTCGGTCAGAACGCTGTATGTGGAAGGGCATGACTACTTCATCAAAGGGTCGCTGAACATCCGCATCACCAATTGCGTGCGCAAAAACGCCTGGTACGAGCTGGAGAGCGCGTTGATCATCGACCGTCTGCTGGCGCAGCTGACTGCCGGGCAGGCCGATTCCACGGGCGGCTTGCATACCGTGGCCGAACCGGCGGCGCTCAGCTGGTCGCCGTCCGATCATGGCGACGATGACAGGATTTGGTTCCGGGAACAAACCGGCGCAATTCTGCGGCGCAATTTCTGTCTGAGCGAAGGTGCGGACGCGTGTTTGATGGCCGGCACATTGTTTGGCCGCGGCTTGAATCTGTCGCCCAATATCCTGCCTTTCCTGGCGCAGCACCTGGGCAGAACGCCGTCCGCGGACGATCTGTTGCAATGGTTCGGGCGCTATGCCGCGTTGTTGCTGCGTCCGGTAGTGAGCATGTTTTTCAACCATGGCGTGGTGTTCGAGCCGCATTTGCAAAATACGGTGGTGGTCCATCGCAACGGACAACCCGCCAAGGTGTTGCTGCGCGATTACGAAGGCGTCAAGCTGACTGCCGAGCAGGGCATGCAACAGGTTCCTGCGGAAACGCATGCGCGGGTAAAGCAATCCCTGGAATATCCGCGCGCGCAAGGCTGGAGCCGCATCGCCTACTGCTTGCTGGTCAATAACTTGTCCGAGGCTATTTTGGCGATGACGCATGGCCAGCCGCAACT
>DATLIB010000065.1:0-6569 GCA_035539595.1 Noviherbaspirillum sp.
CATCCAGACCGTACTGCCGTAATCCTCCCACCTTGAAATTTTCGAGCAAGACATCCGCCTTGCACGCCAACGCGCGTATCAAGGCCTGTCCCTGCGCGGTGCCGATGTCAATCGCCAGCGAACGCTTGTTGCGGTTGGCGCTGAAAAAATAGGCAGCATCCGCAGTCGGCCGTCCCGACGTATCGCGCAGCCACGGCGGCCCCCAACTGCGCGTGTCGTCACCGCTTGCGGGGCGCTCCACCTTGACGACATCCGCACCCAGATCGCCGAGCAACTGTCCCGCCCAAGGGCCGGCGAGGACGCGCGACAAATCGAGCACCTTGATGCCCTGCAGCGAGGCATGCTGACCGGGCGTCACGCCGAGGGGGGCGGTTTCCATCTCAAAAAGCCGCAATGCCCGTCTGCGCCCGCCCCAGGATCAGCGCATGGATATCGTGCGTGCCTTCATAGGTATTGACGACTTCCAGATTGACCATGTGGCGGATCACGCCGAACTCGTCCGAAATCCCGTTTCCGCCCAACATATCGCGTGCCATGCGCGCCACGTCCAGCGCCTTGCCGCAGGAATTACGCTTCATCATCGACGTGATTTCCACTGCCGCCGTGCCCTCATCCTTCATGCGTCCCAGACGCAGGCATCCCTGCAGGCCCAGCGTAATGTCGGTTTGCATATCGGCCAGCTTCTTCTGGATCAGCTGGTTGGCAGCCAGCGGCTTGTCAAACTGCTTGCGGTCCAGCACATACTGACGCGCGCGATGCCAGCAATCTTCCGCCGCCCCCAATGCGCCCCAGGCAATGCCATAGCGCGCGGAATTCAAGCAAGTGAACGGCCCCTTCAGACCGCGCACTTCCGGGAAGGCATTTTCTTCCGGGCAGAACACCTCATCCATCACGATCTCGCCGGTGATCGACGCCCGCAAACCGACCTTGCCGTGAATAGCCGGTGCCGACAAACCCGGCATGCCCTTGTCCAGCACGAATCCGCGAATATCCCCTGCATCGTCCTTGGCCCACACCACGAACACATCGGCAATCGGCGAATTGGAAATCCACATCTTCGCCCCCGTCAGGCTGTAGCCGCCCGCCACCTTCCTGGCGCGTGTGACCATGGAACCGGGATCGGAACCGTGGTTGGGCTCGGTCAAGCCGAAGCAGCCAATCCACTCGCCACGTGCCAGGCGGGGCAAGTATTTCTGCTTTTGCGCTTCCGTGCCGAACTCGCAAATCGGCACCATCACCAGCGACGATTGCACGCTCATCATCGAGCGGTAACCCGAATCGACACGCTCAACCTCACGCGCGATCAAACCATAGCTGACGTAGTTCAGGCCCGGGCCGCCGTACTGCTCCGGGATGGTAGGGCCGAGCAAGCCGAGATCGCCCATCTCGCGGAAGATCGCCGGATCGGTTTGCTCGTTGCGGAAGGCTTCCAGCACACGCGGCTGCAACTTGTCCTGGCAGTAGGCTTGCGCGGCGTCGCGCACGGCACGCTCGTCCGCGCTCAACTGCTGATCAAGCAACAAGGGATCTTCCCAATGGAAGCTGGCTTTGGTTTTGGATGAGGTCATAACAAACAACTCCTTCGAGGGTGACTGAATCGCCCTGACTCTACTGAGCGTTCAAGAAACCAAGCCGCCCAAGGCCAGAGCGACATCAGTGAACGTTTCATCATTTCTCCATACGGGGATCTGCAAGACAAGAAGCACCGGCCCGCTGCCGGCCTGCAGGCCACGCATTGGCGCAGGGCGCTGACCACTGGGGCAAGCGCATTATTGTATCCACTAGCGAATAGCGCCATGCCATGTTATCTCCGATCTGTCGAACGACGCGTTATGCACTGTTCGCCTGTCTCAGTAGTGTGAGCGTTTCATTGAATATGGCCTTGATGTGTTCTTCGTTTGGTACATCGCTTGGGAGAGCAGAGCGATCACCTTCCACTCCGGCAATCATTTCGCTCAACAAGCCAGGTTGAACCTTTTCGAGGCGTTGAAGAAGCATGAGCAGGATGTACCCACACGCATCGGCTTTTGGATTCATATTGGTTTTCGTTCGTGCAAATATTGTGTCATGGCTGAATTCAACCACGCCGCGAAGCGACGTCGGCCTGGGAAAGTATTAGCGCCTAGAAAACCATAACATGGTCGACGAGGTACCTGCCGCCTTGTTGTACCAAAACCATTTCAGCCACGAACTCTCCCGGCTGCTTGGTAAAGTGCTGTTTCCAGACGACCGCGACGGAATCGGGACGGCGGAACACAGCTACAAACTCGCGGTCGGCGAAGTAGCCCTTGGTACTTTGGTAATCCTGACAAATTCGCTCCAGCTGCTCCCTGGACAAGCGGTTCTTGAGGCGGTCTGTGAAGTCACGGACGTGCCGGTCATAATCGATTTCCGTTGATGCATCCATCAGGTTGTTCATGATAGGTTCGGCCACTGAACGAATTTCAGCGTCTGATTTCTGGACAAGATCCACGGTTCCCTCCTAAGCGCTAACGTGAAAGTAACAGACACATATTTTTGTGCGCTGTCGTTAATCGGCATGGCAGGTCTTGAGTTTTTATTCCTGGTTTATTTCTTTGGATGCACGGTGAACCCAATTAGACGCGCCACTACGGCCGCCAAGTACATCAGGCCGACCATCATCTCGACGCTAGCTAATGCACGCGCATGCGAAGACACGGCTACGACGTTACCCATACCGGTACTCGACAGTAACGCAAAGCTCAAATGATTTAGCTCGGACCAGGTGCGCGGCTCTGCAGCAAGCCTGGCGTCGGAGAACGCGCCTGGCTGCAGTGCTTGGGTCATGACAAACAGGTGTGTGAAGCCCCAGACCAGAAGGGTGAACGTGGCGGCAGCGGCAAATAATTCGTCGCTGGTAGTCCGGTCATCTTCCATCATGTACGCAATAAGACTGCCGGCCGCATAGAAATAGAACAGCGCCTCCAGTGCAGACGACCAAGGCAAAAGATGGGACATGTTAAAAGCCATCTGCAACACCAGCATCACGATGACCGGTCCTGCGAGGCAGGCGCTGACCCATGCCAGACCCGGCGTACGCCGTACCATGTTGACTGCAATACCGAGCACGACGATGCCAAAAACATTAAAACCCACGTAGCCGTATTGCGTGTTTTCGATAAACGGATATAGGAGTACGCCAAGAAGTTGCACTACCATCAATATTGCGGATGGGTGTCTTTTTGTATGGCTGAACAGGTATTTCATGAACGTCATTCCTCTCCAAAATGCTGCAAGACATATGTCGGTTGCTCAGCAAATCTATGCGACATTATGTTGTATGCCGAATGACCACCCAAAACCCCTATAGTGCAAGTTCACCACGAGCGAGGTAAATCATGACTAAAGACGGACGCCTTTCATCCCAAGGGATTGAAGCGCTACGTACGCGGTTTCAAGAGCAGTCGCGCAAAGCCCAGGCTTATTACACGATCATGCACAGAGTACGGAAAATTGCAGGGAACGATGACGCTGCCAGTGCGTGGATGGATGAACCATTACCTAAATTTGATGGCAGAACCCCTGCCCAGCTAGTTAGCGAAGGCCGTGCGGACGAAGTGCTTGGTTACATTACTGGATCTTTTGGCTAACTGTGATTTAGCAATAACAGCCTGGTGGCTACGGTGTCGAACGACCGCTTTCCGCCCGACATCACCATGACTGCTCTTGGCCGGCATGTGCTTCATTGAGACCGGACGGCTGCCGCGAGAATGTGCGACATTGACGGGTCCCGACATAGGCATTAGTCTCACCCGACAGACCAAAGCCCATAGTCCCGCAATGTGAACAATTGGATAGGACTTACGCAAAACCGCCCCAGCCGCGTTGTGTTGCCTTGTCGCACTAGATGTACTGCCCGCGGCAACACGCCTTGCTGGGACAATTTTGCGTAAGTCCTATTGGAGTTGTTTTGATGGTGACGGACGCCGGTGTTCAACTCTTCAGGAGACACGAAATGACCAGCAAGAACACGATCTGTCTGTGGTACGAAGGCGGCGCCGTTGACGCCGCAAACTTCTATGCCGCAACCTTTCCCGACAGTGCTGTCGGCGCCATCCACCGCGCACCGGGCGACTATCCCGACGGCAAGCAAGGCGATGTCCTCACGGTCGAGTTCACCGTCGTCGGCATTCCCTGCCTCGGGCTGAACGGCGGCCCGCATTTCAAGCACAACGAGGCCTTCTCTTTTCAAATCGCGACCGACGACCAGGCCGAAACCGACCGCTTGTGGAACGCCATCGTCGGCAATGGCGGCCAAGAAAGCGCATGCGGCTGGTGCAAGGACCGGTGGGGATTGTCATGGCAGATCACCCCGCGCGCCCTTATCGCGGCGATATCCGACCCGGATCGTGCGGTGGCCAAGCGCGCATTCGACGCGATGATGACCATGAAAAAGATCGACATCGCCGCAATAGAGGCGGCACAGCTAGGCTGAAGCCTATCCTCAAGTTAATGGAGCGTGTCGAGCACGTTCTCTCCCGTTCAGATCTGAGAGGATGGCTGACCGACCGGTTTTGGCCGGAGGACTAAACCGCTCGCGCGGTAGGAGCGCGCTGGGCGAGCGGCTTAGTCCAATGGACGACTGCGGAAGCGCGCTCGGTTTCTTTCTATGGCAGGTAAGGTATCCAAAGCAGCCGCCCGCTGGGTCATAGTCAATGTAAAAGTCCGACGTTCAATCGCTCGCGCATCTTCTCTTTCGGTCATCTTTCTGAATCGACCGGCCATTCGCAACCGCTATGAGGAGAAGCTTGTTGTGCTTCCTCACTTTGAGTGAGCCTCCTCCGGTTTCGCTCACTGTGCCCACGATCTGAATGAACTGCAATCCAGCCCACACGGCACAGTGCACAAACCAATCTAAAAGACACGCAGTTTTCCAGAAAGGAATTACGTGAAATGAATTGCATTATCGGGAAATATCGTGCGTGACAGCGGTCTAATGTCATGAATCGTATGGGCTATTCGGCCATGTATTTCCGAAATGCAGTTGACTTTGCGCTGCTCATCGAATCGTTAATGGAATCTCGTACAAGCAAGAAGCTGTATGAGTCCTAGCTGTATGAGTGCTTTTCCCGTATTCGCATGTACAAACTCAACCAACAATGATGAAGAAAGGAGTTGCCATGAAAACCACCAGTCTTTTCCTGAGTGCAGCGCTTATTCTGAGCGCTTGTGCCTCTACACCTCCGTCTCCCGATGCGGCGTTTGCTGCGCGTATTAAACAAGAAATTGCGCAAACGGAAGGGGTCGATGGAGCGAGATCAGTCAATGTTGAGACCCATCAAGGGGTGGTAATTCTGTCGGGTTTCATTGAAACCGAAAAGCAGAAAAATGACGCCGCACAAACCGCACTCAAGGTCGAGGGTGTGCAACAAGTATTCAACAATATTCAGGTGCCAAATCAGACTTCCTCTGGTCAATAAGCGACCAACTTTAATCAGCCCCTGTGCGCAAACCACACATCCCTCTTTTGCGCCGAAAGTAAGCGGCGAATCAACAACATTGTTGATTTACCGCTTACGCAGAGAGAGGTGGCCCCGTTTGGTTGGACACGAATTTGACTTCGTTAAGTGGGGCTTTGCGGATGTAGGGTTATCCACGGCGCCGCTCGCCGCCCCATGCGCAGGGCAAGAGCGTGCGGCGCGGTGGGTAACCCGGCCTGGTATCTAGGCTGCCTGTTGAAGGGCAGGAAGATGGCGGTAGTAAAACGCATCCGGCGTATCGCCGTCAAGCGCGCTGTGCGGACGCCGGCTGTTGTAGAACTCCAGATAGCGTCCGATCCCACTACGCGCTGCGCTCACGGTTTCGTAGGCGCGCAGATATATCTCCTCGTACTTGATTGATTTCCACAGCCGCTCGACGAACACGTTGTCGCGCCAGCAGCCATTGCCGTCCATGCTGATGGCAATGCCGTGGTCCTTGAGCAGTTGCGTGAATTCCAGGCTGGTGAACTGGCTGCCCTGGTCGGTGTTGAAGATCTCCGGTGCGCCGTAACGGGCAATCGCTTCCTGTACCGCCTCCATGCAGAAATCCGTTGTCAGCGTATTGGACAGACGCCACGACAGCACTCGCCGGCTGGCCCAGTCCATCACTGCGAACAGGTACACGAAGCCGCGCTTCATCGGGATGTATGTGATGTCCGCCGCAAATACCTGGTTGGGACGATTGATCTCCAGATTGCGCAGCAGGTACGGATAGACCGGATGTGCCGGATGGCGGCGGCTGGTATTGGGCTTCTTGTATAGCGATTTGATGCCCATCTTCTTCATCAGTGTGGTCATATGCTTGCGGCCGATCTGATGGCCTACCCGCTTGAGCACGTCGCGCAGCATGCGGCTGCCGGCGAACGGATGTTCCAGGTGTAGCTCATCGATCCGGCGCAACAGCACCAGATCCGCTTCACTGGCTTCCTGCGGCCGGTAGTAGGCCGTCGAACGCGCCAGCGACAGCACCTGGCATTGCCGGGCCACCGACAGATCGTGGGTGCGATCGATCATTTCTTTGCGCTCAGCAATCCCGCCTTGGTGAGCGCGCCGTTTAAAGCATGTACC
>DATLIB010000066.1:0-4229 GCA_035539595.1 Noviherbaspirillum sp.
GCCTGCTACAGGCAGATCCAATTGGTACCGCAAGCCTACGCGGGTGCTGGCGCGCGATTTGCGGCCATTTTGCGTCCCCGCTTCGCGCCAATAGGCAAGCTATTGGCTTGGCGCGGGAACGCAAACTGCCTCGCAACTCGCGCGCCATCACTCCGCGTTCTGATGAAAGATCCGGGTTAAACCGTCGTCTAATAACATGATGGCTGAGCTAGGCGGAAAAGCGGTAGCGCCTCCGCCTGTGCCGATGTTTTTCCACGCTGCCAGCATTGCTGCAGGTAATTTTTAGTCTCTCGCCATACGATGGTATGGTCTCGTGTTATGACTGCCTTCTTTCTTCGTCCGGCCTGTGCGCCGCTGGTTGTTCTATCCGTCACCGTGCTGTCCTTGGTTTGCTGGTTGCTGTTGCCAAGCCACGTCACTATGCAGCTATTGCAGGAAGGCGGCCTCGTCGAGAATCTGACCGTCGCGCTGTATGGCGTGGCGATCCTCATCGTATTGACATGGCGGCCTGACAGGTTGGATCGTCGGACCGCCTTTGCCATTGCGCTGCTGCTGGCTGCGATGGCGGCGCGTGAACTCGACTTGCACGCGGCGGTAACCGACATCAGCGTGCTGAAATTGAGATTCTGGACGCGCGCTGGCCACGTGCCGGAAAAGCTGTTGGCAATATCTGTGATCGCTCCCGTCGTACTGTGCGCCGTCTATCTTGCCAAGCGCTATCTGCGGCCCTTGATGCGTGCGGCAAGAACTGGCGACACGATTGCGGTGACGCTGGCAACCTGTCTGGCGACCCTGTTCGCGGCAAAGGCGATTGATCGTTCGCTCGGGATAATCAAGAACGTTGTGGCATTCCAGAGCCCGGACTGGCTGCGGGCCTTGCAGTTGGCCATTGAGGAGCCCTATGAAATGCTGTTGCCGGTGCTCGCAGTCATTGCGCTAGTGCAGTCGCATCTGCAACGTCGGGGTTGAGGCGTCGCGCACAGCTTACCGCGACCCGGAGAAAGCCGGGCCCTAACAATCACGCGCCTCGACCAGATCGGCAGGCAGCTTCCTTCAAGGCAGCTGGAGTTCGAACAAGGCGCCGCCGGCAGGATGATTGCGCAGTAGCGCCGCGCCTTTTTTGCCGGCACGGTCATGCGCTCCGCCAATGACATTGCACAGGTCCATACCGACCCCGGTCGAGGGCGTTTCTTCTTTTGTGCCGATTCCCGGGCCGTCGTCGCGCACGCTAAATACCAGATAGCCCTCCTCCTGCCGGCAACCGAGTTCGATGCGGGAACGGGCGAAACGCAGCGCGTTCTGCAAGGCCGCTTCGAGCGCCAGGCCGACCAGGTTTTCATCGAAAAAGCCGACCACCGGCATAGGCTGGCCGTCGAGGGAAACGGTCACGCCCGGCTTGCTCATATTCAATTGCCGGATCACCGCATTGAGAAAATCTTCCGGGCAAACCGCATCGATCTGGGCGCTCAAGCCTTGCGACGAGGCTTTGTACAAGGTCAGAAAGCCGATCAGTTTTTCCTGCAGCGCCAAGCAAGTGTCATGCGCATGCACAGCCCGTTCCCGGTCCGGCGCGCCGGCCAAGTCGCTCAATGCGCGCAATTCGCTCTCCAGAACCGCCAGCGCGTTCTTGAGGTCATGCACGATAATGACGGCTAGCTTGGCGTCCATGCTCAGCTCTGCTTGCCTAGCTTGACCAGCGTTTCGCGCAGGAAGCGGTACATCTTCGTCACCCGTTCATTGCCCGGCATCAGCTCGTCGAGCCGGCCGAGATAGGTATTGACGCGTGCAACGTAGTCTCGGTTCAAGCCCTTCTGGCTCATCCACAGCAGATGCAGCTGCGCGGCGGCCAGCAGCATGGCCGTGTTGTCCGGCATGTCTTGCAAGGCTTCTTCCAGTTTTGCCAGCGACTCGTCGGGGCGGGCGCTGCGCATCAGGGCATTGGCTTCCGCCACGATCGCCATGCCCTGGTCAATCGTCTGGTCAACGATCCTGGCGGCCAGCGACTCGTTGCCGGTGTCCTTCAATACCTTGCGGGCAAGCGAGACCACCGCCTTGTTTTCGTGGTCCGCCTTCACGGCCGTCGACAGAATCTCCGCGCCTTCCGCATCCAGCCCGACGGAAAATGCCGCCTTGGCCAGCGCCAGGCTCGCCGTGTCGGCGCGCGCATTGCCCACCAGGCTCTTGGCGGTCAAAAAGGATTTTTCGGCGGCGTCCAGATTGCCTAGCTTGACGTGCGCCTGGGCCGTCACCGCTGCCTGCGTCGCGGCAAATCCTTGCGCTGCCGCGTAGTCTTTCGGCGCCTCAGCCAACACCTTCAGCGCCAAATCCGCATCGCCCGCATCCACATGCACCTGGGCCAGCGCCAGCAAGTCGGAAGGCTGTGCAGTCAGCGACCCCTTGGTGTGCTTGACGACATTGTCGAACGCCGCGCGGGCCTGCTCCAAATCGCCGCTGCGATACGCAGCATCGCCCACCATCCGGCTGCGCCGTGCCGACGGCACAATCTGGCTGGAGCGGTGCAAGGCATCCAGCGCCTCTTTCTCGTTGCCCTGCTCTTGCGCAATCTGTGCCATCAGATCGTAGGCTTCCATGTACTGGGCATTCCGGTCCAGCACGGATTGCACAATCGTCTTGGCCGCATCCAGCTTGCCGCTGGCCATCTCGCATTTCGCCAAGCCCAGCTTGGCCCAGATCAGGTCGTCACGCAAAGCCAGCACATGGGTATAGACGGTGCTTGCGTCCTCGGTTCTGCCCAGCTTCAGCAGGGCGTTGCCTTTGATCTTCAGCACATCCGCCACCAACTTGGGGTGGCGCATCAATACGTTGTCGCACTGGGCGGCCGCACCCGCCAGATCTTTCACCGTCAGCCGTTCGTTAATCGGCGACAAGGCTGCCTGCTTGTCCAGCAGCCGTACGATGCGTTCCTGCATTTTGGTGGCGGTGAGCGGCTTCAGCAAATAAGCGTCCGGTTGAAATTCCGCCGCGCCTGCCACCTGTGCATAGCCGCTTTCGGCCGTCACCATGATGAACATCGCGGACGGCGGCAGCAATTCCTGGGAACGGAAAAATTCCAGCAATTGCTGGCCGTTGGTTTCCTTGTTCAGGTTGTAGTCGCACAAAACGAGGTCGTAAGTATTCTCGCGCACGCGTCGGATGGCCTCATCGGGTGACGCCGCCTGATCCACGTGTGTGATGTTCAACTGACCCAATTGCCCCCGGATGTTTTGCCGCATGGCTGGCAAATCCTCGACCAGAAGCGAGCGCAAGTGGATAAAGCGGCTATCGGTGATGGTGGTCATAACGGAATAGGCAAAAGGGTATCGAATGGTCTCTCGCAGCAAGGGCGCCCGCCCCCGTCGTTCCAGCGCAGCAGCACAAGGGCCGGACTTCCCTACGGCAATCCATGGCGCGGAACTGCTGTTTTTTATGCAATCCGGAGTGTCGTCATCTGTCGCGACATGTTTCCATGCAACAAGAAACTTACCATCGGGCAATATTTTTGTCACTCATGGAGAGTCCGTGTTGTGGCGTCGATACATTCCCTTGATCTTGCGAAACCGTTAATCATGTCGCGCAGCGGAGAGCGTAAACGCAAAAAAGCCCGCCGAAGCGGGCTTCCATTCATCGTAAGGACAATCCACCAACAACCCATGCTATCTGCGTGGTGTCCCTGGTTTGAAGAATTCAACAACCCATGCTATCTGCATGGTGCCACTGGTATTCGAAAGAACTGTTCTTATTATTATCGCGGCGCCGCAGTACGGCGCCTTAACAACACATGAATTAGTAAGGACAGCCATCTGACGATCGCTGTCTGCAAACATTCGTTAGATAGGGCGAATATTGGTCGCTTTTTCGCCTTTAGGACCAGTGCCGCGGTCAAACGACACGCGCTGGTTTTCCGACAGGCTTTTGAAGCCTTCGGCTTGAATATCCTGAAAGTGCGCGAACAGATCCGCGCCGCCGCCGTCAGGCGTGATAAAGCCGAAGCCTTTGGAGTCATTGAACCATTTCACCACGCCAGTTTGAGTAGTCATGTTATTTCCTTAAAAAAATAGAGGGCAGCGCCCGAAACGCACGGGGAACCAAGAAATAAAACCGAAGGGATTCAAACAAGAATGGCTCTGGGACAGAGCAAAACAGAAGAGAGACCGACAATAACTACGACTTGATGTAAGTGCAGGGCGCAATATACAGCACAGGTTTCCAATCACCTAGGGATATTTTCT
>DATLIB010000067.1:0-17086 GCA_035539595.1 Noviherbaspirillum sp.
CGCCTGCGCGTTATCGACCATGCCGCATTCGAAAGTCGCGCCGCAGCGCTCACAGATACTCATTCCGGTTTCACTCCTGCTCTCTATGGTTGGATTTGCCACGCTTATTTGCCAGCCGTCCGACTATTGTAGGACGGCCCGATCGGGGGAGAGCGATAGTGCGACTGTTGTCGGTTTGACTTCATCGACTGCAGCCCCGAGTTGCGAGGTCGTGCCAGCCGTCCGGCATCCGGCAAAACGCCGTGCTTTCCCTGTAAAATCGCGAAAATCGATTTTCAGGACCCACCATGACCGACTTAACCGACCCCAATACCGACCTGACCGACGTTGCGCCTGCCATCAAGGCGGAAATTCTGGCCGAGGCCTTGCCCTACATCCGCAAATTCCACGGTAAAACCATCGTCGTCAAATACGGCGGCAATGCCATGACCGAAGAGCGTCTGAAACACGGCTTTGCGCGTGACGTCATCCTGCTCAAGCTGGTCGGCATGAACCCGGTGGTGGTGCATGGCGGCGGTCCGCAGATTGACAATGCCCTGAAGAAAATCGGCAAGCAGGGTTCTTTCGTGCAAGGCATGCGCATCACCGACGAGGAAACCATGGAAGTGGTGGAGTGGGTGTTGGGCGGTGAAGTGCAGCAGGACATCGTCATGCTGATCAACCATTACGGCGGCCAGGCAGTCGGCTTGACCGGCAAGGATGGCGGCTTGATCCGTGCGCGCAAGATGCAAATGCCGGACAAGGAAAAGCCGGGGCAGTTTCTCGACATCGGCTTTGTCGGCGAAATCGATGCGATCAATCCGGCCGTCGTGAAAGCCTTGCAGGACGATGCGTTCATCCCGATCATTTCGCCGATCGGTTTCGGTGAAGATGGTCAGGCGTACAACATCAATGCCGACCTGGTCGCCGGCAAAATCGCGGAAATCCTGAGAGCGGAAAAGCTGATCATGATGACCAACATCGCCGGCGTGCAGGACAAGCAGGGCAAGCTGCTGACCGACTTGTCGGCACGCGAAATCGACGAAATGTTCGCCGACGGCACCATCTCCGGCGGCATGCTGCCGAAGATTTCGTCGGCGCTGGATGCCGCCAAGTCGGGAGTCAATACGGTGCACATCATTGATGGCCGCATCGAGCATTCCCTGTTGCTGGAAGTGCTGACCGAGCAGGCATTCGGCACGATGATTCGTTCGCACTGACAAGCTCATGCCCTCTCCTGCGGGAGAGGGATTCCGCCACCTCAATGCAGTTCAAGTCTTCGCCTTTTCCACCTCTCCGTCCATGCGGGAGGTCCGGCACAGATCTCATGCACAGGCGTTCAACCGAAAGCCCGCTATCAGATGCGCAAGCCGATTTGGTTATTCGACCTCGATAACACGCTGCACAATGCGTCGCATGCGATTTTCCCGGCAATTAACGCTAACATGAATGCCTATATGGCAAAGGTGCTCGGCGACGGTGAGCAGCCTGCCGACGCGGAGACGGTCAACGCCGTGCGGCTCGCCTATTGGAAGCGTTATGGCGCAACCCTGCTCGGCATGGTGCGGCATCATCAGGTGCCGATGGACGATTTTCTGCGCGAGGCGCATCGCTTCGATGACCTGATCGGCATGATCCGCGCCGAGCGCGGCCTGGGGCGCCTGCTCAAGCGTCTGCCCGGCCGCAAGATCCTGTTGACCAATGCGCCGCGCCGCTATGCGCACGACGTGATGCGTCACCTCGGTTTGCATCGGCATTTCGCCAAACACATTGCCATCGAGTCGATGCAAGTGCATCGGCAGCTGCGTCCGAAACCGTCCAAGCTCCTGATGCGCAAGCTGATCGCGAAAGAACGCACGCACGCCAGCCGTTGCATCCTGGTGGAAGATACCGTCGATACGCTGAAGGCGGCCAAGGCGCTCGGCATGCGCACGGCGTGGGTGACCCAGTATCTGGCGACCAATCCCAACGTGCAGACGCTTGCCGGGAACCTGGCGCCGCCGAAATTCACCAAACGCCCCGTGTACGTGGATGTCAAAGTAAAATCAGTCACGCAATTGCCAGCCTCGTTGCATCGACTGCGCTGACACGCTGGCATAGCCATTCCGATTGCTGACTACCAGAACACACCATGGCAACCATAAAACCGGGCGAACGCAAACTGCAGATTCTCCAGACGCTGGCTGTAATGCTGGAGCAGCCAAAAGGGGAAAAGATCACTACCGCGGCGCTGGCCGCCCGGCTGGAGGTATCGGAGGCGGCGCTATATCGGCACTTTGCCAGCAAGGCGCAGATGTTCGAAGGGCTGATCGAATTCATCGAGTCCACGGTTTTCGGCCTGATCAACCAGATCGGTGAAGAGCAGGAAAACGGCTTATTGCAGATACAGGCGATTGTCAGCATGCTGCTCGGTTTCGCCGAGCGCAATCCTGGCATGACGCGGGTGCTGATCGGCGATGCGCTGGTCAATGAGGACGAACGCCTGCAATTGCGCATGAATCAGTTCATCGAGCGGGTCGAACTGGCGCTCAAGCAGGCACTGCGCGTGGCCGTAACGCAAGGCCAGGCACGCGAAGAAGAGGTCGCCGCACGAGCCAACATGATGACCAGCCTGGTGCTCGGGCGCTGGCACCGCTTTGCCAAGAGCGGCTTCAAGCAAAATCCGTCCGACGGCGCGCAGATGCAAATCGGGCTGTTGCTGGTGTAGGCGTCGGTAGCGCTGGTAAAGGATTCGTGTTTTTACACGGCGTTGTCCGAATTTGCTTCGTTTCCACCTCGCCGACCGATCTTTTCGTCCGCCTTGTCAGGCCGTATTTTCCATTTTTGTTCGGGTCGCTACTCTGACTTTGCCCCGCGCAGCGGCAAGTGCCAAACCTCAGTACACTCTTAGTCTTTTGCACGATGTACCGCGTCAGGCGCATAGACATGTCATCCAATAAGAATTTTCCCGCACTTGCTTTCGTCGCGCTTCTGTTTGGCGGTATGGCTATCGGTTTCGCCGGTATCTTCATGCGCCTGTCGGACGTCAATCCACTGGCTTCCGCCTTCTGGCGCATGGCACTGGCAGCGCCGTTCTTGTGGGCGTGGGCCTTTGCAGTGCGCAAGCAGGATCAGGCTGCCAACAAGCACACCGAATTTGCGTTTTCCCTGGCGTTGGCAGGGATTTACTTCGGCGGCGACATGGCCTTATGGCATCTGTCCCTGCATTACACAACGGTAGCGAATGCGACCCTGCTATCGAATTTTGCGCCGATCTTTATTGCACTGTGGATGTGGTTTGCTTATCGCGCACGCTTCTCTCGCATCTTCATCGTCGGCATGGCCGTAGCGCTGGTCGGTGCCATCATGCTGGTCGGACCGAATGCATCAGCCGGCGCACCGGGCGGGGGCGGCAAGTTGCTGGGCGATTCACTGGGACTTGCCAGCGCGGTGTTTTACGCGGCTTACCAGTTGGTGGTCAAGAAAGCGCGTGATCAATATTCGACGGCGCGCCTGATGGCGTGGAGCACCACGGTAACCGGCCTCGCCTTGCTGCCGTTTGCCTTGGCTGCGCCCGGTAATTTCTGGCCGGCCGAGGCAAGTGGATGGCTGCCGCTGCTGGCGTTGG
Source organism: Noviherbaspirillum sp. (assembly GCA_035539595.1). Lineage (GTDB taxonomy): Bacteria > Pseudomonadota > Gammaproteobacteria > Burkholderiales > Burkholderiaceae_D > Noviherbaspirillum. The sequence goes on from DATLIB010000067.1 coordinate 3,587, forward strand.
CGTTGGTGGCGCAGATCGGCGGACAAACCGTGATCGCTTATGCCTTTGCGCATCTGCCGGCATCCTTGTCCTCGGTTAGCCTGTTGATCCAGCCCTTGACTGCGGCAGTCGCCGCCTGGAACATTTTCAGCGAAGCCATCGGCCCAATACAGATGGCAGGTGGCGCCTTGCTGCTGTGGGGCATTTATCTGTCCAAGCGCGGCAGCTGAGCGGCCCTTCCATCACAAGCGGGGCGAATTGGCCGAAGGCGGACGCAGCACCCCGTTCGTTAAACTTGACGGCCGCTGCTACACACCTCCGCTGGCGGCAGGGGGCTGCCTGATGTCATGCGGCCGGCATCCAAAATGACTGTGTCTGGCGCTTTAACACCGGTCAAGTAAATTCTCTTGTTGTCTTTACCCCCACAGTGGATTGCGCAGGCAAGTAAGTGTGATAGTGTGTCCTGTGGGAAACTTTCGTGCCAATTATCGCGTGTTGTTCCCCGTCCAGCAGGAATGTTCCTGAAACGCCCATAAGACAACGACTTCTTACCGGAGGCACACATGCGCTGGTTGGCAGAAATTACTTCCTTGTTATGTCTATCGGTGATGGCGACTGCCACATCGGCAACTGAGCCCATAAACACAATACGCGTACGCGTCACCGAATATGCGCCGCTTTATTTTCAGCAGAACGACACATGGAGAGGCTTGGATGTCGAACTGGTAACGGCGTTGGTGGAAGGTGCTGGTTACAAGGTTTCGTTTGAGAGTCTGCCGTGGGCGCGGGCGCTAGAGTCGCTGAAAACCGGCGATATCGACATCGTTCTCAACGTAACGTGGACGGCGGAAAGAGCCAACTATATGCATTTCATCGGCCCTCAGCGCCAATCCCGCCGCATCCTGGCGGTTCGCAAGGAAAATGCGGACGCGAAGGTCACCAACCTGGATGAGCTTGCTGTGATGGCGAACAAGTGCGGACCGATTGGTATTCAACTCGGTGCCAATTATTCTCCTGAGTTCGACCGTCGCTTGAAAGAAGACGCACCGTTTTCCGCCCATTTCGATCGGGTGCCGAAAGCCAATACGCTTCCACTTAAAACGGTAATGGGACACAACTGCGGGTTTGTCGAAGAAGAGTACTGGATTAAATATCAGATCCAGCAGGATAAGCGTTATGACGACTTGCGCCCGACGACTTTCGCGGTGGCAGATGAGCGTGTCCATTACGGAATCAATCCGCACCTGCCGGCATCCGTCGTACAACGTTTGCGTGAAAGTTACCAGAAACAGGAAAGTACGGGTGTCATGGAAAAGATTCGGCGCAAGTGGGGCGTGTCCGCTCAATAGGAATAGACGGAATCATCCATGTCGAGGCCAGGTTTTCGTTTCATGAAGCTGGAACTGCGCGTTTCCATTGTGCTCGCCGTTGTCGTCGGACTGCTGATCCCGATCTCCATCAGCAGTTTTTTAACGCTTGAACACCGAAAGCAGGAGTACGAGGAACGTCAGGCAAAAGACCTGAAGCGTCTTGTGGAAATCCTGGCGCTGGGTATGCAGGAACCATTGTGGAATTTCAGCAAGGATGCAGGCGCACCATTGTTCAAATCCATGCATAGCGATGAGCGCATAACCAAGATAACCGTATTGGATAAAAAATTCGGCATCTTTCTATCAGAGGATTTCCCACAGCGATTTACGGGGCGCCAATTTTCTCTCAATAGCGAAGTGGTCTATAACAAGCGGGTTATCGGCTATGTCTCCATCGAGATGGACAGCGGCCAGATCGACACGCAAATCGCCCGCGACCGCACCACCTTCATGCTGACAGCCTTGGGGCAATTGTTGTTTAGCATGGTCTTGATCGTGGCGCTGTTGCAGATACGTTTGCTAGCGCCGATTCGCCGGCTGATGCAGGAATCCCAGCATCTGGCACGGCGTGAATTGAGTGAACCGTTTGTTTGGAAGCGAGGCGACGAGCTAGGCAAGCTGGGCAGCAGCCTTGAAAGCACACGGCAATCATTGCAATCCTTGTTCAACGAGATTGAGGCCAAAAACCAGGCGCTGGAACAGGATATTGCATACCGTCGCCTGGTCGAGGCAGAACTGCAGCGGCACCGGGACCATCTGGAGGAACTGGTGAAAGAACGCACAACGGAATTAAGTGCGGCTAAGGAGCGTGCCGAAGTGGCGAACTTGGCCAAGAATACCTTTTTGGCCAACATGAGCCATGAATTGCGCACCCCTTTGAATGCGATTTTAGGGTATGCGCAAATACTCAAGCGCGATAAAAATCTGAATGAGCGGCAGGTTGGTGGAGTAGATACGATCTATCAGAGTGGCGCCCATCTGCTGACGCTGATCACCGATTTGTTGGATCTTGCGAAGATCGAAGCTGGCAAGTTCGAACTGTGCCTCGGTACGGTTGATCTGCTTGCTTTCCTGCGCGTGATCGCTGACATTATTCGGGTTCGGGCTGAACAGAAAGGGCTGTTGTTCGTCGCGGACATTCCGCCCGATTTACCGGGTAGCGTACAGTTGGATGACAAGCGCTTGCGTCAAGTCCTGCTGAACTTGCTGGGCAACGCGATCAAGTTCACTGATCAGGGACAAGTGGTTTTGCGGGTGCGTAGCAGGCCGGAAAACGCGGGCCATATATGCTTGCATTTTGAGGTGCAAGACACCGGGATCGGGGTGCGGCGCGACCAATTTGAAACTATTTTTCAGCCCTTCGAGCAAGTCGGCGATGTTCAGCGCTGGATAGGAGGCACGGGGCTGGGATTGTCGATCAGCCGCCAACTGGTTCGTTTGATGCATAGCGACATTCAGATTGACAGTGAACTGGGTAAAGGCAGCCGGTTTGGATTCACTTTATCTGTCCCGGTCGCCACGGCTGAAATCACGGCCGATAAGACGGAAACGCAACTCATCGTCGGCTATCAGGGGGCGCCGAAAAGGGTATTGATTGTCGATGATGTGGCCGTCAACCTCGCCATGCTTGAGGATCTGTTTCAACGCTTGGGCTTCATCATCAGTCTGGCTGCCAACGGACAGGCAAGTCTGGAACAGGCGCAAGCGGAGCATCCCGATTTAATCCTGATGGATGTGTCGATGCCGGGCATGGATGGAATGGAAGCGACGCGGCGTCTACGTCAGCTGCCGGCGTTGAAAAGCACTCCCATCATCATGACTTCCGCCAGTGTCTCGCTGGAAGATCAACAGGCCTCGTTTTCTGCCGGTGCAACGGATTTCATGACGAAGCCGTTGGATCAGGATCACATGCTGCAACGGATCGGGGTGCATTTACACTTGGAGTGGGTATATGAAACACCTGTGCCACAGAGCGTATCCATTTCGCAGGAAGAAGAGCCGATGATGGTGCCGCCCTATGAGGAAATGCTGTCTGTGCATCAACTTGCGCTAGCTGGCAGCATGCGCGATATTCGGGAGCATGCGGCACGATTGGCGGACAGTAATGACCAATATCGCCGGTTCGCCAATAAATTAAGTTCACTCGCCAAAGAGTATCAGTCCAAGGCGATCTTGAACCTGGTGGAACAGTACATGGATCGGAGGCCGGAATGACGCAACCCATTGCACCTCATCCGACAATTTTGATTGTCGACGACACCCCCGCCAACATCGGCGTGCTGGGCGATTACCTGGAAGAACAGGGCTTTCGCGTCGTTGTCGCGCAAGATGGCGAAGAGGGGATCCAGCGCGCACGCTTTTCCGCGCCGGACTTGATTCTGCTGGACGTCATGATGCCTGGCATAGATGGCTTGGAGACTTGCCGCCGCTTGAAAGCGGATGAGAGCCTGCGAGACATTCCCGTCATCTTCATGACAGCACTGGCGGAAACCGCAGACAAGATAGCGGGGTTCGCGGCAGGTGGCGTCGACTATATCAGCAAGCCATTCCAGATCGAGGAAGTGCTGGCGCGCATCCGCACACATCTTGCGTTGCGCGCCATGCAGCTGCAATTGACGGAACAGAACCGGGAACTGCAGGAGAACAACCGCAAGCTGGAAGAGTTGCAGCATCAATTGCTGCAATCGGAAAAAATGGCGTCGATTGGTCAATTGGCCGCTGGTGTCGCACATGAAATCAACAATCCAATCGCTTTTGTCAGTTCCAATTTAGGTACCCTGCGCGGGTATATCGACGACTTGCTGGAACTGATCGCGCACTATGAACGCCTGGAGGGTGCATTACCTGCGAAAACGTCTTTATTGGATGAGGTACGTCAGGCGCGCGACAGGCTGGAATTCGATTATTTGCGCGAAGATGTACAAAATCTGCTGCACGAATCGGACGATGGTGTACAGCGAGTACGCCGTATCGTGCAGGATTTGAAGGATTTCTCGCATGCGGGAGAGGCTGAACGACAAATATTCGATCTGCATCCGGGGATTGACAGCACATTGAATATTGCCCGCAACGAGATACGGCATAAGGCCGAGGTTAAAAAAGAGTACGGCGACCTTCCTCCTGTCGAAGGTGTGCCAGCCCAATTGAATCAGGTTTTTCTGAACCTGTTAATGAACGCCGCACAAGCGATTGATCAGGCCGGCACCATCACCATCCGTACTGGCCATGAAAAAGGATGGGCATGGGTTGAAATTGCCGATACCGGCTGCGGCATTCCGCCTGAGCACATGGCGCGTATTTTCGAACCATTCTTCACCACTAAACCTATCGGGAAAGGGACCGGACTGGGCTTGTCCTTGTCTTACGGCATCGTTGTCCAGCATGGCGGACGTATCGATGTAGAAAGCAAGCCTGGCGAGGGGACTTCCTTCAAGATATGGCTTCCCTGCGCGATGCCGGCATAGCAGGCTGCCAAGCCTAAAAACTGTCACGCACCACAAGTGGTGCCGTGGCGGCGATCGACTGGCAGCTCCCCTACTTGAACACCTCATTCGGACGTCAATACTCCTTTTTCGCCTCGATGACGATTTCCCCTATTGGGTCATGTATGGCGTTTGATACCCGCCAAAGAGACGTGGAAAGAAAAGAAAAATAATCATGTCAGGGGAGATGACATGTTCAAGCGTATATTCAAACGGCGCATGTTGGCCGCAGGCACCGTTGGTGCGGTTGTGGCGTTGAGCGGTTGCAGCGGCGAGGAATCGAGTAAAAGCGCCGCAATACCGGTGGCTTTCAGCCCGATATCTTCTGTGATGCATGATGAGGCGGCCGTCGACTCATGCGACACGACCTTCGTGGCAATGGCGGAGCGTCGCCATTTCGATATCTATACCCGCTATCGGACGATGTCGGCTGTGAAGTCCAGTCACCTCGTGGATGCGGATTCTCCACTTGACGGTAACGCTAATGGAGCGTCACCGGTTACTGGTAGCCATAGCGGGGCGACGTTGGCAGCTTGTTCATGGTGGACTGTGCTACCCCAAGACCAGGGGACTGTCCAAGAATAAGTGTGCACATTTTTGCTGGTCGTGGCGGGTGCGCTGCGGCGTTGCTCGCCGCTTGCAGTGCTCGCACTGCAGCGCCTCGTGCGCCTTGCATCGCATCCCGCTACGACCGCCAAAATGCACAACCTATTCCTGGACGGTCCCTGGGCCTGCTATCAATATATCTTGCAATGAACCCATCTCCCAAGCCAATTGATGGCAGGCACTAATGTCCGCATGCCGTGCAAGCCTCATTACGCACGATCTTGATGCTGCTCCATTCCATGAGGCGCGCGTCCAGCAGCAGCAAGCGCCCAGCAAGCGAATCGCCAATGCCGGCGATCAGCTTCAGTGCTTCTGCAGCCTGCATCGTGCCAATGATGCCGACCAGCGGCGCAAATACGCCCATGGTGGAGCACAGTTCTTCCTCGAACTGCTGATCCGGCGGAAACAGGCAGGCATAGCATGGTGCATCTTCACGACGCGAATCGAATACTGAAATCTGGCCGTCGAAACGAATGGCGGCTCCCGATACCAGGGGAACCTTGCTTGCAACGCAGGCGTGGTTGACGGCATGCCGGGTGGCGAAGTTGTCGCTGCAGTCGAGGACGACACTTGCTTGCTCCACCAGCTCCGTCAGTCGTTCACCGCTGACGCGTTCGTTCACCGCAATTACTTCGATCTCCGGATTGATGTGCGCAAGTGCCTGCTTGCCAGAGAGTGTCTTCGGCTGACCGATACGTTCCGTCGTATGCAGAATCTGACGTTGCAGATTGGTCAGGTCCACCGTGTCATTGTCGATCAAGGTGATTCTGCCTACGCCTGCAGAAGCCAGATAATACGCGGCCGGCGAGCCAAGGCCGCCGACACCGATCACTAGCGCGTGTGCCGCCAACAGTTTTTCCTGGCCTTCGATGCCGATTTCATTGAGCAGAATGTGGCGCGAATAACGCAGGAGTTGGGTATCGTTCATGGTTTGGTTCAATCGACGAGTGGACTAGTCTGGAGCCGGTAATTTATCACTTTGCCTGTATTTGCAAAGGTGCTGATTCCGTCAGCTCTGGCGTCTCGGAATAAAAGAAAAAGGCCGCATTGCTGCGGCCTTTTCTCACTGTCATGGCGCCTTATTTATGGTTGCCATTTCCGTTCTTGTCGCCATTCTTCGTTTCATTGATGGTGTTTTCTTTCTTGCTCTCAATTGTCGCTGATTTCGACAGCTTGACGGGCAGCCCCTTGAGGTGATTCAGTGCCTGCACTAGCTGGAAATCGTCCTTGCCGCCGAACTCCAGGGGTTTGAGTTTCTTCTCCAGTGCGGCGATGCGTTGTTCTTCTTCCAGCTCGTCGATTTTCGCCCTGATTTCTTCTTTGTCCCTGTCGTTGGACAGATGCTTAGTCAGGTCCGATTCACGCAGACGCAGGCCATTCAAGCCGTCGCCATCCGGCGTTTCATCCACCAGCAGGTCCGGAACGATGCCCTTGGCCTGGATAGAGCGTCCGTTCGGCGTGTAATAGCGGGCAGTGGTGAGTTTGACCGCGGTGTCTGTCGACAGCTGGCGGATGGTTTGCACCGAGCCTTTGCCGAATGTTTGCGTGCCCATGATGATGGCGCGCTTGTAGTCCTGCAAGGCGCCGGCCACGATCTCGGATGCGGAAGCGGAGCCGGTATTGACCAGTACCACCATCGGCACTTTCTTCACTGCTTCCGGCAGCTTGGCGAGCGGGTCGCTGCTACCGAAACGCGATGAAGTATAGAACTCGCGGCGTGCATAGAAAGTTTGTTTGGAGTCGGCCAATTGGCCGTTGGTGGACACAATCGGCACGTCTTTCGGTAGGAACGCGGCAGAAACACCAATCGCTCCCGGCAGGACACCGCCCGGATCGTTGCGCAGGTCGAGCACCAGCCCTTTCATGTTCGGTTCCTGAGCGTACAGAGTGTTGATTTTTTTCACCAAGTCATCAACGGTAGGTTCTTGGAACTGGGCGACCCTCAGCCATGCATAGCCCGGCTCGATAATCTTGGACTTCACGCTTTGCACCCGGATTTCCTGGCGCACGATGGTGACGATGATGGGCTTGTCTTCATCCTTGCGTGCGACGGTCAGGGTGATCTTGGTGTTCGGCTCGCCGCGCATGCGCTTGACTGCTTCGTCCAGCGTCAGACCTTTGACCGGTGTGCTATCCAGGCGAGTGATCAGGTCGCCGGCCTTTAGTCCTGCCTTGAACGCCGGCGAGTCTTCGATCGGAGAGATCACTTTCACATAACCGTCTTCCATGCCGACCTCGATGCCGAGCCCGACAAATTTGCCTTGCGTGCCTTCGCGCAGCTCCTTGAACGCTTTCTTGTCCAGATAGGCAGAATGTGGATCAAGGGAGGCCACCATGCCTGAAATGGCTTCTGTCAGCAGCTTCTTATCCTCGACCGCTTCGACGTAATCGGTCTTGATCAGACCAAATACGTCAGCGAGTTGGCGCAGCTCTTCCAGCGGCAACGGCGAGGTATTTTTTTGTGCTGCAGCGTCAAATTGCATCGATCCTGCGATGCCTGCAATGACGCCCAAGCCGATAAGGCCGAAGTTTTTCAGTTTGCTGCTCATGTGTCACCTAAAAGTTACGTGTTCGAAGTTCCAGAGATCTGCTGCCTCTGCCATTATTTCGTGGCGGCGGCAGACATCCAGGTGAGCGGGTCAAACGCACGGCCCTGATGCCGTATTTCAAAGTATAAACCCGATTGTTCGTTGCCACCGCTATTGCCGGCGCTGGCAATCGTGTCGCCGCCCTTGACGATGTCGCCGACCTGTTTCAGTACAGCTTGGTTGTTGCCATATATTGTCATGTACTGGCTGCCATGGTCGATGATGATCAGGTTACCGAAGCAGCGCAGCCAATCGGCAATAACCACTTGGCCAGCTGCTACTGCCTGTACTTCTGCACCTTCGGCAGCGCGAATGAACAAGCCTTTCCAGACGGGTCCTCCACTGCGCTTGCCACCGTATCTTGCCAGCAGTTCGCCGCGCACCGGCAACCTTAACTTCCCGCGCAGGGAACGGAACACCCGCCCAAATTCCTCGTCTTGGACGTTCGTAGCCGCCACGAGTTCATTTCGGCTCGACAATTTTGGCGGTTCATCGTCATCGATTGCGTCGGGATTCGACAAGGAGGGCTTGGCGGCTTTTTCTTTTGCGCTGGCTGCTGCTTCGCTTTTCGCCTTGAGGCGGGCCAGTTGTTCTTGTCGGCGCTTCTCCCGCGCAGCGGCTTCTGCTTTCCGTTGTTCTTCAATCAAGGTCGTCAGTCTGCTGACCAGGCCGCCGAGACGCTGTTCGTCGCGCACGATGTTGCCAGCCTCTTGGCGCTGGGCCGCCAGTTTTTTGGACAATTGCGACAGCAATGCTGCCCGATGCGCCTTTTCTTTCTCCAGCTGTTTTTTTTGCTGACGCTGCTCTTGGGCGATCTCGTCTAACTCATCTTTGGTGTTTTGCGTTTCCGCCTTGTTGGTTTCGATGGACTGCAGATTGGTGCGCAAAGAGGCGATCAGTTTTGCCTGTGCTTGCGATACATAGCCCATGTATTGCAGTTCGCGGTTGATGCGATTTGGATTGTCGTCCGACAGTAGCAGCTTGATGCGATCTTCATTGCCTGCGACATACTGATTGTGCAATAACGCGGCGAGACGTTTTTGCTGCGCTCCGATGGCTTTAGCCAGTTGTGCGTAGTCTTTCGATAAGTTGGCTAACTTTGCCTCGGCCTGTCGTTGTTCCCTGCTTAATTCATGCAGGGCCCGGTTGGCCTCTGAGATCGCCCCTTCGGAATTGGCCAGTGCATCGGCCGCATGGCTTTTGGCGGTTTCGGTCTGGGTGATGTCGTGTTTGAGCGCCGTGAGCTTTTTCTGCAACTCGGCGCGTTCGATTTCGGCCACCTGCTTTTGTTTGGCGCGTTCGGTGATTCTATTGGCGTGTGCCGGTACGCAGGCAAGCAACGCCGCTATTCCAAGGGCGGACAGGATGCTCCTGCCGACAGTCATGCGACGCTGCTTGAGCAAGTAGATTCCTATTTAGTCTTGAAGAGGGGGGGCGTGCTGCACTTTACTTCGACTTTCCCTGGCTGGCGACGGCATGCATTGCCGCCTCGATCGCAGCCTGGTCACCCAGGTAATAGCTCTTGATCGGTTTCAAGTCTGCATCCAGTTCATACACGAGTGGCTGGCCGTTGGGGATATTCAGGCCGACAATGTCCTTATCGCTGATGCCGTCGAGGCTCTTGATAAGCGCGCGCAGGCTATTGCCATGGGCGGAGATGATGATTTTCTTGCCTGCGCGGATAGCCGGCGCAATCGAATCCTCCCATGCTGGCATGACGCGTGTCACCGTGTCCTTCAGGCATTCGGTGAGAGGGATGTCTTCCTTTTTCAAGGCGGCATAACGGGGGTCTTTGTACGAGGTGCGGGCATCGTCCGGGGCGAGTGGATTAGGCGGTACATCGTAACTGCGGCGCCAGATCAGGACTTGTTCGTCGCCGTACTTGGCGGCTGTTTCCGCCTTGTTCAGTCCTTGCAGTGCACCGTAGTGGCGTTCATTCAAGCGCCAGTCGTGTTGCACCGGCAGCCACATCAAGTCCATCTCGTCCAGTGTCAACCACAGCGTGCGGATGGCGCGCTTCAGCACGGAGGTGTAAGCGAGGTCGAATGTGAAGCCGGCTTCCTTCAGGATTTGGCCAGCATGGCGCGCTTCGGCCATGCCTTTTTCTGTCAAATCAACGTCGGTCCAGCCGGTAAAACGATTTTCCAGGTTCCACGTGGACTCGCCGTGGCGCATCAATACGATTTTGTACATGTTTGGCGTTGGGGGGAATGTTAAGAAATAGGGGGGAAGCAGGCTGCCAAGGGAAATGCAATAACGGCTTCTATTTTATAATGTCGAGATTGCTTAAAACCACGTAAACAATTGGAGTCCCGTGAAATTTTTCTTAGATAACATTTGGTTGATCGGCATCGCGCTTCTTTCTGGAGGAGCCTTGCTTTGGCCGATGCTGCAGCGGCGCGGCGAAAAAGTGTCGATTTTGCAGGCAACGCAACTGATCAATCAAGGTAAAGCCGTGATTGTCGATGTTCGTGACCCTGAAGCCTTTGCTGCAGGTCACTTACGTGACGCCAAGAACATTCCGTTGAAGGAGCTGTCGAATCGGATAGGCGAGCTGGACAAATTCAAAGCAAAATCGATGATTGCAGTTTGCCAAAGCGGAGTGCAATCGGCGAAAGCTGCCGGACAGCTCAAGAAGGCCGGTTTCAATGACGCGTTCAGCCTGGATGGCGGCATGGCAGCTTGGCAAGCGCAAGGGCTTCCGCTTGCCAAATAATGGAGCAGAAAAATATGACCGCACGTATTTTAATGTACAGCACCGGTGTTTGCCCGTATTGCGTCATGGCGGAACGCCTCTTGACGTCCAAGGGTGTGGCTAACATCGAAAAGATCCGTGTCGACCTGGACCCGGCGCAGCGTGCTGAAATGATGCAGAAAACCGGGCGTCGCACCGTTCCGCAAATCTATATCGGCGACACTCATGTCGGCGGTTTTGACGATCTTAGCGCGCTTGATCATGCCGGCAAGCTGGATTCTTTGCTTCAAGGCGATTAACCGCTGAAGTGTTAGCATTACCCTATTGAAGGGACGGCGTGTCGCCGTCCTTTTTCCTTCTCACCTTCTCATTCTTAATGAAAGCATCTCATGGCCGAGCAAAACGAACAGCAGCCCGTATTTCAGATTCAACGCGTGTACCTGAAAGATTTATCGCTGGAACAGCCGAATTCTCCGGCGATTTTCCTGGAACAGGATGCGCCGAATATCGAAGTCGCGGTCGACGTCGGCGTCGAAGCGCTGGCCGAAACGATTTTTGAATCGACCGTTACCATCACTGTCACAGCCAAGGTTAAGGATAAAGTGGCCTTCTTGGTCGAAGGTAAGCAGGCAGGCATTTTCGAAGCCGCCAACATCCCGCTGGAACAACTCGATCCGCTGCTCGGCATCGGTTGCCCGAATATCGTTTATCCGTACTTGCGCGCCAATATCGCCGACGTGATTACGCGCGCTGGATTCCCTCCGGTGCACCTGGCCGAGATTAACTTCGAGGCGTTCTATCAGCAGCGCCTGCAGGCGTTGGCACAACAACAAGGCAAGGATCAGGGCGGTTCGGGAATTGTGATGCCGGATGGCAGCGCGGCACAACATTAATAACCCGGAAGCCGGACAGGGAGAGTGGTGATGAAATCCGTGCATCTGTTTGTCGTGTCGCTTGCCCTGTCGGCGGCAAGTGCTGCGCATGCGCTTGAATTCAAATCGGTCGGGGCGGCGCCAGCCGTGCTGTACGATGCGCCGTCGTACAAGGGGCGCAAGGTGTTCGTCGCACCGCGCGGCATGCCGGTGGAAGTGGTACTGATTTACGGCGAATGGGTCAAAGTACGCGACGCCGCCGGCGATCTGGCCTGGGTCGAGGGCAAGGCGTTGTCACCCCGGCGTAATGTTGTTGTCAGCGCCGCTAGCGCACGTGTGCGTACCTCGGCGGAAGATGCTGCACCTCTGGCCTTTGCCGCGGACAAGGGCGTGTTGCTGGAGTTGATCGATCCCGCATCCGGCGGGTGGTTGAAAGTACGACATCGGGATGGACAGGCTGGCTTCGTGCGTTCGTCCGAAGTCTGGGGCGAATGACGGGTATGCCAGCAGCACCAGCTCCCCGGCAGCTCCCGATGAACATCTCAATATTGGGTGCCGGCGCCTGGGGTACGGCGCTGGCGATCGTTCTCGCCGACAGCCACAGGGTTATGCTCTGGGGACGGGGTGAGGCGGCGATGCGCGAGGCAGCGGCCAAACGCGAAAACGTCGCTTACCTGCCGGGGTTTGCTCTGCCGACTGCATTGCAGCTCACCTCGCAGTTCGAATCGGCAGTGACGCATGTCGGCAATGACGATAGCTTACTGGTACTGGCATCGTCGGTATCCGGCCTGCGACCGTTGGTACAGCGGCTCCAGTCTTATCCGATTCCAAACATCGTTTGGCTATGCAAAGGCTTCGAGGAGAAGACGCGGCTGCTGCCGCACCAAGTAGTGCGCGAAGTGCTAGGCGCCGGCATTGCGCACGGCGCTTTGTCCGGGCCTTCGTTTGCGCAGGAAGTCGCGCGTGGTTTGCCTTGCGCGCTGACTGTTGCTTCGGAGAGCCCGGCGCTGCGCGAGCGTGTCGTCAGTGCGGTACACGGACGTTCGATCCGGGTGTATTCGACCGATGACTTGGTCGGGGTCGAAGTGGGGGGGGCGGTAAAGAACATCCTGGCGATTGCCACTGGCGTAATCGACGGCATGGGTCTTGGCTTGAACGCGCGGGCCGCGCTTATTACGCGCGGACTGGCTGAAATCACGCGCCTTGGGATTGCGCTGGGGGGGCGAACCGAAACCTTCATGGGACTTTCCGGGGTCGGCGACCTCTTGCTCACTTGCACTGGCGATTTGTCACGCAACCGCCAGGTTGGCTTGGGACTCGCACAAGGCAAGAAGCTCGACACTATCGTGGCTGAACTCGGACACGTTGCGGAAGGTGTGCGCTGTGCGCAGGCAGTGCGGGCGTTGGCCCTGCAGAATGGAGTCGATATGCCAATCACGAATGCGGTGGCGGCAGTGCTGTTTGACGGCGATTCGCCGCGCTCCATGGTGGAGCGTCTATTGGCACGCGATCCGAGAAACGAGTCGGCTTAATCCGCGCAAGGACTCACTCGCCTTTGCGCAACATCGTCATTAACAATGACGCATTCTCAAGAGCGTAGAGGGCGTAAGGAGTGTTTCCCTCAAGGAAAACCATTTGACCTGACTGCAGCACAAGCGTTTTGTCAGAGACCTGCACTTCCACTGTTCCTTCCAGGCACTGAAGCGTGATTTCTCCAGGCACATGATGCTGCGGCGTGGATTTTCCTTCTCGCAGGACTAGTCGCATCACTTCAAAATCATCGGTTCGGACCAGTGCGATCGATGGGGCATTTTCCAGTTGCGGTCCCACTGGACGAATATCGATCAATTCGCCGGATGAGGCATGGTGCAGGGACATGTGGGTTCTCCATTCAGGGTGTTCAGGCTA
>DATLIB010000068.1:0-3654 GCA_035539595.1 Noviherbaspirillum sp.
CGACCAGGGCGAGGTCTACGAGTACGCGTTAACTCCTCCTTCCACATCCTTCAAGAACTATCCCGACATGCTGAAGGCAAGCGGAAGATTTTTCCCGAACTTTCCCGCGCCCGCCAAGATAACTTGGCGCTCCGAAGACGATACACCACATGAAGCCGAGATAGATATGGGTGAAATTTTCAAAGATGGGCTAGTTCGACATAACGTGTCGCGCCAAGATGTCAGTAAAAATGGCCTTTGGAATTGGCCCGAGATAATTCTGGAAGTAAACGACCGCACCATCAATGTCTACATGCGCGCGCATATCTCGACCAAGGAACTGCAAAAACCTGGGAACAAATACAGTGACTTTAGAGCGGATTTAGTTAAGGTCTTCAGCAGAACTTACTAAGCTCAAGACAACCTATACAATGAAATCACAGTGTCAGCACAGGTCAGTTAGCTTCCCACATTGGAAGACACAGAATTGCAAGACCTAACTACCTATCAAGCAGACCGGGAAACATTGCACTGCACCCCTATCAAGAAACAAGAAGCCTCCATTTACCGTGACGGCACAGGAATGCCTCAATGAGACGACAACCCTTGCAACACCTTGCCCTAGCCGCGCCACTTTTCCTTGCACTGACGGGATGCCAGTCCGCCATGTCCACTTCCTCAACATCATCCGCATCCGGATCTTCGAACGGCAGTTATAGCAATGCAAATGTCGAATGGCCGCTTAAGTTTCAAGCGCATTACTTTGGTGGGCACTGCTTCGACACACAGGAATGCGAAATACTCTACCGGGGCTTCGCACATGGAGAAAAGGATGCTCCCAGCCCGTCGGTTGCTTCGTATGGCCGCCCATTGGAAAAATTACTTTCTGCCGGACGTGGACCAATTCCAAATTTCCCGGAACCCGCCAAAGTCACATGGCGCTCCAAGGACGGCATGCCGCATGAAGCCGAGATCGATATTGGTGAAATATTCGAGGATCAGCTGATCCGGCACAACGTCGCTCATGTAGACGCCACTGAAAATGCAACCGATGGGATGCCGGCCATCATTATTGAGGTCAACGACCGCACCATAAATGTCTACATGCGGGCCACTATCTGGTTGAAGCGGCCTAGATTTCCAGACAGACCGCACAGCAACTATCAGGACGACCTGATCAAGGTATTCAGTCGCACTTACTAAACAAGGAAGAACACCATGGGCACCACGGATAAGCGACCCGAGGGAGTAGAGACCTATCCCGCAGACCAGCACGACTTGGACAGCTACCGGCAAGCACAGACGTCTCTGGATGAGATGCGCATTCCGGTGTTACTGCATGCCGACAATAAGCATGAGCGCCTGTTTGTTGCCGCATTGGACGGCACCGGAAACAGCATGTTTGATGACAAACCGGAAAACTGGAGTGTGGTGGCTAAGATCCGCAACCAAATCGAGGAATCAAAGCTAGATAATATTGCCAGCGGCTACGTCGAAGGTACGTTCTCCCAAGAAGGACTATTTCATACGCCCGAGCGCCTCTGGGATGGAAGGTATGCCCATACCTTCGATAATCGCGTAGAGACGGCCTACTATCAGCTTTGCATCCAAGCCAAAAAGTGGATCGACGAAGACCCAAAAACACAAATCCGCGTGGCGGGCGTTGGCTTCAGTCGCGGAGCGGAGGAAGTGGCGGCATTGCAACGCATGATCGAGGAGCGGGGAATCCGCGATCCAGCAGATGCCAAATTAGAGCTGGACGGCAAGAAGTTTGACGGCGAAACGCTGATCACATCTATCAAATATGCAGACGTACCTGAGCTCGTGGCTCCCGGAAAGACATTACAAGCAGCTCTTCTGTTCGACCCGGTCGACACCGGTGTGGAAGAGCACGACCGCCGTCTTCCGCCTTCGACCATGTCCACTTTCCAGATCACGGCCGAGGATGAACGCCGCAACCTGTTTAAGGCCAACGATCATATTCCTGCAGATTTCAGCGAGAACAACCGAAACTTGAACGTCACTGTAGGGGGCGCGCACAGTGATGTGGGCGACACCTATAAGCAGAACGGGCTGGGTGTGCGCAGCCTGAATCTGGGCGTGGAATATCTGAACCGGCTCAGCGACCGTGATTTCTTGCAAAAGCGGACCGTGCCAAATGACCCGGCAAAATCCGTGGTGCATCGCTCAGACCAAGGCATGTACGGACTCTACGGCACCTCTGCCTACGATAAGGACGGGGTACGCGACCACGTCAATCAACTGGCGCCCGCGGCGTTGTGCAAAAACAGCGCAGCCATCGATTGCCAACAAAAAGAACCAATAAGCCCTGAACTGGAAAAGCAAATCGAACGTCGTACTGGCCCGATGCCGAACGGTCCTTCGCCAGACAAACAGGAACCCGGCATCCCAACGGCCTCGGAAACAATGCCGCCTGGCCGCGATACTCCTGCCAAGCAAGCCTGGAATCCGCTATTTCTGCAGATGACCGATGCCGCGCTGAACGGCGATGCGCAAGGAATAGAAATGGCCGGCCGCGCTTATGCACAGAGCATCGAAGGCCATGCATGGCTGGGACAGGGGCAGCAACTGAACGTCGCTCTTGCTCAGCAGGCCGAGCAAGAGCAGCAACAAGCGATACAGCAGGCCATGGCGGCGAACGAAGCGCAGGTCCAGCGCGGCCCCGTAATGAGAATGTAGTTTTCAAGGAATGAACCGATGAGCAATAGCAACGATCTGCAGGAAATGGCCCTGCGCCTGAGCGCCTTTGCCGACGTGTTGAACCAGCGCACCGCGCGGGTGACCCAGGAAGCCGGCCACAGCAGCCAAGTGTTGCGCGAAACCGCTGAGGGCTTCGCCACCCGGTCGCAGCAGACAGCGCACGAAATGGTGGAAACCGTAGGCAGGCAGGCGCGCGAGACGATCGAACGACATGCCGCCGAGGGCCTGCGCCAGAGCGGCGAGCGTCTGCAAGCGGCAGCGGCCCGCGTTGAATCCGCGGCAGGTTCGCTTTATCACCAATTGCAGCTCCTGGGCGCCGCACAACGCTCGCTGGTCTGGAAAAGCGGACTGGCTTTGCTGGCCGGATCGCTGTTGGCCGTGGGCGGAAGCGGCTATCTGGTCTGGAAGAACCAGCAAGCCCTGAAACGCACGGAGTTTCCCAGCGACATGGCCGAGGCCATGCGCACCGGCGCCTTGACCCGCTGCGACGGCACGATCTGTGCCAGGGTAGGCGCGAAACCCAAACGTTTCGGCGACAAAGGCGAGTATGTCAGGATCGAATGATCCATCGGCATTCGCTTAGGGAGCGATGCCGCCGCCTGCGACTCAGCCCCGTGCTGGCGCTCGCGCATGCGCTGACTAGCCCGCAAACCAGACCGATACCGCACCGCCCAGACCCAATGCCAGCACCACCAGCCACGGAGGCAGCTTCGCCCACATCAGCGCGGCCACGCCCACCACCACCCATGCGGCATCGCGCCAGTCGCGTACCGCCGTGGTCCACAGCGGGTCATAGAGGGCGGCCAGCAGCAGGCCCACCACCGCCGCGTTGACTCCCGCCAATGCCGCCTGCACACCGCGTTGCCGGCGCAGCCGCGACCAGAACGGCAGCACTCCCAACACCAGCAGGAAGGAAGGCAGGAAGATCGCGAGCAAGCCCAGCAGGCCGCCGAT
>DATLIB010000069.1:0-5280 GCA_035539595.1 Noviherbaspirillum sp.
GGGGTGAGATCTGGTATGCCAAGACGTGCGTTGGCATGTGCCATCAGTCCGCGATAGCCTTCCCATACCGTGACACAGGCGAGCACCTGCTCGCCTTCGTCGGCCAGCGTATCGAGTGCGATATCGACATCGTTACGCGTCAGCTCGTGCTCGCTGGTAGACAGCAGGCGCGATACCTTACGCTGCAGGTCCGCAAGCCGTTGCGGGCGATGTTCCGCGAGCGGCAGTGACGACAGCACGAAAGTACGCAGGCCGCGCGCCTCCAGCGCCGCAATCAGGTCCTCCAGAAACGAGTAACCGCAGTGGCTGAGGAGGAGAACGCCATGGGTCGTCATCTGCCGCTCCATCGTCAGGCCGCCTTCTTTTCCAACGGCAGGATTTTGTCTTCGTACAGTTCCTTGAAGTACAGGGCGAGAATAGTCTGGTGCTCGTCCAGATAGCGCTTCAGGCTTTGCACATCCTCGTCGCTGCGCAGCAGGAAGCGGATGGCCTGCCACACTTCGCCCGGATGGTCGTCGTTGATGTCGGTATGCGAGTGCGAGATCTGGCCGGCGATGTTGGTCTCGCCGACCGATTCTTTCAACGCTTCGATCTTGCGAGGCTCGAGTTTCACGTTGACGTACTCCACCAGGTAGGAGTAAGCCACGACACCCAGAGGACCTTCATGGTCAAGCAGGTACGAAAAAAAGCCGGTGAGCAGCTTGGTCGACAGATACGGCTCGGTCGCCAGGAACTGCTCGCGCGTCACGCCGGCGCGCTCGAGGTCTTGGATGAACAGCTCATCATGCAGCATTTCCTCGCGCTCGTAGTTCGCCCAGATCTGTGCGGCTTCCGGGCTGCGCTTTGCGATTTCGGCGAGCGCCTTCGACTCGGACACGCGCAGTAGGCGGATGCGCCAAGCGGTCTCGATGAGATGGCGGCGGTAGTACTCGGAGTCCACCGACTTGCCTTCCAGATGGGCGGCGTAAGGGACGGTGTCGTACCACTGCTCAATCTGGCGGTCGATGATAGCGTCGATTTCCGCACGCAGCTGTGCCGATCCCGCTGCGTTCAGGAACGGATGGCGATGTTCGAGACCGCAATGTTTGACGCGATTTTTCATGAAGCTGTCCTTTCAGGTGAGACGAGAAGATAGGTTGAACGAGTGTTCAACCACGTTGAGAAATGGGGCGGATGGTGACTGTGTCCAGTACCCGGCATTGGCAGGCTAATCGGTATGACTCGCCCTCATAGCCCAGGACGGACAGGAAGGTAGATTCCGCGTCTCCTTTTGGAGTAAGCGCATCGACACCGCCGCTAACAACCTCGATCAGGCAAGCACCACACGCGCCGGACCGGCAGCCGAATGGGATGGCCTCCTGGTTATACAGTTCGAATTCGAGCTCGGTTAGGCCTGAGTTGACTGGGAGATCGACATCAATATTTTGAGGCGATATTGAAACTTTGACTAAAGTGGTTGTCATCGTGCGTAAAGTTCAAATGCGGTGGTTGATTACTAATCCTTGCAAAGCGCTCTAAAGTTTTGGTTCAGCGCGTTTTACAGAGATTAGTAATTGACATCGCGTAGCCCCGAACTTAATGCACATAAGTGACCGCCCCATCTTATTGATGAGTTCAAATGCGACAAAAGCGGAAATTGCAAATTTCTCAATTGACAAATTATTATTTTTTTGCGGCTTTGTTGTCAACTGTTTGCCAATTTATTTCCTTTCACAATGTCAAAACAGAAGTGATTTGTGATTCTGGGTGGGTGGCTAATTTTTATCCTGATCGTGCAACAAGTTCGCAGCGGACACTTGCCTTGCTGAGAGCGTGCGCAAAGGTATTTGATAGAATGCGCACCAGACAAAATAGCTGCATCAATGTCCATGCGTTACATCATGCACTCTGAGTGTCAATGCCACTCAGCTAACCCTTAACGCCGTTATCAAGCCCCTGATCCTGCAGGACGAAGCGGTCAAGTCGCCGGTGGTGCTGATGCACGGCAACCGTAAGGTCTCCACCAAGAACCTGGCGCGCCAGAAGCTGCAAACCGGCATTCCGGCTACCTGAGGCATTGATCCCCAAGTCTTGGGCAAGGTGCTATCGGTCAAGGCTGTGTGCTGCGCGCTGGAAGAATAGCGGCTTTTACCCCGTGCCTGTGGCGTCGCTGTACGCCAACTTGTTCCTGTCCTCGTGGGACAAGCGGATAACCTGAAAGGAAGAAAATGAATGCAGTGTTGTTTGCGGTCGTGGCCTATCTGATTGGCTCGATATCGTTTGCGGTGGTGGTGAGCAAACTGTTCGGCCTGTCCGATCCGCGCACCTATGGGTCGAAGAACCCGGGCGCCACCAATGTCCTGCGTTCGGGCAACAAGGTAGCAGCGGTGCTGACCCTGCTGGGCGACGGTGCCAAGGGCTGGCTGGCGGTGTGGCTGGCGCTGCACTACGCTGAGCGCTTCGGCGTGACGGACACCGGTATCGCACTGGTGGCGCTGGCCGTGTTTGTCGGTCACCTGTGGCCGGTGTTCTTCCGCTTCGTCGGCGGCAAAGGCGTTGCCACCGCTCTGGGCGTGCTGCTGGGCTTGAACCTGTGGCTGGGACTGGCGACGCTGGCGACTTGGCTGATCGTCGCCTATGCGTTCCGGTATTCGTCGCTGGCGGCACTGGCGGCCAGCGTCTTCGCGCCGTTCTATTACGGCTTGTTGTTCGGCACCGATCCCATTCTGCTGGCGGTGCTGCTGATGAGCGGCTTGCTGATCTACCGCCACCGCCAGAATATCGCCAACCTGATGGCCGGCAAGGAAAACAGGATAGGCAGCAAGAAGAAGTAGCGGTTAGGGCCCGGCGCCTAACTCGGCTTCAGTTCATCCAGCGGCCAGCGCGGCCGCACATTGAAGGCGTAATCGCGTTGCGCCGCGTCGGGATTGCGCTGCAGGCGCAGCGCGCCGGCAAACGCGATCATCGCGCCATTGTCGGTGCAGAACTCCAGTTCCGGGTAAAACACCCGAAAGCGTTTTTTCTCCGCCGCCGCATTCAGCGCTACGCGCAACTGCCGGTTGGCGCCGACGCCGCCGGCGATCACCAGCCGCTTCAGGCCGGTCTGCTTCAAGGCTGCCAGGCATTTCGCCACCAGCACATCGACGATGGCGTCGACGAAGGCACGCGCCACATTGGCCTTGTCCTGTTCGCAGATATTCGTAATCTGGTTTTTCACCACGGTCAGCACGGCCGTTTTCAGTCCTGAAAAACTGAAGTTCAAATCCTTGGAGTGCAGCATCGGGCGCGGCAGCTTGTAGGCGTCGGGGTCGCCGAATTCCGCCAGCCGCGAGATCGCCGGGCCGCCCGGATAGCCGAGGCCGAGCAGCTTGGCAGACTTGTCGAATGCCTCGCCGGCGGCATCGTCCAGCGTTTCGCCCAACAGCGCGTATTGACCGACGCCGTCTACCCGCATCAATTGCGTATGTCCGCCCGATATCAGCAAGGCGACAAAGGGGAAGTCCGGCGGATCGCTAGCCAGCAGCGGCGACAGCAAATGGCCTTCCAGGTGATGCACGCCCAGCACCGGCTTGTCGAGCGAGAGGCCCAGGCCGCAAGCGACCGACGCCCCCACCAGCAGCGCACCGGCCAGCCCCGGTCCCTGGGTATAGGCAATCGCGTCGATGGCGGAGCGCGGCAGGGCGGCTTGCGCCAGCGTCTGTTCTAGCAGCGGGATGGCGCGCCGGATATGGTCGCGCGATGCCAGCTCGGGCACGACACCGCCGTACTCCTCGTGCATGGCAACTTGGGAATACAGCGCGTGCGCTAGCAGCCCGCGTTGTGTGTCATACAACGCCAGGCCGGTTTCATCGCAGGAGGATTCGACGCCGAGAACAATCATGGGAGTGGCAAGCTTTTTGCAAAGCCGTATTTTAAAGGAATAGCCACTACGCCGATGAAACCATGACCGACTCCAAACGGCTCAAGAGCAACGCATGATCGATGTCGCGGACTTGCTGCTTTAGTTACCTCTTTTTAAGGCGTTGTACAGGAAGGGGGTAATGCCAATTTATTACTGCGCGAGCCCTAACGTACCACAAGCAAATACAGCAACAACAAGTTCAGCACCAAGGCGATTGCCGCTACCGCACGCCACAGTGCGGCAGGATCGCGCTTGGCAAGCGGCATTGGACGGCGTGGCGAGAGGGGATCGCTGTCGCCGCGTTCCAATGCCAGCAAAAACTCTTCCGCGGTTTCAAAGCGGTCGGCGGCGTTGCGCGCGACCGCTTTCAACAGCACGTTTTCCAGCCATTGCGGCAAATCAGGCCGATACCGGCTCGGCAGGACCGGGTCGCCGAAGCGGGGGTGCTGGAACGGCTCGATCTCGCCATAGGGATAGCGGCGGGTAAGCATCAGGTACAAGCTCACCCCCGCCGCATAGACATCGGTTTGCCGCGACGGCGGCGCATTGTCGAATTGTTCTGGCGCCAGGAAAGACGGCGTGCCTGCTTGCGGTGCGCTGAGCGCGCTTCCCTGCTCCAGGCCGGAAAGCGCGACGCCCAGATCCAGCAGGCGCAACTCGCCATCGCTGCCGAGATGAATGTTGGCTGGCTTGATGTCGCGGTGGAGGATGCTGCGCCGGTGCAGGGCGCCGATGGCCCGCGCCAGCTTCTCTCCCAGAGAGATCGCCTCGGGGGCGGTAAAGTGCGCACCGGCATCCAGCTTCTGCTGCAGCGTCCGGCCCTCGTGCCACGTGCTCAGGTAGTACAGGTAGTTCCGCTTTTCAGCGGCAATCACTTGCGGAAAGAAGCGCGCCACCACGCGCTTGGCAAGCCACTCCTCATGTGCAAAGGCGGAACGCTCTTGACGGTCGTTTGTGCGGTCCGGGTGCAAGGTCTTCAATACCAGTCGCCGCTGCGAGGCCGGATCGATCACGCGATATAGCAGCGTGGTGTGGGAGGAATGGATCAATGCCTCGACTTGATAGCCATCGATTTCCTGACCCGGCTTGAGCTTGGGTGGCAGCGGCAATTGGTGGGTTGTCGATACGGCATCGCGCAAGTTTTCCTCGGGCAGTGTTTCCACCTTCAGCACCAGCGCGCTGCTGTTATCGGACGAGCCGGCAGCCAAGGCAGCGTTCACCATGCCGTTGGCGGCGCTGGGCGCATCCACCTGCTCCAGCGCCACCTGCGACAGTTGATGGGTCATCTCGACTTCGCTCAACCACCCCCACACGCCATCCGACGCCAGCAGAAAAACATCCCGCGCCTGCAGCTCGCCCATGCCATGGTCGATCGCCAGACGGGAATCGAGGCCGACCGC
>DATLIB010000070.1:0-32227 GCA_035539595.1 Noviherbaspirillum sp.
CGCCCATCAAGCTACGCGTTTCACTCTCCGGGACCGACAATACGCCGCCCACCACGATCTGGATGTCGCGATCAAGTCCCGCTGTCGCCCTGAGCCCTTGACGACCAAGGGCGATAACGACCTTGGTGCCGCTGCGTTTCAGCTGCGCGTTCAGTTCGGCCGAGTCCTGATCGGACGCAATCGGATAACTCCGCACCGGGGCTTTTGCCCCTTTCTCGATGCCGTCAATAATGCGGGCAAAAATCCCGCGATACGGCTCGCCGATGTCAGGATAGACCACCGCAAGCGCGGCAGTCGATGCGACGCTATCGACGCGTCTGATCGGCTCGCCCGATTCCACGAGGCTAAGGGTGGGGAGGTTAACGTTAAGGCGGCGTGTTTCGCGGCCGATATCACCATAGGAGGATGCCGCGGATAACGGCCGATCACCGGCATACGCCACGTTCAAGGCGCACGCCAATGACAAACCGCATGTGTTGCACAATGCGCGAACACACGATTTGGTCCAACTACGCTTTAAGCTTTTAGGCGCCACAATAACGTTCGATACGAAAAATTTTCCGCGGCTACAACAAGGTAGATCGGGCTTTTTATATCCCCGACAAAATTAAAACCGGTGTCTAAGCTCTACATAAAGTGCCCGGCCCGGCAAGGGGAGGTCAAATGGGATATTGCCCGGAGCGAAGCTGGGCTCTCGTGCATCCTCGTCAAACAGATTACGCACCATCGCGCTCACATCCCAATCGCCGGCCAATTTCTCACGTCGCAGCGATAAATCGACGGTTGTGTAGTCGGCAATCTGCGGACGGCTGTCGCCGGATTCACGCCTGCGATCAGCCACCCGGTTAAGCGTGGCACCAAGCTGCCATAAAGGCATAAAGCGCCAATCGGCCCGCACAAACAGTCGTTTTCGCGGGGCCAATCCGGCGTCCTCACCGGTTGTATCGTCAATCGAGCGTTGAAGAGAGAGATTGCTGACGAAACGCAGTCTGCGTGTTGCGTCCCACGTCACTTCCAACTCGACGCCCCGCCCGGTCTGGTTCCCCGTGTTTTGCGCCGTCGAGCCTGTTGTCGGATCGGCATTCGGCATGAATTTGATAATGTCACGCATCCGATACTGAAACACACTCAGCGTCGTTTGCAGATCGGAAGCCGGTTGCCAGGAAACTGCCAGCTCGTTAGTTGCAATGGTTTCCGGTCGCAATCTGGCATTACCGATCGTGACCGGATTATTAATGCTGTAAAGCTCGCTGAAGTTCGGTGCACGAAACGCCCTGCCGTGCATGGCCTTGATAACGACGTTATACGCGGCATCCCACACCATTGCGACGCGGGGATTGGTGGTACTTCCGAAATCGGAATAACGGTCGTGGCGTACGCCGGCAGTCAGCGTCCAGTCCTTGGCCAAGTTCCATTCATCTTGCGCGAACAGGTAGGAAACGTCGCGTTTATGCGGTTGCATATAAACCAGCGCGGGGTTATCCGTTACATCGATCACCCCCGGCAGTGGAACGAAACGGGTCCCCACTCCAGGTATGGAAATCAGGTTGTAATTCTTGAACTCCGATACGGCATACAGATCCTCCAGCCGAAACCCCGCCCCCATGCGGATCCGGTGACGGTTAATGCCGGTATAAAAGGCAGAGACGCTCGCATGCGTATGTCGCTCGGAATGACCGGGATTGCCAATGACACCGTCAGGGAACGTGCCGCCGAATGCACCACGAGGAAACAGCATGTAGGGAGGGTCCCCCGGCTTTTCCTTGATGTCGTAATACCCTGCCACTGCCGAGAGGTCCCAGTTCGGTGCCCAGTTGGCCTTTTGGTAGGACACATCGGCGTAGAGCCTTGACTCCGGCATGCGACTCTCAGGATCGACACTATCGGCCAAGCCGGCACCGATGCCGATCTCCCGTCTTTGATACCCGGCACGGAAACGCCAGTCCTTGTATGACAGATCGGCACGCGCATCCAAGGCCTTGCGGGCAGCGCTGTTCGGCCCGGGCGCACGTGATGCACTCGTCTGAAATAATTGGTCCAAACTCGATTGCGAATCCCGTTCAATAGTGCCATTGTGGCCGTCTGTATCTCCTATGCGCAGGTAAAACGCGGCGTCCATCGGCCCCACCGTACCGCCGTGCTGCAGCCACGCATCGCGCGTATTGAATGTACCGGCGCGCACGCCAAATTCCGTACCATTGATGTCGCTGGCAGTTTTCGTGATGACGTTGATTACACCGGAATACGCATCCGCTCCATACAACGCCGACCCGGGGCCGCGAATGACTTCAATTCGCGCAACGTTTTCAAGCGGCATCCCTCCCCAAACGATACTGCGATTACCAAGGAAGACATTGGTAATAGGAATGCCGTTGACCAGCATCAGAACCTGAGGATTGTAGTTTGTAAAAATTCCGCGAAAACTATAAATCGGATTATTCCCCAGCGATGCCACTGAAACATGCAAACCGGGCACACTAGCCAACACTTGGTCCAGATCGGTGGCTCCCATTGCCAAGATGTCTTGGGCCGTGATGACTGACGCAACCGCCGGTGCCCTTGACAACGTTTGCTGGCTTCCAGTCGCGATGCTGATTGAAGACTTATCGCCATAGGAGAGCATCAGATCTTCTTCGTCGCTTTGCTGCGCTGACGCCACGCCGGCAGACAGCAGCGCCACAGCAGCACTTAACGCAAAAGCTTGCAGGCGTCTTGTCATTGTCGAATTTTCCCTGGAATATTGCTGCCGCACGTGCAAGCCCAATTCGTTCTGTTTTGTTATGTTGCGATGTTGTCAGTCGTTTTTACTACTGGTCAGGTTGCCAGCGACGGCGCCCCGGCCCCTCGTAATGAACCTGAGAGCATCGGAGTACAAAGGTCGCCCCCTCTGGCCGCTCCGTAGCTTCCAAATAACAGGGGGGCATGCCGGCCATAAAGGAAGGCTGCACAAACAGGTAGCACTCCCTCGGAGAAAACCCCATATCGAGCGGAATTGCCACCACCATTGCTGCGTAATTCATGGGCAACCGACGGCCTAATGCCAGAAGGCCTCGTTCAATTTCGAACGCCAACCGCAAGTAGGAACCCTGCTCCACCTGCTCTCGCTCCATGCACGCGAGGACCGCAGGAATTCGTTCATCGACTTGCAAAGCAGCGACTGGTCGCCCATATCCGAGTATGCGCTTGTGCTGCTTCAACTCATGCTGCAAGATCTGCTCAAGCGGCTCTCCAGCATCCAGGCGTTGACGCGCACGGACAAGAAAATCTGCAGCAGCCATTTCCGGCTGCCAGCCGTAAATGGCTGCCTCCGAAACTGCAATCGCCGCCGCAATGCCTAACGCACCGGTGCTGCGCGCGCTTCCCGCCAGTGCCGCGACACGGTTATTCCAAAGCCGGGCATCCGGGTAGCTGGTGTAAGTCCATAACGCATGCAGCACTTTTACCTGCTGCGGTGAAAAACGGCGGCCAGTAATGCCAAAGGTATACAGCTCGACCCAATCGAGGTCCTTCAGATCTGCATGCAGATCATGCCCTCTGAACACCGCCCGCTCCCCGGGAAAACAGGCACCCATACGGGTGCGCATCGGTCCTTCATGGTCCAGTAAGGTGTTTTGCTCGTTCATTCTTGCTCGCTAAGGCTGACAGGCCCCGGATCATTCTCCAGGTCCAGCGAAAAAAACGGGAAACGGCGGAAGCCTTGCTTGCCTTGCTCCAGTGCATGTGCGGCAGCACCCGGCAGACGCAACAGGAGCGTCAGCATTTCCCCTTCAACCGGAGAAAAACCGAGATCGCCAAGCGCTGCAGCCGTTACTCCCGGCATTGCCAATGGATGGCCGGCAGCTGCTTCCAGTGCTTCCCTATATTGCATCAGCCATGACAGGTGCCCTGATGGCATGGCACCGGCAAGCATGGATAAGGTTTGAAGAACCGGTTTCGCACACCGCTTTCCGTAAGGGTCAAAACCAGGTGGATGACCTACTTCGGGCCAGACTTCCGCGCGCGTGGGTTTGGATGGCGAAAGCAAGCCCTGACGCCAAGCCTCCAGATCCATGCCTTTGCTCTGCCATTGCTCCATGGCGAGGAAGACTTCCCGTCCGCCGCCATAGGAACCGGCGCCGGCGGCAAGCGCAGCCACCAGCGCCGATGCGGCAGTTGAGCCGCCGACGCCGGCGGCCATGGCTGCATGCACGGAAGGGTCGCGCGGGCCGGGATTCGCCAATGCCACCGCCAGCATTTCCAAAGCAGTCCGCACCGCCGCAGACGGACGTTCACCTTTGATAAGCAGGTATAGGTATTCGATATATCCGGCTTTGCCCAGCAAATCGCCGTAGACGTCATAGCCGCTGCAATAGCACGCTTCCGCAACAAACGGATTATCCGGCTGTGCCTCTTCTTCCCATAAGTGACTATGAATCACTTGACCAAAGTTATCGCTCATGCCGCCCCCTCAGTACCAGACACCGACCGTTAGAGGAGTGCCATGCCGCCGTCGACCACGATTTCCGCGCCGACGATGTAACTGGAGTCGTCAGACGCCAAAAACAATACCGCCTTGGCGACCTCGTCGGATGAGCCGAAACGCTTGATGGGTGATTTGTTTTCAATCTCGCTCTTGACCGCCGGGACAATCTCATTGGGCAAGCCGAAGCGGCTATAAATGGGCGTCTCAATCGGGCCGGGACTCACCGCATTGACTCTGATCCCACGAGAAATCAGTTCCAGTCCAAGCGTTTTAACCAACGAGCGCAAGGCTGCCTTGCTCGCGCCGTAAACACTGAAATTCGGTACGCCCATTTGATTGACGATGGAGGTAGTCACGATGATGGATCCCGTACTTCCGAATAGCGGCAGGGCTTTCTGAACGGTAAAGAAAACACCCTTCAGATTGACGTCCATGATTTCATCGAACTGAGACTCTGACACAGCCTCCAAGGGGGCCGCCTTGGCGACTCCGGCGTTGACAAAAAGGATGTCAAGACGGCCAAAACGGCTTTTCACCTGCTCCAGCAAAGAATCGATCTCGACCAGACTGCTCGCATCGCTTTGAATGACCAAAGCATCGCTTCCCAGTTCTTCGCGGGCCTGCTCAAGGCCGCGTGGGTCGCGTCCGGTTACGATCAGATTGGCGCCCTGCTCTTTAAAGAGCTTCGCCGTTGCCAAGCCAATCCCGCTTGAACCACCAGTAATTAATACCGTCTTTCCATTTAATTTATTCATCGCCATCCAATAAAAATTCGTCAACAACTCCAGCGTTCATAGTGCATTGGTCAGTACGCGCATGCGTACATTCATCGGCGGCACTTCGTCCGGATCAATCAGAACATCCAGTAATGTCGGCCCCTTGCGGATGCACATGGCATCAATATCCAGAGCGATCAAATCCTGCGGTGACCGGATTGTATGCGCATCCGCTCCCAATGCGCGTGCCAACGCGGCAAAATCCGTAGGCGGCAAATCGCAGCCGATCCGCTCCGCGCCGGCCAGGCGCTGGCCGTGCTTGACCATGCCGAGTGCCCGGTCGTTCAGCACGACGAAAACGACCGTCTGGCGCTCCGCCACTGCGACCGAAATTTCCTGCCCATTCATCAACAGGCTGCCATCGCCGGTGATGCACACTACCGGCACGTCAGGACGCGCTGCCGCGGTACCGATGGCACCACCAATGGCCCACCCCATCGGAGCGAAATTCATTATCACACGCAGCCAGTTGCCGGAAGCAAGGCGGCGGTCTTCAGACGAGTCCTTGCGATCTTCGGTAAGGCGGGGCTCGCCCAAGCGGCGACCTTGTGGGCGGAGGTAATGAATGGACCACGAGACGCTATTGCCGGTATCGGCAAGAAAGTGCGTAGCTGGCGGAAAGAGTGCCCCCAGTTCACGCATCAGTCGCTGCGGCTTGATCGGCGTTGCGTCGCTCTCGTACTTGTCTCGTTCAGACAATATGCTGTCGGGATCGCGCACGGACTCCGTCAGCTCGTGTGAAACGGATTGACTCGCCGTTTCTTCCGCTGTTTCTTCCATCGCTTTTTTTTGCACACCGCTCATGCGGTCAACCAGGCGATTGAAGATGGCAAGAATGTGTCCGCGCAGATGAAAGCGCGCCATCGGTGAGCGCGACAGGTTATCTTCCAGTTCATCGATGTGCACCAGACGCTCGTTGAGCAAGCTGTCGCTCCACCCCCCGCTATTCCACTCGCCCATGGTGGTACCGATGGCGAGGATGAGATCCGCGGATTGATCGCTCAGCGCTGCCTCAGCCGACACATGGCCGCCGAATCCGAATACGCCACGAAATAACGGATGACCCGGACTGATCAGACCTTTGCCATCTGGCGTGGTGACAAAAGTGGCCCCCTTCATGGTGGCGAACTGGAGAATCGGTCCTATCGCGTCGCCACACGAGCCGCCGATCAGCAGGACGATTTTCTTCGACTCGTCCAGCATGCGGATCAAGATTTCGACCGCGCTCTCGTCAATCAGCGAAGACGGCATCAGTAACTGACGCAAGTCATAAGAAGGCTTGAGCTGTGTGCTCGGACTGCGAAAGACGTCAACAGGAATGCTGAGATGGACCGGTCCGCGCGATGCGCGCGTAGCACGCTGTAATGCTGCGACTAGCTTGGATTCGAGTTGCTTCGGATGAGACACCAATGAGTTGTACCGTGTGCAATGACGGAACATGCCAAGAACATTGATGCCAGTACAGGAGGACTCTTGCAACGGGTGCTTGCCAAATGCAGGCAAGGCAGGCTGGCCTGTAATAACAAGCAGGGGAATATTGTTGTCGTATGCACAAGCCACACCCGTAATCAGATTGGTGGCGCCGGGCCCCGAGGTGGCGCAACAGACACCGATCTTTCCGGTTTCACGGGCATAGCCATCCGCCATGAAAGCGGCACCAGCCTCATGACGCGCCAAAATGTGGCGAATGCCTCCTCTGCGGCCGCTGCGCGCAAGCGCATCGTATAGCGGCTCAACTGCGCCTCCCGGTATGCCGAATACATATTCGACACCCAGCTGTTCAAGATAGGCAACCAGCAGCTCAGCGACGTCGAGAGACGGCTCGGAATGAGGGTTGTGCCCTTTCAGTTCCGGTCCGTCGAATACAGGCGACATATTGGAGCGCATAGATCTGATCTTTGATGAAGTTAGGAGCGCTCTGATCTGCCTCGAGGCGTCAGATTCGCCACGATTTCCTGCCACCATTCAGAAATGGCAGACTTTACTCGCGGCAATAGTACCGTAATTTCTTTAAATCAACCCCCTCCTCCGCAATGAAAATTGGCTTCGACTATTCAATCGGTGCCAGCGCATGAAAAGAAGCCGAATACAGTCCCATACCAATGTTCCACACAAAATCAACCTTCATACAACATGAGTATCCGGATTCATCCGTCGCGCCCCGGTTCCTGCCCCTGCCGCGACGCATCGACCAATTTGCCAACAGCCGTCACACGGGCGGCATGAATGGCCTCGGGGATGCGTTGGGGCTGTTCGGCATGACGGTTGGCCACCTCTCCGGCATTGACCGCTTGCGCTGCAGCGAGCGCCGCTTCAAGGTACGGAGCCTGGGGAAAAGGGCGATCGGCAAAACCGTTACGCCCACGTTGATCGCATTCTGTCGCGCGCAACATGTCGATGAACCGCTGCGGTTTGCGAAAGGCATCGCAGCGTTCAAACAGGGTAACGATAGTATTGGCACGTAACTCCAGCGCACGCGCCACATTGCCATGCTCGCGTGCGGTCATCACGGAAAGATCGCGGCAATCATTCGGTATTTTCAAGCGCTTGCATACCTGCTCGACCAGATGCACGCTACGCGCTTCATGGCCGTGATGTTTCGGCCATTCCGCCGAGGGAGTTGTCCCTTTGCCTAAATCATGCAACAAGGCAGCGCAACGGACCGGCAAGTCGAATCGCTTCCGCGCGGCATAGTCGACCACCATCATGACATGCACACCAGTATCGATTTCCGGATGATGTTTTTCCGGTTGCGGCACACCCCAGAGCGCATCCAGTTCCGGCAAGATGCGGGCCAGCGCACCGCAGGCGCGCAACACCGCGAACATGCGTGACGGCCTTTCTTCCATCAGGCCGCGTGCCAGTTCCTGCCATACGCGCTCTGGCACCAGTGCATCGACCTCGCCGGCATCGACCATGGAGCGCATCAACGCATTGGTTTCCGGAGCGACGGTAAAGGCCGTGAAACGGGCGGCAAAGCGTGCCACACGCAGAATACGCACCGGATCCTCCGCGAATGCGGCCGACACGTGGCGAAAGATACGCGCATCCAGATCCTGCCGCCCGCCGAAGGGATCGACAATAACGCCGTCGTCGGTTTGTGCCATGGCGTTGATGGTGAGGTCGCGCCGAACCAGATCCTGCTCCAGCGTGACATCAGCCTCGGCATGGAATACAAAGCCTTTGTAACCAGGCGCGGTTTTGCGCTCGGTGCGCGCCAGTGCGTATTCCTCGTGCGTCTCCGGGTGCAGGAAGACCGGAAAATCCTTGCCGACCGGACGAAAGCCGCATGCCAGCATTTCCTCCGGAGTGGCGCCGACAACGACATGATCGCGGTCCTGCACCGGAAAACCGAGCAAAGCATCACGAACAGCGCCGCCGACGACATAGGCCTTCATGCCAATACGCCCTTACTCGGGATAAGTATCGTACGCTTCCATGCGACAGTTTTCGTCCAAGGCTTCACGCATCCATTGCGCGACAGCGGGATGCGCAACTACACGATCGGTGTAAGCCTGTACCACAGGCGGCAACCATACCCCATAGGTGCGAAAACGCATAACGACCGGGGAATAATAAGCATCCACAATGGAGAAATCACCGAACAGGAATTGATGCTGCCGCGCACCATGCAGGCACTCTTCCCATATTTCACAAATACGGGCGATATCGGCCTGCGCCTCTGGCGTACGCCCCTTGCCAGCAAAATTTGCACGAATATTCATCCACATGGCAGCCCGCAAGCCGGCATATCCAGAGTGCATCTCGGCGCACATTGAACGCGCTTTGGCCCGTGCAGCGACATCGCGCGGCCATAGGTTTTTATCAGGAAACTGCTCTGCCAAATATTCGCAAATTGCCAACGAATCCCACACAGTCGTTTCGCCGTCGATCAATACCGGCACTCGGCCGGCATCGGAATGTTCAGCGATGTGCATTGAAGTGTCTGGCTGCCCAAGCGAAATGCGCACTTCCTCGAAAGGAATGCCAAATGCAGTCATGGCGACCCAGGGACGCATGGACCAGGAAGAGTAATTTTTATTGCCAATGACGAGTTTCAAACCGGTTTTCCCGGCAACACTCAAGGTTTGGGAAAGAGCAGGGTCAAGTTCTGTGTTTTGCATACATCAGGTCCAATCATGTCGGTTTTCGGTTTGAGACAGCGCAACTGCGTATTGTCTCGGCAGCATCCGAGGATAATGGTTTTAGCGGATTTTGCCAAATCGGCAATTCCGTTACTCATTAGAAAGATTGGTTCCGTGATGTGGTTCTGTGTGAACCATCTCAATGCCAGAATGTGGCTTCAAGCCTCGTAGATAGTATGGAGCTACCGCTTCAATTGCCGTCGGCATGACAAGCGTATTCGCCTGCATGCTGCCTACATTGTCGACTTTCATGGAATCCAGATTATCCCGGCTCATCAGCGGACCACCCGGCATATGTTCCAGAAAGAATGCTTGGCAACGAGCCAGCGGTCGGGGCAAGCTGATTATCGGCCTGCGGTGGCCGGTATAGGCGCCAGCGAGCTTGACCAGTTCGCGCAGGGTGTACACACGCGGCCCAACCAGTTCATATACGTTACCAATGCTTCGATCGTCGCGCAATGCCATGACGAATGCCTGTGCCACATCTTCCACATACACCGGTTGGAAGCGTGCATCGGCTGCCGCCAGCAGCATGACGGGCAGGAAGCGCTGGAGCGAGGCAAACAGATTGAGGAACCGGTCCCGATCGCCGAACACGACCGATGGTCGAAACGCCGTCGTCGCCACTGTCGGATCAGAAAAAGCGGCGGCTTCGCCATCAGCCTTGGAACGCTGGTACATGGACGGCGCATTCCGGTCCGCACCGAGCGCGCTCATGTGCAGATAACGGCGCACGCGATGCGCGGCACAAGCCGCCACAATCCTTTTCGGCAGTTCGACATGCGCCTTTGCAAACCCGGCACCGTAAGGTGTGCCAAGCTTGCCACGCTTGCCATGCAGGATACCAACCAGGTTGATCACGGCATCTTGATGGCGGACCAAGCGGTCAAGTACCGCATCATCGTGGACATTGGCCTCAATGACATCATCTACTGCTGGCAAGGGTAGAAGATGTGCAGCATGCGCATAGCGGCGCGTAACCACGGTAACGCGGCAATCGGCGTATGCCAGCTTTGCGATGAGGTGACTACCGATGAAACCGGTGCCGCCGATCACCAGAACCGAACGATATTTCATGGCATCGCTCCTGTCGGATGCCGCCAACGGCATTACGGCAAGTCGCTCGCAACAAATCCTTTAGGCGCCACCATGCCCAGTCGAGCTTTCAGCGACTGCGGCTTGTTCTCGAACAGGGCGGCGTAGTAAGTCGCATTTGACAAAACTTTTTTCACATAATCGCGTGTTTCGCTAAACGGGATCGATTCGGCGAAGATCGCGCCTTCCACTTGGCCAGCCAAAGTGGACCTCCACGCCCGCGGTCGGCCTGGACCGGCGTTGTAGGCAGCCGTCGCCATCGCCTGCGAACCATCCAGGTCATGCAGCACCATATTGAGATAGTTTGTACCGAGCGCGATGTTGGTGCCGATATCGTTCAGTTGTCCATGCGAAAACTTGTCTAGTCCAATCTTGCTCGCTACAAAACGTGCGGTGGCCGGCATCAATTGCATCAAGCCGGAAGCACCGACATGCGAGCGTGCATTCAGCACGAAGCGTGACTCCTGGCGAATCAAGCCATACACCCAAGCCATATCCAGATCCAGCTTGTTGGTAGCGTTCACCATGATGTCCCGGAACGGCGTTGGGAAGCGTTGAGTGAAATCAAACTCGGAACGGGTCCGGTCCGACGTGTTCACCATCCGATCCAGCACATTGATTTGCCGCGCGTATTCGGCCGCCGCGAGGTGCTGGCGTTCATTCATCTTGCGCAGTTCCCAGTTCCACTCGCGATAACCTTCGAAACGCAGATTCAATTCAAAGAACTTGAGTGCGCGGCGGAAACCCTGGTTTTCGGCCATCGGCGCCAATTCATCCGGCGTTATCGGCTGCGCACGCGGTGGAATTGAGATCTTGCGGCCGAGCTCTTCGAGCGCCAATTGGCCATAAAATCCATTCTGGTCGGAAATCGATTCGAACAACTTTTTCGCATCCTCGCGTCTGCCCTGAACATGGTAGGCACGGCCCAGCCAATAAATCCATGCCGGATCGTTACGCAAGGCCAACGGCATAGAGTGAACCGTTTTCTGAACCAGCGTCCATTCGCCCGCTCGCAGCGCAGCGCGCGCTTTCCACTGGTAGCCTTCTGGCGACAGCGGCGCATCGTTGGTACGGTGCCAGTACGTTACGGCTTCCGGCGCGAGCTTGATCGAAGCAGGCAATGCAATTTGCGCCCATGCGAGTTCCAGTTCGCGTTCGCGCAAGCGATTGGCGACATCAAGCAGCGTCTTTGCCGCCCGCAGGGAATCGGCCTTGGCCCCACGTCCGAGCGCGACGATAAAAGTCTCTCGTTCCGCCCGCGTATTGCCTGGACCGCGCGTCAGTACCACTTCAGGCTTTTCCAATGCCTGCATTAAAGCGCTTTCGCTTGCCTCGACCACCGACGCTAGCCGTCGTATCGCGCTAGTAGGCCCCGACTCGGCAATCAGGCGCACTTGTGCCCAGACATCGTCTGCGGTGAATTGCCTGGCTTCCTTCAGGGTTACAATCAGCGCCGGACAAGCCTCACCATAATTTTGCGGCGCAGTCAGCACAGCGCGCGCATTATCTGCAACATTCTCCCCTTTCAGGGCTTTCGACATTAGCGCGTAGCACTTCAGTTGCGTATCGTCGTTGAGCACGAATTGCGGGTATTGCTCATCAAACAGTACCCAGTTACGGGCGCGACCCAGTTCCAACAACCAATCGTTGCGCAAACGGTCAGCAATCGCGCTGCCATCATAACGCGCAAGGTACTCGCGAATTTCCTGCTCCGGCACGCTGTTGATGCGCGGTCGCAGCCGGAAATAATCTACGTAGGACGGAATAGCATAATTGCCAAGGCGGCCGGCAAGTTCCGCCGCACGAGATATATCATTTTTGCGCGAAGCCTCACGCAATGCCAGGAAGGTATCGTCATCGTTAGCAAAAACAGCATCGCGTTTCTGTGCTTGAGCAACGGGAACGAAAAGAGCTGCGGAGGTAGCCACGAGCGTCATGCCGGCAAGCCATTTCATCGGGAACATCGCAATTTGCTTTCTTAAGAGGAATGCTGAAAATACGTTTTGTAGGATAGCATGTGTGTCCACGATTTATGCATCGATACCATGCCTGAAACCATCTCAGATAAAGCCGCCTTGAGGCGCGAGCTGCTGGCGGACAGACAAGCAATAACGCCCGAAGTTCGACGCCAATGGAATATAGCAATCTGCGCGCACCTTGGCGCATGGTGGGAAAGACATCAGATGCGAACGCTCGGTGTGTATTGGCCCATACGCGGCGAGGTGGATCTGCGTACAGCATATGATGCGCTCAGAGAACGTGGTGTGCGGCTTGCCTTGCCGGTCGTGGTTGACAAGAATTCGCCGCTCCAATTCATTGAATGGCAAGCAGGCGTCACGATGACAAAGGATAACTACGGCGTGATGGTGCCAACCAATGGCGTGATAACTCGCCCAGAAGCATTATTGATCCCTTGCGTCGGTTTCAATGCACAACGCTTCCGGCTTGGTTATGGCGGCGGCTTTTACGATCGCACCCTGGCGGTTTCTCCCCGCCCGCTGGCAGTCGGTATTAGCTATGCTTGTGCGCTCGCCGCATTCGAGGCGGACACGCATGATGTTGCGCTGGACGCGATCATTACCGAAAATTCAGCGCTTTAACGCCCCTTGCCAGGAGCGTTAAGCGCTTAATCCGACAGCTTCAAGCGTCTCCAAAGCGCCGTGGTTGCCGCTGGCTGATTCAAGGTATAAAAATGAAAGCCAGGTGCACCTCCAGCCAACAGCCGCTCACATAAGCCGGTCACGACATCCAATCCGAAGGCTTTGATTGACTCACTATCGTCGCCAAAGCTGGCAAGTTTTAAGCGTATCCAGCGCGGAATTTCGGCGCCGCACATGTCCGAAAAACGCAACAACTGCGCATAATTTGTAATCGGCATAATCCCGGCCACGACCGGCACGTCGATCCCCAGCTTGCGCACCTCATCCACAAAACGGAAATAGGCATCGGGGTTGTAGAAATACTGCGTGATGGCTGCGTTTGCCCCTGCCTTGACTTTGCGTGCAAAACTCTGGATGTCGTCCTGCGGCGATTTCGCCTGCGGATGCATCTCTGGATAGGCTGCCACTTCGATATGGAACCAGTCTCCGGTTTCAGCACGAATGAATTCGACCAACTCGTTCGCATAACGGAATTCGCCGAATGCACCATAGCCGCTAGGGAGGTCGCCACGCAGCGCGACCAGTCGCCGGATATGGTGAGATTTGTACTCATTCAGAATCGCCCGCAGGCTGTCGCGCGAACTACCGATGCAAGACAGATGCGGCGCGGCGTCATGTCCCTCGCGCTTGATGTCGAGTACCGTTTCCAAGGTTCCCTTCTGGGTCGAGCCGCCCGCGCCGAAGGTTACTGAAAAATATTTCGGCTTTAGTTCAGCCAGTTGTGCACGCGTCGCGCGCAGTTTTTCCACCCCCTCCGGGGTTTTCGGCGGAAAAAACTCGATACTGAAATTTTTTTGTTTCATGTTTATTTAAGCAACAACGCAGACAATGCCCATGAAATCAGGCTATATAGGAGTGCACCTGCCATGGCTGACCAGAACCCGGCCACATAGAAACCGCCAACAAAATGAGCAACCGTCCAAAACAGTAAGCCGTTGATGACAAAGATGAACAGGCCCAGCGTCAGTAAAGTAACGGGCAAGGTCAGTAGCACGAGTACCGGTTTGATCAATACGTTGACCAGACCGAGCACCAGCGCAGCGATTAGCGCCACGGTAAAACTCTCGATCCGAATGGACTGCATCAGATAGGGCAATGCAAACAATGCGGCAGCATTGATCAGCCAGGTAATGAACAGGCGCATGGTCTTCATCCCATAATGGCCGGCACGTATACAACAGGAGGCGCCATGCGCCTCCCTGCACGTCATACCGGTACGATCTTGCCACGAATGGCGCCCCGAAATGGGGGACACCATTGGCGACTTAATAACGATAATGATCCGGCTTGTACGGCCCCGTCTTTTGGACTCCAATATAAGTGGCCTGCTCGTCGCTTAATTCAGTAAGCTGCGCATTCAACTTCTTCAACTGCAGGCGCGCCACTTTCTCATCCAGATGTTTCGGCAATGTGTATACGCCGACCGGATACGCCTTCGTATTAGTAAACAGTTCGATCTGCGCAATAGTCTGATTGGCGAACGAAGAGCTCATCACATAGGAAGGATGGCCAGTACCGCACCCGAGGTTGACCAGGCGGCCTTCCGCCAGCAAGATAATGCGCTTATTGTCCGGGAAGATCACGTGGTCAACTTGCGGCTTGATGTTTTCCCAAGTGTAGGCACGCAGCGCGGCGACTTCAATCTCGTTGTCAAAATGGCCTATGTTGCAGACGATTGCCTGGTCCTTCATCTTTTTCATGTGCTCATGCGTGATCACATGATAGTTGCCGGTTGCCGTGACAAAGATGTCACCATGCTCAGCCGCATAATCCATCGTCACCACACGGTAGCCTTCCATGGCCGCCTGCAAGGCGCAGATGGGATCGATTTCAGTCACCCACACTTGCGCCGACAAGGCACGCAATGCTTGCGCGGAGCCTTTGCCCACGTCGCCATAACCGGCAACCACGGCGATCTTGCCGGCGACCATAACATCGGTGGCGCGCTTGATGCCATCGACCAGCGATTCGCGGCAGCCGTACAGATTGTCGAACTTGGATTTGGTGACAGAATCGTTGACGTTAATTGCTGGGAAAGCCAGCTTGCCTTCCTTGTGCATCTGGTACAGACGATGCACGCCAGTGGTGGTTTCTTCCGTCACACCCTGAATCTGTGCAAGACGAGTGGAATACCAATCCGGTGACTCGGCCAGCTTTTTCTTGATCGCATTGAACAGACATACGGCCTCTTCCGAATCCGGATTGCTCAACACACCCGGATCCTTCTCGGCACGAGTGCCCAGATGCAGCAACAGGGTCGCATCGCCGCCGTCGTCAAGGATCATGTTCGAATAGTCACCGTTGGGCCATTCAAAAATACGATGCGTGAAATCCCAGTACTCGTCCAGCGACTCGCCCTTGAACGCAAAGACCGGCGTGCCATTGGCAGCAATCGCAGCAGCGGCATGATCTTGCGTTGAATAGATGTTGCACGATGCCCAGCGCACTTTAGCGCCTAGTGCCTCCAGCGTCTGGATCAACACGGCGGTCTGAATCGTCATATGCAACGAACCGGTGATCAGTGCCCCCTTCAACGGCTGTGTGACAGCGAATTCTTCGCGGATCGCCATCAAGCCGGGCATTTCGGTTTCGGCAATCTTGATCTCTTTGCGGCCCCAATCGGCCAAGCTGAGATCAGCGACAAAATAATCTTGTGAAGTAGATGCTTTAGAGATAACGGCGTTCATCACGCCCTCCTTTCCGATAGAAATTAGAAAAAAGTAACGTGAGCGCCGTTGCGAAAAAACGACCAAGCCTGACACGGTCAAGGACAACCGTGCTGCAACGCTCCTTGGTGAGGCAAATTATAACCCAGGCGGTTCGCCGCAAATTTCAATATGCTCAATGATCGACCATTTCGCGCAAACCCGAAGTGCGCTGGATTGGCGATTTTTCCGGCTGGTGCGGCACATTACGGTCGATCCATGCCAGCATATCGTTCCAGATGCGGCGAACTTCATCCTTCGGCGGCATGGCCTGCGCGTTCGGCAACTCGATGGTAATCACGGGGACATTTTTGTACATGCCTCCGTAATTACCGAGCGATCCCGGATAAACACCGACGCGGCTCAGATACAGTCGCCCAAAACGACGCGGTGCCGTTGAGGGACCATCGAAATCGAGCACGCCGAAAGGCGCATGAACAGAAATGATGACGTGCGGCTGAAAGCGCTCCATCTCTCCGCTCAGCCAACGACTCTCCGGTTCGGACAGCGGAGATTGCCCCGGAAAGCGGCGCGGGTCCCTACCGGTTCTCTGCGTCCAGTAATGCTTTGCATCCCGATCCCAGCCAGGCGTGGGAAAGTTGCGATTGAGATCAACACCATTTGCATTGACGCGCTGCGGTTTAGACGCCAGCAATCCATCCGGATTAACAACGGGGGCAACGTGCCAATGAAACTTCTGCGATGCGCTGGTATTCATCCATTGCATCCACTGGAACACGATGGCAGCCGCTGTAAGTTCGTCGCCATGTATTCCTCCCAACAATAGAATACGTACCGGCTCACGTGACTTACCAGGCTTGGAGGCTGGCACTGAACGCATCAGCAGGGGAAAGCCATTGCGCGAAACCGCGCCGGTAGGAGCGAGAGCGCTGCGTTGGCAAGTCGCTGCAGATACATCGGGAAGTCGTTTGACCAGGCGCTGGCACCATTCGGCCGG
This sequence comes from Noviherbaspirillum sp., assembly GCA_035539595.1. Lineage (GTDB taxonomy): Bacteria > Pseudomonadota > Gammaproteobacteria > Burkholderiales > Burkholderiaceae_D > Noviherbaspirillum. Next base: position 16,802 of record DATLIB010000070.1, read on the forward strand.
CTGCATGTTCATTTCACTGGCGGCGAAAGCCGGTACACAAACCGTCACCGCCAGTAGCGCGCTGAAATGGCGAAAGAGCCGCATCATCGTTTCATGTCCCCTGCTTCAGCCAACCCATCTCTGGAACGTTCCTATATGCCGGCAGCTGCGCGCAGCACAGCCGCCTTATCCGTGCGCTCCCAGGAGAACTCTGGCTCTTCACGGCCGAAATGGCCGTAGGCAGCGGTTTTCGCGTAAATCGGGCGCAACAGATCAAGCATCTGTACGATACCCTTCGGACGAAGATCAAACAATTCCTGCACCAGCGCAGCCAACTTATCATCGCCAATCACGCCAGTGCCGAAGGTCGTCACCATAACCGACGTCGGTTTGGCGATGCCGATCGCATATGAAACCTGAATCTGGCAACGCTTGGCCAAGCCGGCAGCGACGATGTTCTTGGCAACGTAACGGCCAGCGTATGCTGCGGAGCGGTCAACCTTGGAAGGATCCTTGCCGGAAAAGGCCCCGCCGCCGTGTGGCGCTGCGCCGCCGTAGGTGTCAACGATAATCTTGCGGCCGGTCAAACCACAATCGCCCTGCGGTCCGCCGATCACGAAACGGCCGGTCGGATTGATCAGGTAGCGGGTATTCTTCAGCCAGTCATGCGGCACGACCGGCTTGATGATTTCCTCGATTGCAGCTTCTTCGATGGCCTTGTGTTGCATTTCCGGCGCATGCTGCGTGGACAGCACGACGGTATCGATCGCCACCGGACGGCCGTCAACATAACGTAACGTGACTTGGGATTTTGCATCCGGACGCAGCCATGGCAGGCGTCCGTCCTTGCGGAGTTGCGACTGGCGCTCGACGATGCGGTGCGCGTAATAGATTGCCGCCGGCATCAATTCCGGTGTTTCATCGCAGGCATAACCGAACATCAGTCCTTGATCGCCAGCGCCTTGATCAAGATCGATTCCCTTACCCTCGTCCACGCCCTGCGCAATATCCGGCGACTGCTTGTCGTAGCAGACCATTACTGCACAGCTCTTGTAGTCAATGCCATAGTCGGCGTTGTCGTAGCCAATGCGTTTGATCGTGTCACGAGCAACACCAATGTAATCGACATTTGCGTGGGTAGTGATCTCTCCCGCCAGCACCACCAAGCCGGTGTTGCACAGTGTCTCTGCCGCGACGCGTGCATGCGGGTCCTGAGAGAAAATTGCGTCGAGGATTGAATCCGAAATCTGATCAGCGACCTTGTCCGGGTGGCCTTCGGAAACGGATTCCGACGTAAACAGATATTCATTTGCCATCGCAGGCTCCTATATAAAAAATTATTGCTGACCATGTCGCGGCCAACTATAAGCCTGCGACGCTTTAGCGAAATTTTTATGCCGCCTCGCAAGTTGTCTTTTAACTCGGCGGATACCACATATGATATTTTACGCGTCTCGAAAAGATTCACAAACTTTCTCACGCATTTTGATGCTTCTTTCCCTCTTCCGCCTATTGTCCCGGTTGCCGTTGCCAATACTGCATGCAATCGGCGCCGCACTCGGAAGACTGATCTACCTTGCATCACCTGATTACCGCAGGCGTCTGCGAGAGAACCTGACACGCGCCGGATTTTCCCAGCACCTAACGACGGCAATCCGGGAGGCAGGTAAAAACGTCCTTGAACTGCCTTTCGTCTGGTGCGCGAAGGAAGAGCGCGTTCTCCGGGCCGCGCACATCGAAAACTGGACGGTAGTACAGACTGCACTTGATGCAGGAAAAGGCATCATCTTCCTGACACCGCATCTCGGTTGTTTTGAAATTCTCGCCCAAGCGGTCGCCGCCCGCCATCTGCTGACGGTGTTATATCGCCCACCGCACAAACAAATACTGAAGCCGTTGATGGAGGGTGCGCGCGCGCGCCATCAGATGGTGCTGGCGCCAGCCACCTTGAGCGGTGTACGCACCCTGTTGAAAGCACTCAAGCAAGGCGGCATGATCGGTCTTTTGCCGGACCAGGTGCCGCAAAACGGGGAAGGCGTATGGGCAAATTTTTTCGGCAAGCCAGCGTACACGATGACACTACCCGCCAAGCTGCAGCAAATGACCGGCGCGCCGATCATCCTGGCATACGCAGAACGCATGTCGGGCGGACGCGGCTACCTACTTCGCTTCGTACCGTTTGAGCAGCGGCTGGCCGGCAACCCGGAGCAGCAGGCCAGCGTCATCAACGCGGCGATGGAAGCATTGATTGCGCGCTGCCCGGCACAATACTTCTGGAGCTACAACCGCTACAAAGTGCCGGATGGCATAGCACCCGCCATACCGGAAACTCAACCATGAGGGTTCTTCTCGGTGTGATGTGGTTGCTGCACTGGCTGCCGCTGTCCATTCTCGGGCGCATCGGAGAGGCAATCGGCACATTGCTGTTTGCCACGGTACGCTCACGCCGCAGGATTGCCATGACCAATTTGCGCCTATGCCTACCGGACTTGAGCGAGGCAGAACGCAAAACGCTCGCAAGGAAACATTTCCAGGCTTATGCACGTAGCGTGCTGGAACGCGGCATATTGTGGTGGGCCTCCGAAGCACGCCTGAAGCGCCTGATTGCGGTCGAACCGCATGTGCCACTAGACATCATTCAATCTGGACCGACGATCCTGCTATGCCCGCATTTCGTGTGTCTGGATGTCGCCGGCGTTGCGGTCATGCTGGAATCGACACTTTGCTCCATTTATACACGCCAGAAAAATCAAGCATTCGACGAAGCGCTGCGCAAGGGACGTTCGCGCTTTCGCCCGGTTCGCCTGTTTTCGCGCGGAGAAGGCGTCAAGCCGATCATTCGGGCGATGCGAGAGGGACTGCCGTTTTTCATGCTGCCAGACATGGATTTCGGCGAAAAAGATGCCGAGTTCACTCCTTTTTTCGGGGTACCTGCAGCTACATTGACCGCGCCAGCCCGTATCGCTGCAGCAACCGGCGCCAAGGTAGTGCCTGTGATTGCAACGTTCCAACCAAACTACCAAGGCTGGAAAGTCAGTTTTCATCCTCCATGGGAAAACTACCCGGGTACCGACATGGCGGCGGCCACACGAAGGATGAATGCATTCATTGAAGAGCGTGTGCTGGAAGCGCCTTCCGAGTATTTCTGGGCACATAAGCGCTTCAAGACCCGCCCTCCCGGCGTGCCAAGCGTATACAGAACCGTCTGAACAAGTGAAGCATCAGTCGCTTCTCAACATTTATAATCCTTGCATGAAACTCAAATTCACCAAAATGCATGGCGCCGGCAACGACTTCGTCGTGATCGACGCCATTAATCAGCGAATCGATTTAACTTCGGCCCAGTGGAAAGCACTGGCCGATCGCCGTTTCGGGATCGGTGCCGACCAGATGCTGGTGGTTGAAAAGCCACAGGCAGCAGGTGTCGATTTTCGTTATCGCATCTACAACGCAGATGGCGGCGAAGTGGAACAATGTGGCAACGGCTCACGCGCATTCGTGAAGTTCGTGACCGACAAGGGCTTGACCAGCAAACGCACCATCAAAGTGGAAACCATGTCAGGCGTGATCGAGCCGACGCTGGAAGCCGATGGACGCATCACCGTCGATATGGGCCCCCCCATCCTGGCGCCAGAGAATGTCCCCTTCGATACGAGAGGCCTGCAAAGCGAATCAGAAGGCGACGATGTACTTTGGCCGCTAGAAGTCAACGGCAAAACGACATGGATTTCGGTCGTTTCCATGGGCAATCCGCATGCGGTGCAAGTGGTCGATGAAGCGCAAACCGCGGCAGTTCAGTTCGATGGACCGGTAATTGAACACCATGCACGCTTCCCGAAACGAGTCAATGCCGGTTTTATGCAGATCGTCAACCGCCATCAGATTACACTGCGCGTATTCGAGCGCGGCGCAGGCGAAACACTTGCCTGTGGCACCGGCGCTTGTGCTGCCGTGGTGGCGGGCATCCGCCGTGGCTTGCTCGATTCGCCGGTTAAGGTGTCGACACGAGGCGGTGAACTCTCCATCGCCTGGGCCGGCAACGATGCTTCTGTCATGCTGACCGGACCGGCTGTCAGTGTGTTCGACGGCGAAATTGACATCTAACCGCCAGTGCGGGCGCGAACCGAAAGCCGGGACCGGCCACAATCCACGACCACGCTAGATATTGGGCCTGGCGGTACAGATTTGCGCTGGTACCTGTCCACCTCTTCATTCGCAGGCATGGCCACATCGACCTGAATGCCGATATTCGCCATTGAGGAGTCGAGCAAGAATAAGTTGGCCATGTTGGCGCTCGTCGCCAGATGCAATACAAGGCGCCTGACGCGCCGCAGTGCGCCAGCGACAGTAGTAGTAACAAATCATTCAATATCGACATTCACCATCAGTTTTGATGATGCATGCTCACTTATTCGTAACAGCAAGCTTCGTCTTCTAGAATCTAACTCTCCTCCCGTTATCCCTGTATCGGTTGTCGGTTAAAATCACGACCTGACTAGGCGACAAGCCGTATGTTTCGCCGTCGCGACCACTATCGAATATGCATATGACCTATCATCTGGACTCCGTCACCGTTGCCGATTTTTTATCGGACAACCCGCACTTTTTTGAAGAGCACAGTGAACTGCTCACAAAAATAAAACTGACCAGCCCGATAGCTGGACGTACGGTTTCTTTACAAGAGCGGCAGATGGAAGTCCTGCGCGAAAAGATCAAGGCAATGGAGATGCGCATGGCAGAGTTGCTGCGCATCGCACAGGAAAATGACACGATCACGCAAAAATTCCTGCTGTGGACGCGCTCTCTGCTGTTGGCGCGCAACGACGTCGACCTCCCGCACCTCTTGGTTAACGGCTTGCAGACTATTTTTTCCGTACCACACGCGACTTTGCGTATCTGGCACGTGGCGGAAGAGTTCTCTCATACATGGTTCTCCACCCCCGTATCCGATGATGCAAAGCTTTTTTGCAATAGTCTGACCGCCCCCTATTGCGGCCCGAACCAGGATTTTGAGGCTGCTTCTTGGCTAGATGATGCCGAATCGATCCAATCGATTGCGATGTTGCCGCTACGGGCTGATGGCGCATCGGAAGCATTCGGCCTACTCGTTTTGGGCTCACCGGAGCCGCAGCGTTTCAACTCCGACATGGCAACCGATTTCTTATCCAAAATCGGGAGCGCCGCAAGCGCCGCAATGACTTGCCTGGTCGACTAGCCACTGCTACGCGTGTCTTCCGAAGCGAATCGGCTGCACATTGCCGACTATCTGGATAGCCTGGAAAGGCAACGCAAGCTATCTCCGCATACCGTCAGCAATTACCGACGCGACCTGCTCGAACTACTCTCGTTGGCGGCAGCCTTACCGAGTGCCCCAGAGTTCGCCGCCGTTGGCCATTTTCACATTCGCAAGTTCGCCGCACAATTGCATGCCAAGGGTTTGAATCCACGCTCCATCGCGCGCAAGCTGTCGGCTTGGCGCGGCTTTTTCGATTGGCTAGCGGAAAACAACATATTGCCTGCCAACCCAGTGGATGGCGTTAAAGCACCGAAGCGCAACAAACCGTTGCCAAAAGCACTTTCCGCAGATGATGCCGTACGCGTGGTAGCCCAAAGCCGCCCGGACCGAGATGCCAATGGCAGCAGTCAGCTATGCAATCGTGCGATGTTCGAGCTGTTGTATTCAAGCGGCTTGCGCGTGTCAGAGCTAGCGGCGCTAGATGTGCGTTTTGTCAAGGAAGGCAGTTATGTATCGTCCGGCTGGATCGATTTGGAAGAAAGCGAAGTCAGTGTCACCGGCAAAGGCAACAGACAACGCAAGGTGCCTGTCGGGCGACCGGCCTTGCAAGCGCTTCACGCGTGGCTTGCGGTGCGCGACACCTTGGTCAAGTTGGACCCGTACGCGTTATTCCTGACCGAACGCGGCACCCGCATGTCGCCACGTGTGCTGCAATCGCGGTTGAAGGCACACGCGCAAGCCCTTGGCATACCCGTCAACGTACATCCACATGTGCTGCGCCACTCGTTTGCCTCACACGTACTGCAATCGTCCGGTGATCTACGCGCGGTACAGGAAATGCTTGGCCACACCTCCATTGCAGCAACGCAAGTGTATACCTCGCTCGATTTCCAGCGTCTGGCCCAAGTCTATGACGCCGCCCATCCGCGTGCGAAAAAGGTAAAAGCAAAATAGGGTTATCAGCCTGAACAACCAATAAGCCAGAATCAGGGCATGTCATGGCTCTTGGGGCTTCGCAGACGATGTGCATTTGCCCTGTACAGCAATTCTGCACGGGTGCCGGATCCCACCAACAACGCCGCGTACTCGAATCGCCGTTAAATTACAAACCAGCCGATTCGACGCATGCCACACCTCATTCTCATCCACGTAACCAAAATACCGAGCAATGCCCATGGTGCCAAGCGCTGCCATCAAAACCACAAGTACGTCGAGCAAGATAACGACAGCACGGTTTTTGACCTCCCACAAATCTCTTGTCAATGAAGGCCACCACATGGATAAATTCCACGGTTCGTCGCGAAAATTGTCTACTGCCAGTAACCCCAGCAAAATAACGCCATACGCAAACAATAGATGTGCCATTCCCCGCCAACGCCAATAAGCCTTTTCGCACGAACAGACTGCGTCACGATATCCTTTCAGGTCTGACAGAATCGCAACGGCAATAAAGACAACGCCTAACGGAACCGCCAACAGCAGAAAAATCATAGGAGTCATAGCAATGGCGTGAAAGAGTCGACAGAGAGACATGTTTTTTTGAATGGGTGCATAGTTGCACCTTGGACATGTTATCTCAAACAGGCCATTTGTTAAACCAATTGGGATATTATTATCTTATATGGTTGTCATGTCATGACACGACGTATCGCAGAATGCGGGCATGCCTACCATCGAAGAAAAAGCAGCCTTTTCCAAACGGCTATCGCTTGCATTACGGCGCAGCCCGGAACCGGTTCAAGGGGCAACCGAGCTGGCTCTACGCTTTAACCTTCGCCACCACGGCAGTGCAGTATCAGCCCAAACCGCACATAAATGGTTGACTGGACGCGCTATACCGACCAGCGATAAGCTGGCGACATTGGCACAATGGCTGAATGTGAATGAGCACTGGCTGCACTACGGGCCGCCTCCCTCGAATCTGCATGCCGGAGAGCAACGCGATCACTATGGCGCGACTCCGTCGGAGGTGCTACCGATGACAACAAAAGGAGCGGCCAAGCCGTCTGCCGAGGCGCTCAGTCTTGCGCTCAAGATCCAGACCTTGTCCCCGCACCAACGCTACTTGGTGGAAGAATTGGTCGAGCAATTGCAACAGGAGCTCGGCTAAGGAGTGCACAGTGCGCTCCCTTTTCTAAAGGGAGCCAGGATTCCGGCTAAATAAGAATATTTGACTATTATCTATCCTTTAATTTTTCCTTTGGTTCCCACACTACAGGGCATAAGCCTTAAGTAGGCATCTCCACCGTTTGCAATCAAAATTTTGCAACTCGATTGCAAAAAAGTGAGCGATAATTTCTTAGCCTGCTTTTTACTGCAAAGAATATGAGCACGAAAGCCAAACCGGTTATTAGAAGCGCACCTACGAGTCGCGCCGCCGATGTGGCCATGCGCGCCGAAGCACAATTGCGAAGCGCCTCTGTGCGCATCACCGCAGCCCGAGTCAAAGTACTGGCAGCGCTACTTGGGGCACAACGCGCATTCTCACATCAGGACGTACAGGACGCTCTTGTCGGCATGGACCGCGTCACGTTATACCGTGCACTGGATTGCTTGACCGATGCCGGTCTTGCGCACAAGATCGCCGGCGATGATCGGATATTCCGCTACAGTGCAGGGAACGAGCATGGCACGCCGTCCGAGGGCAACCACGCGCCGCATCACCAACACGGCCATTTCAAATGCACACGCTGTGCCAAGGTATTCTGCCTCGACAGCATCGGCGAAGAAGGCATTCTGCGAGCAGCCTTGCAAGAGACGCTGGGCAAAGGCTTCCAAAGTCACGATATCGAATTCACCATAAAAGGATGGTGCGCTGACTGCGCGCATTAACTTCACATGAAACTTGTTCCCGTCACCATACTTACCGGCTTTCTCGGAGCAGGCAAAACTACTCTGCTCAACCGCATCTTGCGCGAACAGCATGGTCGTCGAATCGCGGTTATCGAAAACGAATTCGGGCAAGAGAACATCGACAATGAGATCCTGGTTCAGGATAGCAACGAGCAGGTCGTCGAAATGAACAATGGATGCATCTGTTGCACAGTACGGGGTGACTTGATCGTTGCGCTCGGTACACTGGCGCAGAAACGCAACGCTGGGGAACTGGAATTCGATCATGTCGTGATCGAAACGACCGGACTGGCTAATCCCGGCCCGGTGGCGCAAACTTTCTTCATGGATGAGGAAGTCGCCATGCACTACATGCTGGATGCAATAGTGACTGTGGTGGATGCCAAGCACGCAATGCAGCAGCTAACCAAGCAAGAAGAAGCGCAACGGCAGGTCGGCTTTGCCGACAGGTTGCTACTGTCGAAGACCGATCTGATCGACGCCACAGAACTTGACGACCTGACCGTTCGGCTACGACGTATTAACCCGCGAGCACCAATCTCCAAAGCCAACTTCGGTCAGGTACCGATTGACGATGTATTGGACCTGCGCGGCTTCAATCTGAACGACAAACTGGAAATCGATCCAAATTTCCTGGCACAAGAAGAATCCGCACAGAAGCATGAGCAACACGTTTGCGGCGAAAACTGCGGTCATGATAATAGTCATGATCACCATCACCATGGGCATCACTCCGATGGCATTGCGGCATTCGTATTCAGAAGCAACCGCCCGTTCGATACCGCACGGCTAGATGAATTTCTGGGGGGGCTGGTACAGGTTTTCGGACCTCGTATGCTGCGTTACAAGGGTGTGCTATGGATGGATGGTGCCGATCGCAAGGTCGTGTTCCAAGGCGTACACCAGACGATGGGCACAGATATAGGTGCTCCATGGGCCAATGACGAAGCACGTGGTAGCAAAATGGTTTTCATCGGCAAAGATCTTCCTGAAGAAACCTTTGTACGCGGCTTGGAGCAGTGTTTGGTATAAACTAGGGCAACATTGATTTACGTTCAAGCAGCATAGGTAGTCGTTTGGCAAGATGCGCGGTATAAGCTACGCTCGTGGCGCCTGATACGCATTGAACCTGTCCGGGAGAAACGGCGCATGCAATGGTTGCCGGGCTCTGCCGGCAGAGATCATCAAGGTCGGGCGGTTCATTGATCAACAGGGGACTGTTATGAACGCAACCGTTACAAGATCCGCCACCAAGAGTACAACAACCAAGAGCATTGCCAAAACCACGGCAGCAACGCCCAAGAGCAAGGCACCTGTGAAGACGCCCCTTTCGAAAACAGGCGGAAAATCGCCTTCGATCGTCGAACCGCGTGCCGTAAACCCAAAATCTTCCACCTCAGCCATTAAGGCCATTGCCAAGCCATCCGAAACTACGGTAAAAAGCAGTGTACAATCCGCCGCCACGGCTAAAACGGCATCCGTTCCAAAGAAGGCGCCTGTTTCATCTGCGTCAAGACGAAGCTCCAAAGAAATCGCCGACTTGTCCATGAGAGGCAATAGTGCAGTGGCCGGATTAACAGATACAATGGAAAAACCTGTAGTTTCGAAAGTACGAAAAGTGGCTACCAAAACAACTAAATCGACCCCCGTTCCAGCTGATGGCGCCCTGCTGACAGAAGCAGAAATCCTTAAGATGAGTGAAAAGGATTATATGAACGAGGCGCAGTTGGCCTTTTTCAAAGCTCGTCTGCAGCAACTTGAACGGGACTTGCTGAAGAATGCCGGCGAAACCACCGAGCACCTGCGCGAGACCGTGCTTGTCCCGGACCCTGCTGATCGTGCGACGATCGAAGAAGAACACGCACTAGAACTGCGTACACGCGATCGAGAGCGCAAACTGCTGAAGAAAGTGCAGCAGTCAATCGCCAGCATCGATGCAGGCGAATACGGTTGGTGCGAAGAAACCGGAGAGCCGATCGGCATTCCACGCCTGCTTGCACGTCCGACCGCAACTCTATCGTTAGAGGCGCAGCAACGCCGCGAGCTTAAACAGAAATTGTACGGGGACTAATCCTCCTACGCCGTTACGGATTCTGCAGCGACAATGCAACAAGCGCATAACGCCCCGCGTTCTGCGCTTGTTTGCTTTCTGGAGAGTGTTTTTGGCGAAGTCTTCGGAAAGCTATGATTGCAGCAGTTGTGAGAGGCATCGTCGTAGCCGGCATTGCCGCGCTATAATGCAACCATGTTGCAAATAACCCATCTCAATTTCCGATATCCCGGTTCGCCCAACGCGTTACTAAGCGTTCCTGCCTTTTCGCTGGCAGCTGGCGCGCATGCGATCATTCTTGGTCCGTCAGGCTGCGGTAAATCCACGCTGCTACACCTGATGGCGGCAATTCTGCGACCACAGGCGGGTGTATTGCGTGTGGCCGACACGGAGCTTGGCGCCCTTTCGGCCCACGCCGCCGACGCGTGGCGTGGCAGTACGATTGGCTTTTTGCCCCAGAAATTCGCCTTGGTTCCGAGCCTGTCGGTACTGGAAAACCTGCAGCTTGCCGCCTATGCGAATGGACGGCAAGCCGACATGAACCGCGCAGGCGCCTTATTGGGCGCAATCGGCATGGCGGATAAGGCCAACGCAAAACCACATCAACTCAGTCAAGGACAGCAGCAACGTGTTGCCATTGCACGCGCCATGTTCAACCGCCCGGCATTACTGCTGGCCGACGAGCCGACTGCCAACCTCGACGATGACGCCTGCGCGGCAGCCATTCGGCTAATGCTGGGGCAAGCCTCGGAAGGCGGCGCGTCGCTGGTGGTAGCCACTCATGATGCGCGTGTTGTTGCGGCCTTGCCCACAGCGCACGTGCTGCGCTTGGGCGCTACCGCACAGGAGGCGGCATGAACCAACTCAACGCATTTTCGCTTGCCGTGAAATCGCTACGGCACAAGCCGTTGACGACGTCCATCAACCTGCTGTTGATGGCCATTGGCATTGCGATGATGAGTTTCGTCCTGTCCGCCTCGCAGCAATTGCAAGACGGCGCCTTGCGCGATGCACAGGGTATTGACCTGGTAGTCGGTGCAAAAGGCTCGCCATTGCAGCTGATCCTGTCATCGGTGTACCACATCGATATCCCTACGGGAAATATTCCGCTTGCCGCGCAGGCGCAATTGGCCCAGAACCGTATGGTCAAGAAAGTCATTCCGCTGGCGCTTGGCGACAGCTATGAGGGTTTTCGTATCGTCGGTACAACCCCGGACTACGTCGCGCATTATGGTGGCACGCTAACGCAGGGGAAAATGTTCGAGGCACCGCTGCAAGCAGTACTCGGTGCGCAGGTCGCTGCCAGAACCGGTCTCGGTCTGGGAGGCAGTTTCACCGGTGCGCACGGCCTCGCACGTGGCGGCGAAACGCATGGCGATGCACCATTCACCGTGATCGGCATCCTGAAGCCAACCGGTACCGTGCTGGACCGTCTGGTGTTGACGCCGGTCACATCAGTGTGGCGCGTGCATGAAATCGAACATGGCATCGATGTTAACGATGTGCAGGAAAAGGCGGCAATGGATGAAGAGCGCGAACTGACCGCATTACTGGTGCAATATGCATCACCGCTGGCTGCGGCGATGCTGCCCCGTATGATCAATAACCAGACCGCATTGCAGGCAGCACAGCCGGCATTCGAGTCGGCGAAACTATTCCGCATACTCGGCGTGGGCGTCGATGTCTTACGCGGCATTGCGGTCGTCATGCTGGTATCGGCGGCACTTTCCATGTTCGCCGCACTGTACAACGCGCTGGAAGAACGCCGGACTGACATGGCCATTCTGCGTACCTTGGGCGCGCCGCCCATGAAACTGTTGTCGCTATTGCTGACCGAAGGACTGATACTAGCTCTGGCAGGTGCCGCCATCGGCTGGATCGCCGGCCATGGCGCACTTGCACTCGTCGCCGGCATGCTGGCGGAAGATCAGCAGTTCGCCCTTTCGGGGTGGATCGTAGCTCCTGATGAAGCCTGGCTGGCGCTGATCGCCGCCGGCATCGGAATTGCCGCAGCACTGCTGCCGGCAGTGCGCGCTTACCGGACCGACATTGCAACAACTCTCGCACATTAATTTTTGGAGACTGGAATGAAACTGCTTCTATCCCTGCTGCTTGCCGCAACCGCATTATCCGTACACGCGAAGGAAGATCCCGCGCACTTGAAGGCGGTCATCGAACAGCACAAGGCCATTGCCGCCGCACACGAAGCAGCGGCGCAGTGCCTCGCATCCGGCAAGGACGAGGAACTCTGTCACACCGACCTTCTGAAAGCATGCAAGGGCATCGCCATCGGCAAACTATGCGGCATGAAGCACAAACACTAAGCAGGCCGGGGAACATACAACCAACGAGTCACATTCTCGCTTCAGGAGATGTCATGCAAACATTGCTACGCGCTTTAGCCGTGACCATACTGGCTGTTCCAGCACTGGCGTTTTCCGCAGCAGAGCCGCCACCTCCTGCCATGCAGGCCCTGCCTGAAATAAAAGGCGTGCTGTCCTGGAATACCTTGGCGCAGGTCAAGCAAACCAAAGTAAAGAATCGCATCCTGACGGAATTCTCGAAAGAGATTACGGCGCTGAACAATCGGGAAGTAAAGCTGCAAGGCTTCATGATGCCGCTGGAGCCGGGCGACAAGCAAAAGCACTTTCTGCTCTCGCTCACGCCGCCAAGCTGCTCTTACTGCATGCCGGCAGGGCCGGAAGGAGTCGTCGAAGTGAAGTCGAAAACACCAATCAAATACACCTTCGATCCAATCATCGTTTCCGGCAAAATGAGCGTGCTGAAGGATGACCCGATGGGAATGTACTACCGTCTGACCGACGCTGCACCGGCATCGGTCAAGTAAGCCAGAATGGGATTGCGCCGGCACTCCTCGCTATATCGCGCTTCCATCGCAGCGTTGCTGCTGGTGGCGATACTGTTCGCACAGTGGTCGGGCCTGCATCACCGTATCGAGCATGCCGGATTTGCTCATGAATCCCTTCATACCTCCTCACCACCCACAGAGAAAAGCAGCACCGACGCACGCCACTCTTGCGTCGCCTTCGATGCGGCGGCGATCGCCGATACGATCGTTATCCACCCGTATGCGACAGCGCCCTTGGCCAGCGCTTACGTCCTGGCCCTATGGACGGCGTTCGATTCATGGAACGCACCGCTGGCCTGCCATTTTTCTTCCCGCGCTCCACCTCTTGCCTGATGTATTTCGACGCTAATTAGCGTCAAAAAAACTGCTCGGCGAACGCATCGCATCTTGCGACTGCGCCCTCGCGACCTTCCTTTTTTCAGAAATTATCATGGCCATTCAACGTACATTGATGGCGAGCGCGGTGCTATCCGCGCTCGTCCCGCTCTCCGTTTCTTCTTTTGCACAGGAGACGGAAAAAACGCTGCCTGCGGTAGTTGTCACCGCGACGCCCTTCAACAGCGACGAAAACAACCAGATCCTGACACCTGCCAAAGTACTGGCTGGCGATGAATTGCGCACCAAGCTCGGCACGTCGCTGGGCGACACATTGGCGAACGAGCTGGGTGTTTCGGCTTCCGGGTTTGGTGCCGGCGCATCACGTCCGATCATCCGCGGCCTGGAAGGACCCCGTGTAAAGATTCTGCAAAACGGCATGACGGTATCCGATGTATCGACGCTGTCAAACGACCACGCGGTCGCTAGCGAAACATCAACCGCACGTCAGATTGAAATCCTGCGCGGACCGGCAGCGCTGCTGTATGGCTCCGGAGCGATCGGCGGCCTGGTGAACATCGTGAACGACCGCATTCCAACGGAATTGCTTCCTGGAATCAGCGGTGAGGCGGAACTACGGCTTGGTTCCGTCGACAAGGAAAAGAGCGTATCGTTTTCGGCAGACAGCTCCGCAGGCAATATCGGTCTCCATCTCGACGGCAGCAGCCGCGATACCGATAACTACCGCATTCCCGCTTTTGCGACGCGCGATGACGCCACCTCCGCCTCCGGCCGCTTGCCGTCCTCGTACACTCGCGCCCATAGCCTCGGCTTCGGCGCGTCGCATATCGGCAGCTGGGGCCACCTTGGCGCATCCATCGACACCCGTGAAGATCATTACGGCATTCCGACCGACGAGCGCTCCTTCATCGATCTGTCGCAGACGCGCGTCGATATCGACGGCTTGCTAAAGCAGCCGTTTGGCGCCGCCGAATCGATTCGCTTCAAAATCGGTGCCAGCGATTACAAGCACACGGAAAAGGAAGAAGACGGCACGCCAGCAACGGATTTCCTGAACAAAGCGCTCGAAACGCGCTGGGAACTGACGCATCGGCCGCTCGCCGGTTGGCACGGCACATTTGGCATACAGACCGAACATGCCAAATTTTCTGCACTGGCAGCCGATAGCGGAAGACCGGATACGGTGCCGGTGACAAAATCGTCTTCAGTAGCAGCGTTTCTGGTCGAGGAGCGCGATTTCGGGCCGCTGCGTGCCAGCGCCGGCTTGCGTGCCGAGTCGGTCAAACGTAAACCGCAAGATACTGACGCTGCAGAAAGAAGTTTTCACCTCGCCTCCTACTCCGTAGGCGGATTGTGGTCCTTCAAACGTGGCTATGGCTTCGGTGCGACATTCTCGCTCGCACAACGCGCACCGGCAATCGAAGAGCTGTATTCGAACGGCCCGCATGAGTCGACCGTCACCTTTGACATTGGCGACGCCAGCCTGCAAAAGGAAACCTCGCGCAATCTGGAATTAACCCTGCAAAAAACAGAAGGTCAGGTACGCTGGAAAACCAATCTGTTTGAAAACAGGGTGCGCAACTATATCTTCGGCCGCGGCGATGGCAGCACCGTCGATGAAGACGGCAATGAAGATGCGGCCGCGGAATTCAGGCGCCGTTTCTGGTCGCAGGCAAAAGCCACCATACGCGGTGCCGAGGCGGAGATCAGCTACAACCTGCGTGGCGAAGGTCCGTCGCTGCGCGCATTTGCCGACACCTCGCGCGGCAAACTCGACGATGCTGGCAATCTGCCATTGCAACCGGCAACACGCGTCGGTTTCGAGGCGGGATTCCGGCAGGGCCCATGGCGCAGCGGCCTATCCTTGGTTCACGCAAAAAGGCAGAACCGCCTGGCCGCGCTTGAAAGCACCGTGACGCCGTCATACACGCGAGTCGACGCCAACCTATCCTTTACAGCCCGAAGCGGCAACATGCAATGGACGTGGTTCGCATTGGCAAAGAATCTATTAAACGAAGACATTCGGCTGGCGACCTCCGTCCTGCGCGAAACGGCGCCGCAGCCAGGGCGCAGCTTTGTGCTCGGGCTGCGTACCAGGTTTTA
>DATLIB010000071.1:0-11483 GCA_035539595.1 Noviherbaspirillum sp.
GCACAGCAATCAGGAGGAGCGTATGGACACGCATTCTCACTCCCATCACCACGATACCGACTCGGCGCCGAACCATGCCGCTATGACGACGAGGCCGGATAAACCATTCACTGACCCGGTCTGCGGCATGCGGGTGGCAGCCGACCCGCAACGCACTATCGAATATGCCGGTGCGGACTATCATTTTTGCAGCTCCGGCTGCATGGACAAGTTCCGTGCAAATCCACAAGCGTACCTGGAGCCAAAAAGCGAGCCGGCCCCCTCCGCACCTGAAGGCACCATCTATACCTGCCCAATGCATCCGGAAATTCGGCGCTCCGCTCCCGGTACTTGCCCCATCTGCGGCATGGTGCTTGAATCCATGATGCCGACACTGGACGACGATGAAAATCCGGAACTGGCAGACTTCCGGCGCCGATTCTGGTGGACACTGCCGCTGACCATCGCGGTGACGTTACTGGCAATGGTCGGTCATCGCTTCTTTCCTGCAGGACTGGCATACCAGAACTGGATAGAACTGGCGCTGGCCACGCCGGTGGTTTTATGGGCTGGTTTGCCGTTTTTCCATCGCGGCGTTCAGTCGGTCACCAATCGCAGTCCCAACATGTGGACGCTGATCAGTCTGGGTGTTGCAGCGGCCTATGGTTACAGCCTGGCGGCAACGTTCGCGCCGGAGATCTTCCCCGCGACTTTTGCCACCCATGGACGGGTCGGCGTCTATTACGAGGCAGCCGCGGTGATCGTCTCGTTGACTCTGCTGGGCCAAATCCTGGAACTACGCGCGCGATCGCAAACATCCGCCGCCATCAAATCGCTGCTGGGACTGGCGCCGAAGACCGCACGCCGCATCCGCAACGACGGCACCGAGGAAGACGTGCCGATCACGCATGTGCATGTCGGCGATGTGCTGCGGATACGCCCGGGAGAAAAGGTCCCGGTGGATGGCTTCGTCATCGACGGTGAAGGTGCCGTGGATGAATCCATGCTGACCGGGGAGCCGATTCCGGTTACCAAGCGGGAGGGTGACAAAGTGATCGGCGCGACGATCAACACCAGCGGCAGCCTGGTGATGCGCGCAGAAAAGATCGGCGCGCAAACCATGCTGTCGCAGATCGTGCAGATGGTCGCGCAGGCACAGCGTTCCCGTGCACCGATGCAACGATTGGCTGATACGGTGGCGGGCTATTTTGTTGTCACAGTGGTCGGTGTGGCCCTTCTCACGTTAGTCGGCTGGGGAATGTTCGGCCCCGAACCGAGCTGGGTCTTCGGCTTCGTCAATGCGGTTGCGGTTCTGATTATCGCCTGCCCATGCGCACTGGGATTGGCAACACCGATGTCGATCATGGCAGCAACCGGACGCGCGGCGACGCAGGGCATCTTGTTCCGCGATGCCGCTGCGATCGAAGGCATGCGCAAGGTCGACACGCTCATCGTCGACAAGACCGGGACGCTGACGGAAGGTCGGCCCGCATTCGACAGGGTGGTTCCTGCACCCGGCTTTAGCGAGGAAGATGTACTGAAAGTTGCGGCAAGCATCGATCAGGGTAGCGAACATCCTCTGGCGCAAGCGATCGTCACCGAAGCCCGCAATCGCAGCATCGAACTGCACAAGCCGGAATCGTTCGAATCGTCGAGCGGTATCGGTGTGCGCGGGATAGTCGCCGGACATCGCATTGCGTTGGGAAACACGGCGTTGATGGATGCTGAACAAGTCGATTGGCATGCGCTATTGCCACAAGCCGAAGCCCTGCGCCGCGAAGGAGCAAGCGTCATGTATCTGGCGGTCGACAGCAAGCTGATCGGACTGATCGCGGTATCCGACCCGGTAAAAGCGACTACTCCGGAAGCCTTGCAGGCACTCAAGGACGCCGGGCTCGCTATCGCGATGGCGACCGGCGACGGCGAAACGACTGCCCGATCGGTCGCAGCAAAACTCGGGATCAACAACGTGCACGGAGAGGTAAAACCGCAGGACAAACTGGCGTTGGTAGAACGTCTTCAGCGAGAGGGCAAGGTTGTCGCGATGGCGGGCGAAGGGATCAACGACGCCCCGGCGTTGGCAAAAGCGGACGTTGGCATTGCCATGGGCACCGGGACCGACGTGGCCATCCATAGCGCACACGTAACGCTGGTCAAGGGCGACCTGCGCGCCATAGCGCGCGCCCAGCAGTTATCCGTCGTTACCGTCCGCAACATGTGGCAAAACCTGGGATTTGCGTTCGTGTACAACGCGTTGGGCATTCCATTGGCGGCCGGCCTGCTGTATCCATTCACCGGCCAATTACTGTCGCCGATCATTGCGGCACTAGCGATGAGCCTGAGCTCGGTTTCCGTCATTACCAATGCGTTGCGCTTGCGCGGCACGACCGCTTGATGGCTGGTCATGTTCTACGCTCGCCGACAGAGAATTTGCTCCTACCGAAAAGCCCCAAGCTGCCCCGGAAAGAGATCTCTTCAGGAAAAGTCGTGAAGAGATCTACCTTGGCCGACGATATAGTGACCGTATTGCGACGTGCTTGCCGGGAAGGTGACATGGAGGCTGCGGAACACTTGCTATGTGCGCTGGAAGCGATAGTTAGCCGCGAGGACGCCGAAGAACGTGCGCTACAGGCATATTCGGCGCTGGTGCAGGTCCTACGCAACAGGAGGGCCGGTTAAGAACGGCCCAGCGGTACAACCTGGCACCGCGTCGCACACCGGCTTGCGCGTGGTGGAGTGATGCAAGACGGCGGCAAGCTCGACCCATATCTGCACACGGCCACTATGGCTACGCCCGCTGGAGACGCGACGATTTCGGCAGCGACTGCAGCAGTGCGTCGGCATAGCGATCGACGCCGAAGCGGAAGGTGCCGCGGAAGTTGATATGGCTGAAATGGACCGGTCCCATCCGTCGCAGCCAGGTATCGTCGATGACTTGTCCCAACTTGCGCCAGCGGTCGACGACGTCCTGCATGCGGTGGGTGTTCCACGCGATCACCAGATTGGTCAGCAGCACGTGCGAACCGGAGATCGCGATCATTTCGTTGGCCCGGCGGCCGCGCTCGGGCGGCACCTTCCCGTAATATACCGCGCGCTGCAGTTGGTGCACGGTTTCGCCGCGGTTGAGCACCGTATGGATCTCGCGCCTGAAATCCGTATTGCTCAAGTAATCGCATAAGAACAAGGTGCGCAGCAGTTTGCCAAGATGGTCGGCAGCCTTATGCAGCGGGTCGCCATGGGCGGCGCTGCCGAATCGCTGCAGGGCCACATTGGCGCTCACGCGCCCGCTGCGAATCGACGCCACCAGGCGCAGCAGTTCGTCCCAGCCTTTGCGAATGGCCGTGAGCGACACTTCCTTTATCAGCACGCGCTCGAGTTCCTCCGGCGCCTCCAGCTTGCGTGGCAAGTAGAGCTTGCGCTCGGCCAAGTCGCGCAGCCGTGGGCACAAATCGAATCCCAGGAGTTTGGCGATCGCCATGGCAACGTTGGTGTAGCCGTGTGTATCGACCGCCAATAGTTGCAGTCGGATGCGTTCTTCGCTGTTGTTGTAGTGGACCACCCCCTGGATGGCGGCGCCGGCTTGGCGCTCCTGGAGCACGATTGGCTGGTCATAAATGATGCCGTAGCGGTCCTGCACATGGGTGTAGATACCCACCGCGTGGGTGCGCCGGCGCGGATCCACGCGGGCATTCCACAGATGTTGCGACGCATCCAGGCTCATCATGTCGCTGGACGCCTTTTCGCCGTTGCCCCACAGCGCGGCAATTTCGTGCTTCATCTGAAAATCGACCACTGCTTCACTGGCGCGGCGTAGCCGTCCAGGCGTCTCGAGAGCGCGCATGGCGGAAGACACGTGCGCCGGATCAAGCTGCGGAATCATCGCCGCCACGCTTTTGGCATCAATTTCCGTGCCGTGGGCGATGAGCGCGGCATAGAGCGATACTAGCTCATGCTCATCCTTGGCGCGCCAGCCCAGCAGAATCTCGCTGAAATTGGTCTGGGCGTCGATTTCCATCATCAAATCGGGCAACTGCACGTCGCCGATTTGCCTGAACATCAGCTCGACCGTGCGCCTGGGTGTTCCATCGTCGGGCAGCGCCTGCAGCGGCGACAGGTGAAGGTAACCGTCGTCGCGGATTTCGACGATGCCTTTTTCCTTGGCTTCGGCAAGGGCGGCCAGCCCGGCTTCGATCATCTTCACGAGCGGATCGAGGAATTCATCTGGATTTTTGGGCAACTTCAATAGCGACAGATGGCGGTCGCGCTCGGTATTCCAAGTCTTGGGCGGAATCAGCATCTGGTCACGATCGCGATAAGAAAAACTATGCGAGACCCAGATAGAACCGCGTCGCAAACCCTTGCTCAAGCCCATCATGGTGGCAGCTTCCAAGGCTTGAAAAGCACGCTTACGGTCCGGATCGCTGACCAGATCGCGCCACCCCTTATCGGTGAAAGGAGCCTGATCCTGTGGCAGTTCGGTGACCTTGCCGGCATAGAAACCCTTGAGGACTGCCAGGTTTTGCAAGGTGGTCTCGTTGGGCCTGCCTTCGAAACTCAAGCCGTCCACGGCACGCAACAAGGCACGCACCTTATTAGCGTCTTCAATTAGCGTTTCGCGCATCGAGGCGGCGTGGCTGCTTTGCGGTTTGTCACTAATATCTTCCAGAAGCGCCACCACAGCCGAAAGGCGTTCTTCGGCGGAACGCTGCTCATCGTGAACAATCGCCTTTATCGATAGGAGCCGCTCTCGGTAGGTGACGGAGGAGCGGGCCTGCTTGGACTGTGTCTTGTGGTACGCCTGCCGGATCAATCCGGAGACGCGGCGCCCGGACTGGTATATCGCGCTATCGGTCAGCTCGAGAAGAGTAATGCGCAGGAAGAACACAAGTTCGATGACGGCGGTGGTCTCCTTGATTTCCTTGGATTTAGTTGGGCGCCGCACCTGCATCTGCTGGGCATAGCCGCGTTGCTTTTCCAGGGGGATGGCGTCGAGCTTCCATCCGTCGACGCCCAAGCCCTTCAAGAAAGCAATCTTGTCGAGCGTCTCGCTCAATGTCGTGGGGCTGTGGCGCTTGGGCGGCGTCTTGAGCCATTCCAAGACGGTATAACTCTGATCGTCATGACGCTCATAGACGGCCTGACGGCAACGATACAGGGTGGTAGCGGGAATCGCGTCGGTAATCGCCCGATGGATTTTTTGCTCAATGCTGTCGTAACACCGCCGGGCGAGGTCACGGATTGCACGTTCGCCGAGAATCAGCAGCCGGTGCTGATACAGCCAGTGCTGGGTTGCTTTGACCAGTTCGTCGATCGAAACAACCTCATTGGCGTGCGCCTGCAAATAAGTCTCCAGCTGGTCGCTGGCTTCCTGATCAACGTCCTTGAGGTCTAGGTAATCCCTGGCCCAGGCCTGATGCTCGTAGAGCGTTTGGCGACGTTCGTAAATCGCCCGTAGCGACGCAATGCCTGGCGCGGCGACGCGCAGTGCTTCGCCGACATAGCGAAGCAGGGAACGGGGAATCGATGCGTATCGGTCGAACGGGCGGCCGGCGGCACGCAGGAACAGGAGCTGGATGGCGGCCCCAACGCGACGGTCGGCCCGGAAGCGGTCGGAAAGCGCTCGGATATCGTTCTGCGAAAGCTGAAAATATTGCTTTAAGTCAAAATCCGACAGGCGAGACGGCAGGGAGTCGGCACCGACGTACCGGAGCATGTAGTGGGTCATGGAAAAGCACCGTGCATGAAGAACACGGCATTCTATCCAACAACATTCGTTTGCAAAATATTAATTTACGGAATAGAAAAATCCGCTTGGAAGAGAGGGGGAGGTGTCCGGAAACCCAAATCCAGAAAGGCTTTGCGGACTAACCGTGTCAATTTGCACGAAAAGTACGATTACCCCTATTTACATGGTTCAAACGGCTGTTTTTGGGCGCTGCATTGCAACCGGCAGCAAGCTAGAAAACCAGTATTTCACGCTTTTGGACGCCTCCTAACTGGAGGCGTTTTTTTGGGGGGCCGCAATCTTGCGATAGTGCCTGCGTTTAGTCAAAAGCACCCAACGAGAAAACCCTTCGCCAGGGATCTCCGGTTTGGCCTCGCATCCAAAACTGACTGAATGTGAAGCCGAACCGTTTACTGAAAATTGAGCTATTACGCAGCCAGCATCGTCAGATCGGTCAAGTCGAGTCCAGCCAGATCCTGAGCGGAATTGCCGACAAAGGCCGCTCGGCTATATGGTTTGTCCTTTAGCCAGGCTGCGGCGGCGGCTTTGACATGTTCCGCGCGGCAGTGCAATACGCCGTGCCTGTACTGGCGGCGCATCGCTTCGGTAATGCCTTGCTGCTGTTGGATCCAGGACCACATCAGTTCGGCAAACGGAGGACGGGGTTTGTCGAGGTCCTGGATGACGCAGATGATCGCTTCTTCGATATTTTCCTGCTTCAAGTCCGCTTCCAGTATCCAGGCAATCGCCCGTTCGAAGTCGGCATAGGTGGCGCCCAGGCGCGGGTCGCGGTAGGACATCATGACGAAGGTGCCGGCGGATGGCGAGTATCCGGCTTGGCCGCCGTAGGCGCCGCCCTCTTCGCGCACGGCTTGGTGCAGCACGAGGTTGGTGAGCAGCTCTCCCAGCACGGACAGGGCTGGGGCGTCCGCATGGGCTAGGCCAGGTACGCGCCATGCGGCGAAACAATGGTTGACTTGCGCCGGCGCGTGCAGAGCGGCGTTGGCGAGCGCGTGCGTGTCGGCCGGTGCAGGTGCTGGCGGCTGGTCGGAGCCCGCTGCTGGCAAGTCGAGCAAGTCTGCTAGTGCCTGGCTGTCCTGCTCCAGGCCGGCGGTAATGACCGTGGGCGCAACGTTGACGATGCGACGATGCAGCGCCTGCAGTTGGCGCGCGATTTCCGCGATGCCTTCTTTGGTCTGCGATTGTCGGTGCAAGTCGGCAAAAAACCTTAACGATGTCGTGCCGCAGACGTGTTCTTCGAACTTGCGCACCGCGCTTAGCGGCGCGCTTGCTGCCCAGCGGGCATAGCGATCGCCTTCGTCGGCCAGTGCATTGCGTATGTCTTGCACTCTGCTGTCGATCAAAAATGCCAGCCGCGCATGTTCGTCGAAGCGCGGCACTTGGATCGATTTCGACAGGATGGCGGCGATGCCCTGATGTTCTTCACGCAGGCCCTTGGCGTAAAAATCGACATAGATCTGTAGCGGATTGGTCGCATCCTGCGTTTGTAATACCTGTAGATCGACATCGAAGAACGGCACTGCATCATGACGCCAGGCATCGGCTTCTTCATACGACTGCTCTCCCAGCCCCAGCTCGGGCACCACGTCCACATAGAGCTGCAGCCATGGCCACGCGGCTTCTTCCAGATGCGAGACGTCGTACAGGACGCGTGCATGCGAGATGCCGTTGGAGGCGATCGGAACGGCGATGACACCCTTGTCCGACGTGGGCAAGGAGATGGCACGACGGGGTTCGGGGCTGACATCCTGTGGGCGGATGCGCGGCAGGACGTTGTTGTCTACCACTTGGCGCTGGCGCTCCTGCAGTGCTTGCGACTCGCTGCTGATACGTTGCTTTTCTTGCTCGCTAAGGGAGGTATGCAAGGCTGCCAGGCATGCTTCTTCGATCTTCTGCCGTTCGGAAAAGTAGTCCGCGTCCGGGACCACGGTGGCGTCGAGGCGCGTCGGCGCATCGAGCAGAGCTTGCACCATGTTCTTGAAAAATCCGGGATCCGCGACTTGCTCTTGCAACTGCGCCAGAATGGCATCGTTGTCGAAGCCGTTCATGATGTCGCCGTCGTACAACTCGTGCGGCAGCGCGCGCAGTAGCCGGCGCAAGGCATTGGGCGTCTGGCTGTCCTTGACGTCGCGCAGTGAAAAGCGGATGTCGCGCAGGGTCGCCAGCAGTACCGAGGGCGGCACGCCGTCACGGGCGGTTTGCTCGAGAGCGCTCCAGATGCGCTGGCGCGCCGTGCTGACTTGTTCTTTGGTCAAGCCTTCCATGCCGAGATGGAAGACGAGTTGACGACTGGAACCATCGAAACCGTTGAAGGCCGAGGGCCGACCGTAACCGGCCGATTCCATGGCGTGCATCAGCGGCGCAGAGGCATTGCTGAGCAGGCCCGCCTCCAGCAATTGCGCCTGGTAATACAGTGCGGGATCGGCCGACTCGCCCATGAGCCAGGCGATCTGCACGCCGTAGTCATTGTTGGGAACCTTGATGGTGATGTCTTGGGGCGCAGTCCAGGTGGATGCCAGTTGCGGCAGCTTGCGTGGCATGCGGCCCGGCCGTTCTCCCAGCACCCGGTCGAGCAATACGCCTTGTATTTCTTGCGGGTTGATGCGGCCCGAGCTGAGAAAAACTGCCTGTGCCGGATGGTAGTGCTCGGCGTGGAATGTCTTGAGATCGGCGTGCGTCAGAGAGGGAATCTCCAGCGGATCGCCGCCGGATTCGATCGCATACGTGGTGCCCTTGAGCAGCGTCGCATTGATGCCGCTTCCCAATGCACGCAGGGGATCGGAAAACGCCCCTTTCATTTCGTTGAACACCACGCCGTGGTAAGCCAGCCGGTCGTCGTCCAAGGCCAGACGCCAGCCTTCCTGCAAGAAATCCAGGTAATCGAGACGCGGAAAAAACGCTGCATCCAGATAGACGTCCAGCAGATTGAAGAAGTCGGTTTTGTCAGTGGTGGCAAACGGATAAACGGTTTTGTCCGGATACGTCATCGCGTTCATGAAGTGCGCGGTGGAGCGTCGCAGCATGGAGAAGAACGGGTCGCGCACGGGATAGCGCGCGCTGCCGGACAAGGTAATGTGCTCCAGGATGTGGGCACGGCCGTCGCCGGTTTCCGGCAGGGTCGGAAAGGCGACCAGGAAAACCAGTTCGGCTTCGTCGGTCGCCAAGTGGATATGGCGGGCGCCGGATGCAGTATGTTCATACTCCTGCACTTCGGCCTGCATGGCGGGTATGTGTCTGGTGCGTAATTTTGTAAAAGTCATATCCCAATGATGTAGACGGTTCGATGAGGTAGGTTATACCGATTCTGTACGGCCTCGCAATGAATTCCGTTTCAACGACAAGTTGCCGGTAGCGCATCTTTGCATATTGGATGGAACCGGATGCCGTATCGGCGCCACCCATGAGCGATACAGGTGTATTGCGCTGGCCGGTGACCCGGCAGGCCCGAGAGTCAGGCCCGACCAGTTGGTTTCCCTATGATGAATGGGAGGAAACAACATGGCCCCACTGCAAAACGCAGCGATCGAGCGTCCGGAGAAAATTTTCTACGTGGAACTCATCATCTTCGGCACGATCACGCGCGAAGCGGTACGGCGCACGATCAGTGTGTTGGCGCAAACCGGCAAAGGCGCAAAAAAAATCTGCAAGTCCCGCTATCGGCGTAGTGAAATCAAGAGTACACGGGAAGCTGTCGAATCCCGCCCTCCTTTGTTTCCTCTGGGTTTCTGGTCGCAGGACTGTGCTTGATTTTTGCATTGCACCCAAGACAATTTATTGAGAATAGAGAACAAGCCAACGGGGCGAACTATTTCACGCGTACAAGGAGAATCACATGGACGTATCCGTATTCAAGACCCGGTTCCCCGAAAAGCTGATTGAGGGTACTCCTTATCGGATAGTGGATTTGAACGGCTATCGCTACCTGATGATGGTCGGCGACGATGATTCGATGCACAGCGCCATGCCGCTTAGTGCGCCGGACGTGCTGGTGGTTCCCTATACGATGGTCATGCTAAGCGTGCTGCCCTTGGTACCCAACCTGAAGGACATCGTGCTGATCGGTCTGGGCGGCGGACAGCAGGCCAAGTTCATTTACCGGCGCCTGCCTGAAACACGACTGGTGGCGGTCGAAATCGATCCTGACATGGTACGTATTGCGCGTAGTCACTTCAACGTACCGGCCGACGATGACAGGCTATCGGTGGTGGTCGGTGACGGCTGCGATTACATCAAAAACCACCCACGCAGCTGCGACGTGTTGCTTGTCGACGGCTACGACCAAACCTTCAATGTGCCGAATTCGCTGGTGGGAGAAGAGTTTTATCGCGCTTGCTACCGTGCACTGCGTCCGGGAGGTGTGATAGCGCTGAATCTGGACCGGCGCTCCGATGCCTGGCGCTCCGCGCACCTGCGCATGGTCAGCAGTATTTTTTCCGCGCACATGGAGTTGCCGGTCTCGGATTGCCAGTCCGTGCTGTTGCTCTCCAGGGACCCGCTTGATATGGACTACGGTGTGTTGATGCAACGCGCCAATGCGCTGGAAGAAAGCCTGGAGCTAGGCCTGCCCGCTTTCATCAAGCGCTTCGAAAAAGCGCGTTACGAAGCCACTCTGCTGGAAAACAGCAATCGATAATAGCCGGCCCGCCCTGCGGGAGTTGGCGATGACAAAGGATAAGCGGATGCCTACAAACGAATACCCGGTCGAGGGTACCCAATACCGCGTCGTGGATGCGGATGGCTTTCGCCTGCTGCTGGTGAAGGGCAATGACAATTCGGCCATCAGCCTGATGCCGCTGGCCGCACCGGATGCCCTTGTTGCGCCCTACACTGCAGCGATGCTCATGCCCCTCCCCTTTCTGGCACAGCCGAAAGATATCGTGCTGATCGGTCTGGGTGGCGGGCAGCAGGCTAAATTCATCTATAACCGGTTGCCACGCACGCGTCTGGTTGCAGTCGAGATCGACCCGGATATCGTACGCATCGCACGTTCGCATTTCAGTGTGCCGGAAGACGATGAAAAATTGTCCGTCGTGACGGGCGACGGCGGCAAGTACATTCAGTCGCATCCAGATAGTTGCGACCTGATCCTGTCAGACGGTTATGACCAGACATTCAGTATCGCCGACACCTTGGCAGGCGAACAGTTCTACCGCGCTTGCCACCGGGCGCTGCGACCGGGCGGGATGATGGCAATCAATCTGTTTGACCATTCGACGGCATGGCTTGACACGCATCTACGCATGGTACGCAGCATTTTCTCCGCAGATATCCAGCTGGAGATCGCGCACGACCAGATAGTCCTGTTGCTGGCCAAGGACCCGTTGCATGAGAGTAGACAGGTGCTGGCAGCACGCGCCAAGGCACTCGAGGCGAAACTGGACCTGGGCTTGTCGCGTTTCGTGCAACGTTTCGAGGAAGAGCGACGCGCCGCTGCAAGTGCGGCAGATGCGGGACGGCTGGGGATCGTCATTAAGGATCTGAAATTCGGCCTTGATGCCTTGCTCGCTGCGGCAGCAAAAGCGGCCTAGGCAGCGATGCATTTCCAGTAGTCTGTCACTCTTCAACTTTCGTGCAGGTTGGGTTGACGAAGGAACCCCAACATCGGGGAATTCCATGGCGTAGTTGGATGAAAAACAAGAAGTGACGGACGACTCGCTCAGAAGACCAACTCAGAACGCGATAAGTTTTTATCGTCGCATGCAGCTCGAATAACAGAATTTCCCCATGCCATGTCGAATGCTCGACATGGTTTTTTTTA
>DATLIB010000072.1:0-8214 GCA_035539595.1 Noviherbaspirillum sp.
GGGATGTAGCACAAACCACGTGCCAGACGCTGGCGGTAGCCGCAAGGCCTGCATCAGGGATGCCGCAATGGAGGGACTGCTGTGGTCGTTTTTTAATCCAAATTGTCGTGCAAGCCAGATTTCATGGGGCAAAGCGCGGGAGAAACTATCGAAGCGCTCGCGCTGCGGTGGCCCGCCCGATTTTGTGCGCGCAATTATAGTGGCGAAGGCGGGAGCGTCTAGTTCCTTTAGCAGATCGACGGCGAGTTCCGCTGGCGGTAAACCGAATGGGAGGAGAATATCTAGCTGACTCATGGCGCGATTGTAGGGCAAAAGCGCAGCGATGATCGCGGTTGAGGAAAGGGGCGAAGAGCAGGGGCGGTGTTTATCTATCGTCAGACTGCCTGGTTCAAGATGGGTGCTGATGCTGCGTACTTGTATTTCGGCAAGGTGCAGACTAGCCGTCGCGGATGAGAGGCGGTGATTCTGTGCAGCGAATAATTTGCATAAAAGTTCGTCGTTTCATGTAAGGATGTTGCAAATTTTTTCTTTAATAAAAAAGTGATGCGTTGTTATGATTGCTTCGAAATTGTTGACCTTCCTATAATTGTGCCACTATTCAATCCGCTGCAAATGTAGTGTGCAAGGTGGTATTTGAGAATTAACAGCAATCAGCGCATGCTTGTTCGGCATGCATAATCATGCAATTGTTAGCGCCTCTCCAACAATAAGAGGGGTGTTATTGCAATCACGGAAAAATCAAAATCAGAGGCGGATGACATGGCCATCAGTGTGTTTGAGTTATTCAAAATTGGTATTGGCCCATCCAGTTCGCATACGGTGGGGCCGATGCGCGCTGCGTTGCAGTTTGTCAGTGGTTTGAAAGAGAAGGGGCGACTCGCCCTGACCGAAACGGTTAAGTCGGAACTGTATGGTTCGCTAGGCGCCACTGGCAAAGGACATGGGAGCGACACGGCTGTACTGCTCGGCCTCCAAGGGGACGCGCCGGATCTTGTCGACACCGACAGCGTGGCCGACAAGCTCGCGCAGATCCGCAGTACTCGGCGCATCAAGCTGCTGGGGGAGCGGGAAATTCCCTTTGTCGAAAGCGAGCACCTGTTGCTGTACAAAAGGCAGTCGTTGCCTTATCACCCTAACGGGATGCGCTTTACGGCGTACGATGCCAGTGGCGCAGAACTGGACAGCAAAGTGTATTACTCGGTAGGTGGCGGCTTTGTCGTCAATGAGTCGGCGGCGGGCTCGGACCGCATTGTGCCGGATACGACCGCGTTGCGTTATCCCTTTAAGAGTGCGCAGGAATTGCTCGCCTTATGCAAGCAAAACGGCTTGTCGATCAGTCAGTTGATGCTGGAAAACGAAACGGCTTGGCGTTCGGAGCAGGAAACCCGCGCCGGCTTGCTGAAAATCTGGCAAGTCATGCAAGAGTGTGTCAAGCGTGGCTGCGAAAGAGAGGGAATTTTGCCTGGCGGGCTGCGAGTTCAGCGGCGCGCAGCCGAACTCTACCGCAAGTTGTCGAGCCAGCCGGAGGTTAGTTTGCGCGACCCCTTGACCACGTTGGACTGGGTCAACCTGTATGCACTTGCCGTCAACGAGGAAAATGCAGCAGGGGGCCGCGTTGTAACTGCGCCGACTAATGGCGCCGCCGGCATCGTTCCGGCCGTGCTGCACTATTATCACCGCTTTATCGCTGGTGCGAACGACGATGGGGTCGTGCGCTTTCTGTTGACTGCCGCTGCTATCGGTATCCTGTACAAGGAGAACGCTTCGATTTCTGGTGCCGAAGTCGGCTGCCAAGGGGAGGTGGGTGTCGCTTGCTCGATGGCGGCGGGGGCGCTTGCCGAAGTGACGGGCGGCACGCCGGAGCAGGTCGAGAATGCCGCGGAAATCGGCATGGAGCACAACCTCGGTCTGACCTGCGATCCGATCGGCGGCTTGGTCCAGGTGCCTTGCATAGAGCGTAATGCGATGGGGTCCATCAAGGCTATCAATGCGGCGCGCATGGCATTGCGTGGTGATGGGAAACACTTTGTTTCGCTGGACAAGGTGATCAAGACCATGCGCGATACTGGGGCCGACATGAAGGTCAAGTACAAGGAAACCGCGCGCGGAGGCCTTGCGGTCAATGTGATCGAGTGTTGATAAAAGAAGCCCGCTATCCCGGCCGTTTGACCTTTTTCTGATGAAACCGATGAATTCTCGTACCTGGGTGGCGCAAGCCGTCCGCATTATCGAGGCGGATTTCAACCGTTCTGCCGATACCCATTTAGTGCCGTTGCTGCTGCCGGCTTTTCCTGACATTCCCATGTATTTCAAGGATGAGTCCAGCCATCCGACAGGCAGCCTTAAGCATCGACTTGCGCGTTCTCTGTTTCTGTATGCTTTGTGTAACGGTTGGATTCACCAGAAAAGCACCATCATTGAAGCATCAAGTGGTTCAACCGCAGTGTCCGAGGCCTATTTCGCACGACTGCTGAGCTTACCGTTCGTTGCTGTCATGCCAAAATCAACTTCGCCGGAAAAAATATCTCGTATCGAGTTTTACGGAGGGCGCTGTCACCTGGTTGACGATGCCAGCGAGGTGGTGCGTGAATCCCGTCGCCTCGCTTGGGAGACAGGCGGACATTTCATGGACCAGTTTACTTACGCGGAACGGGCAACCGATTGGCGCAGCAATAACAACATTGCCGAATCCATTTTTTCACAGATGCGGGAAGAGCCGCACCCGATTCCTGCCTGGATAGTTTGTGGCGCTGGCACCGGAGGCACATCGGCCACTCTAGGGCGCTATGTTCGTTACCAGCGTCATGCAACGCAAATCTGCGTGGCTGACCCTGATCACTCTGTTTTCTTTGACTACTATCTGAATGGCGACGCCACGTTGACGGCAGGAAAAGGCTCGAATATCGAAGGCATCGGACGACCAAGGGTCGAGCCTTCGTTCGTGCGCGAAGTGGTCGATGCGATGGTGAAGGTGCCGGATGCGCATTCCATGGGGGCATTGCATTATCTCGACGAGATGTTGGGTCGTAAAAGTGGCGGTTCCACCGGGACGATTTTCTGTGCAATGCTCTGCCTTGCCACTGAAATGCAGGCGGCCGGGAAAGCGGGTTCCATCGCCGGTATTTTGTGCGATGGCGGAGAGCGCTATATGCACAGCTACTACAATCGGGGCTGGTTGGCAGAAAATGGTTTCGATATTGATGCCAGCATTGCACGAGTACGGATGTCAGCCTGCAATGCTGAAGCTGCCTCTTTGCTGCTGGTTCATCGGCGCATTCCGGACAGTGCCGTCAGTTAGCTTTTCCAGTTGGGGCCATTCCGCGACTCTGCCTGCACGCCGCTTTGCGGCGTGCCTCGTTGTCGAGACGATATGTTAGTGATAATGCTCGCCGCAGTGGTGAGTCTCTCGCAAGTAAATCTCAACACCTGATTCCATTGCCCAATGTCCTGTTGGTTGTTTTGTTTTATGGCACACTGCGGACTGCATCGGGTGTTGTCAATCGTTCTATAACATGACCTTCTGTTAACAGGGCGAGGCAGCTTCTTTCCAGAGCTTTCTTTTGAGTATGAAAAACCTCCCTTTTGAATGGCTGGTCGGCATGCGTTATACGCGCGCAGGCAAGCGCAGCGGTCGTAACAGCTTTATTTCATTTATTTCCCTAATTTCCATGGCGGGTATCGCACTTGGGGTTGCTGCGCTTATTGTCGTGCTCTCGGTCATGAACGGCTTTCAAAAAGAAGTGCGTGATCGCATGTTGTCCGTGCTGTCGCACGTGGAAGTCTACGACGCCACTGGCAGCTTGCCCGATTGGAGGGAGACCGCACGCGAGGCATTTCAGGTAAACGAGGTGAAGGGCGCTGCACCCTACGTCGCGGCGCAGGCAATGATGACGCGCGACGATTCGGTGCGTGGAGTGGCGATTCGCGGCGTGCTGCCTCAGGAAGAACCGAAAGTTTCTGACGTGGCAGCGCAGGTACGGGAGGGCGATTTCAATAATCTGAAAGCCGGCGAGTTCAATATCGTGCTAGGGAAGGATCTCGCGCG
The DNA here is from genome assembly GCA_035539595.1 of Noviherbaspirillum sp. Lineage (GTDB taxonomy): Bacteria > Pseudomonadota > Gammaproteobacteria > Burkholderiales > Burkholderiaceae_D > Noviherbaspirillum. Next base: position 4,046 of record DATLIB010000072.1, read on the forward strand.
CAGCTTGCGGGTTGAAGTAGGTGACAAGGTGACGATGATTGCGCCGCAAGGCCAGGTGACACCGGCTGGCGTATTGCCGCGACTGAAGCAATTCACTGTCGCCGGCATTTTCGAATCAGGCCATAACGAATACGATTCCAGCCTGGCGTTTATTCATATTGATGACGCCATGCGGATGTTCAGACTCACCGCACCTTCCGGATTGCGATTGCGCGTGGAAGACATGCAGCGCGCCCCCGAAGTGGCATTGAACCTGTCGCGCATCCTGACCGGCAATCTGTTGATCCTTGATTGGTCGAAGCAGAATCGCACATGGTTTGCTGCCGTACAAACTGAAAAGCGCATGATGTTCATCATCCTCACCTTAATCATTGCTGTGGCGGCGTTCAATCTGGTGTCGACGCTGGTGATGACGGTGACCGACAAACAGGCTGATATCGCTATCCTCCGTACCTTGGGTGCCTCGCCGGCATCAATCATGAAGATTTTCATGATCCAGGGGGCGCTGGTCGGTCTTCTCGGCACTGCACTTGGCGTTGGAGGAGGCGTGCTGGTCGCTTTGAATATCGATGTCATTGTTCCCTTCATCGAACGTCTGCTTGGCGTGCAGTTCCTGGCGAAAGATATTTACTTGATCACCTCGCTGCCGTCCGATCTGCGTTGGCCGGATGTATGGACAATCGGTGGCGTCGCAGTGGTATTGGCCTTTCTTGCCACCCTATATCCGAGTTGGCGCGCAGCGGGTGTGCGGCCGGCGGAAGCATTGCGTTATGAATAAGCAGGAGAGGCCATGAAGCTGATCGGTTTGTTCGATTCCCCTTATGTGCGCCGTGTCGCGGTGTCCATGCGACTGTATGACATGCCGTTCGAACATATCGCGCTGTCGGTATTTCGCCATCAGGATGAAATGCGCAAGATCAATCCTCTCTTGAAAGTGCCGCTGCTGGTGCTGGACAGCGGCGAACGTCTCATGGAAAGTAGTTTCATTCTTGATTACCTGGAAGGTGAAGCGGCGCCGGAAAAGCGCCTTACGCCAGCCTTCGGAGAATCGCGCCGCCATGTCCAGCAGCAATGCGCGATGGCCTTGCTGGCAGCAGAAAAAACCTTGCAGTCGGTGTATGAAAGCACCATGCGTCCCGCCGAATTTTCCTACGCGCCCTGGCTGGAGCGTTGTATCGGCCAAATGCATGCAGCATTTGGCATGCTGGAGGCATTACCGCCATCGTCAGCATTGGCAGGTGAGCCACTGACTCAGGGGGATGTTACTACGGCGATCGTACTGCGCTTTGCGCAGTACATGCTGGCGTCGGAGTTTCCTGTTGGGCGCTATTCGCAACTTGAAAAGTTGTCGGCCTATTGTGAAAGTTTGCCGGCATTCATACAAACACCGTTGGAATGACGATGGATCAAATCGTATTGTCTTGTCGCGGTCTTTCCAAGACCTTTACCCAAGGGAAGTATTCGGTCAACGTATTGAAGGGGGTCGATTTCAGCGTCTCCCGAGGGGAGCGGGTTGCCATCGTCGGTGCTTCCGGGTCTGGAAAATCGACGCTCTTGCATTTGCTCGGCGGCCTCGAAACACCGTCGTCCGGCCGCGTGAATCTGCTTGGCCAGGATGTTGCCAACCTCACGGAAAAAGCGCGAGGCGAAATGCGTAATGCCTCGCTTGGTTTTGTGTATCAGTTTCACCATCTGCTGCCGGAATTTTCGGCGCTGGACAACGTCGGCATGCCGTTGATGATCAGTAGGAAAAGCCGTGGGGAAGCACATGAGAAGGCGCAACAGATACTGGCGCGCGTCGGCCTTGCCAACCGTGTCTCGCATTTGCCAGGCGAACTATCGGGCGGGGAACGGCAGCGAGTAGCGCTGGCGCGGGCGTTGGTGACGCAGCCTGCATGTGTGCTGGCCGATGAGCCGACCGGTAACCTGGATCGTGCGACTGCGCATAAAACTTTCGACCTCATGCTCGAACTGTCGCGTACGCTGGGCACCGCTTTCGTCATCGTAACGCACGACATCGAACTTGCACGCCATTGCGACCGCATCTTGCGACTGTCGGAGGACGGCTTGCATTCGTATGTGGATTGATACGCATTGCCACCTCGACGCCAGCGAATTTGCTGGCACTTCGGAAGCGATCGCCCTGCGCGCAGCGCAGCAGGGCGTTTCGACGATCGTGATTCCTGCGGTGGAATGCGGTAATTTCGCGGCAGTTCAGAATCTGGCGCAAGGGCAGGGAAATTGCGTTTATGCGCTTGGTATTCACCCAGTGTTTATCCCGCAGGCCAAGGATGATGATTTGGATGTGCTGCGTTCGGCTGTGCAGCAAGCAATGTCGGACCCACGTTTCGTTGCTGTAGGCGAAATCGGTTTGGATTTTTTTCTGCCCGGCTTGATTGACGCTCCCATGCGCCAAAAGCAGGAACGTTTCTACTACGAACAACTGAAAATCGCACGGGACTTCGATTTGCCGGTCCTGCTCCACGTACGCCGCTCGCAAGACACCATTCTTAAATACTTGCGTCGGATCGTCGTGCCGGGTGGTATCGCGCATGCATTCAATGGCAGCTTTCAGCAGGCCGAAGCCTTTATTAACTTGGGATTCAAGCTCGGCTTCGGCGGTGCCATGACATTTACCCGGGCATTGCAAATCCGCCGGCTTGCAAGCGATCTGCCGGAGAGCGCGCTGGTATTGGAAACCGACGCGCCGGATATCTCTCCAGCATGGCTCCACCCGCAGCGGAATAGTCCTGAAGAGTTACCGCGCATCGGTCGGGCAATGGCCAGTTTGCGCGGTGCGACAGCCGATGTGATCGCACAGCTTACTTCTCATAATGCCCGCACGGCACTTCCCAGACTTGTACGACTGAGCTAGAACGATGCGCAGCATCATCATCGGTTTTGTCGCAGGCGCAGGCTTGCTGCAATGGCAGGCCAGGCTGCCATCTCTCTACTTGCTCGGCTTGGCGTTGATAGCCGCTTTGTTGCTTGCTGCTGGTGCTCGCCGTATGAGGCAGGCTTGGCAGCGTGTCACACTCTTTGCTGTGGCCGGCATGGTCCTCGGTTTCGCTTGGGCCGGCATGTTTGCGCAACACTATTTGTCCCGTGAGTTGCCAAAGGAGTGGGAAGGGAGAGACGTTACCGTAATCGGTACGATCGATAGCCTGCCACAGTATTTCGAGCGTGGCGTTCGCTTTGATTTCGCGGTCGAACGCGTTATCGATGCGGGAGAGGGAATGCCGGCGCTGCCTGGTCGGGTGGCGCTATCGTGGTATTCAGCATTCCGCATGGACGAGATGCAGGAAATTGGCAAGGTGCAGCCTGGAGAGCGGTGGCAATTGACAGTACGCCTGCGTCGTCCGCATGGCAATGCCAATCCGCACGGCTTCGATTATGAGGTGTGGCTGCTGGAACAGAATGTACGTGCCACCGGCTATGTGCGGCCCGATCAGCGCGCTACGCTCAAAAATCGGCGGCTGGATGCTTTCGTCCCGGGTTTTCGTCATGTGGTTCAACGCGCGCGCGCATGGCTACGCGAAGGGATTCTCGAAGCCCTGCCGGAAAAGGAGTACGCCGGTGTCATTGTCGCGTTGGTCATCGGCGACCAGCGTGCTGTTAGCCATTCGGATTGGAAGGTGTTTAACCGGACTGGGATCGGTCACCTTATTTCAATATAGTGTCTATCAATACATCATTCTGACGTGTCTCTACTGGGAAAATTCGCATTTGACTAAGATTTGCATCTTTTATGATGCATAACTGATGCACACAAGAATAAATGATGTTATTCTTCAACCTCCTATTCACTGGAGGGAAACATGAACAAGCTAAAAGAGTTAATAACGCAGTCCGTGGCAAAGAATAAGAGCTTGAGTCCGCTCACCGTGCGCGTCCCAGATGAAGTTCTATCATTTGTAGAGCAATTTTCCGATGACTTCGCGCTTTCGAGGCAAGAAGTACTGCTCACATTACTTGAAGCAGGGATATCGGCCGCAAAAGTGGAATTGGAAAATAGGCAAAACCAATCGGAAATCATCGGCAACTTTCACATTCTCAACACAAATAAAGGCAACAACGACGAAGACCAGGCAATGATGTTGGCAGAGGGAATAGCTGCAGCTTTTTATGATCCATGGAAACGCAACATCAATAGAATTAAAGCTAATGAC
>DATLIB010000073.1:0-9812 GCA_035539595.1 Noviherbaspirillum sp.
CGGCAATATCGCTTACGAAACGCAGACCGATGGCGAGGTCCATCCCGGCATGGTGCTCGACGAAGAACTGCTGCTGGAAATCGTCCGCCCCGGCACCGGCGACCCGGTGGCCGACGGCGAGGTCGGCGAAGTGGTGATTACTTCTTTCAATCCCGACTATCCGCTGATCCGCTTCGGCACCGGCGACCTGTCGGCGGTGCTGCCCGGCATCTCGCCCTGCGGCCGCACCAACACCCGCATCAAAGGCTGGATGGGACGCGCCGACCAAACCACCAAGGTACGCGCAATGTTCGTCCATCCCTCGCAGGTGGCCGCCATCGTGCAACGCCATCCGGCCATCCTGAAAGCGCGCCTGGTCGTGACCGGCGCCATGGCGAACGACGTCATGACCTTGCATTGCGAAGTAGCGGAGCCGGCTGCGATCGCCGCCGACGCCATCGTGGAAACCATGCGCGACGTCACCAAGCTGCGCGGCGAACTGACGCTGGTGGCTCCCGGCACTCTGCCTAACGACGGCAAGGTGATCGAGGATGCACGCACGTACACATAAGGAACGTGCACGAAATAATTTCCCGATTTGTTCCACGTCTGACGGGCGCACTGCGGCGTTGCTTGTCGTCGCCATAGCTCGCTATGACTCCTCCTCGCGCCTTGCATTGCATCTCGCCAGACGCGTCCAAATCGGGAAATTATTCCGTGCACGTTCCTAAGGCGCCGCGCCCTGAACAATCCAACATGCGCACACCCGCGCTTGACGATCAAATGCCATCCAGGCAAACCCACCCTCGCCGCTACCGGCGATGGAACTTTGCATTGTTCACTGCCACTCACTAGCAACGAGTTGCGACAAGCGCGGGCCTTGGTTTGGCCAAGACGCTGGGAGAATTCATTGCTCATTTGCAACCGTTTTGTGTCCGTCTTCCTGGAGACAGTTCTATTCCTCGGAAGGCACTGGACGGCCATGGCAATTTAAGCGAGGAAAAATCTTATGTTCAACCGGTTCCCCTCCTTCTCTTCCGGCAGAACGCCGTCGATTTCCTCATCGAACACGGCATCAACCGCCTCCTCGACCAACACCGGCGTTTCTTCGGTATCGAACTCGACGTCGAGCAGCAAGAGTTCTCTCTCCTCAATCTTTTCCCTGTCTTCCATGAAGAGGAGTACTGCATCACAAATGCAGCGGCTCTTTAGCAGGGATTCCAAAACGAGCGCGCAGAGTGGCCACAAAGGGAAAGGGGTTTCCTCGACCGATAAGCTGGACTTGTCGAAGCTGAATGCCAAACTAGAGATTCCGCCAGAAAAGCAGCTTCCAGGAATCGAAACGCCCATAAACAATGCGCTAGCCAAATATGACGCGTTGTTAGGAAAAATTCAGACGGCACGTTCTCAATTGAATGAGAAGGGTATCGACCAAGAAGACCATGACAAGGTAGAGAAATTCCTCAACAGCTTGCAAACCTATTGCGAGGGGGCTAAGAAAGACCTCAATGGGGAACGTCACCTCACTTATACGCGTTTTATCTACCCACAGGCGTTAGAACAGATGCCCCAGAAAGACGGCAAGGCGGCAATCCAACAGACTCCTGAAGAAAAAGCCGCGGTTCAGAAGCAGGCGCTTGATTATGTAAAAAACATAGGCATTGCCGGCGTCGATAAGACATTTCAAAAACCGGCCACGAAAAGAGCGGAAGAGCTTTTGAAAGAAAAGTATGGCAACACCATACCTGATTCTGACAGCCCGCTATACAAGCTGGTAAAAGAATTACATCCACCGGGCGCCAACGAACACTTGGCCAAGGCGATGGGAATAGAAAAAGATTTTGGCGGAATGGATAAGGACACATTCGGGTACAAGACAAAATTCGATCCGGCGGACTCCGAACCGAGATCGGAGCCGGACAGTACCTCATTGAAAGGCGATTCGAAAACGAGCCCTCGCTGATTCTCCACCCCGCACCCTTGTAAGGCCGCAGCGGAAATTTTTCCAATCTGCCGCTCGCCTTGCTGCCTACCGCCGGCCCCGTGCCGGCGTTTCTCTTCATACCCTGTCTTTTGAGTCCTACGCACTGGCTTGCCGCATTCGGCGGGCAAATACACTCCTGTGAAGAAACAGCGACGACCGAGTGAGCTGCCCCTAAGGCGCCGCGCATGGCATCCCAAGAAGGATGTCCCGTGCCCCGGGTGACATTACCCTGCGGTTACTTTATCATCCCAAAAGATTTATATTTTGATAACGACGTCATTCCCGCCGGCATCCCGCCGCCGCGCTTCCAAACAATAAAAACCCATGAACGACACCCTACGAGCCACTGTCAATGCCCTGCATACTGCGTTGGCACAGCACACCCAGGAAACCAGGCTCCTACGCCTGTTCACTTCGCTGGGCGCCGACCAGCTGCTGGTAGAGCGCATGGAAGGCGACGAGGCACTGAGCGCAGGGTATTGTTTCCGCATCGAGGCATTGTGTACCGACGCGCATCTCGACTTGAACCGTCTGCTCGGCCAGCCCGCCCTGTTGGAAATCCTGACGCAGCACAGCCGCACCGACTTGCGCCCCATTCATGGACATGTCACCGCCTTCGAGCGTCTGGGTTCCGAAGGCGGTTTCGCGCGCTATCGCATCACGCTGGAACCATGGACCGCTTTCCTGCGCCTGCGCCGCGATTCCTATGTCTGGCAAGGCAAAAACCTGTTCGACATTCTGGGAGAAATTTTTTCCGATTATCAGGACAAGGGAAAGCTGGTTCCCGCCTGGCGTCTGGCGGTCAGCGATGCCAGCCAGTACAAGGTGCGCGACGTCTGCACGCAGTTCGAGGAAAGCGACTGGGCCTTCGTCGAGCGCCTGCTGGCCGAGGAAGGCTTGTTCTACTGGTTCGAGCAGTGCGGCGATACCGCCAGCCCGTCCTTCGGCACGCATCAATTGGTCATCGCCGACCACAATGGCGCGTTCACGCCCAATGTGCAAGGCACGATTCGCTATCACCGCGCCGCCGCCACCGAAAGCGCCGACAGCATCACGCAATGGCATGCCTCGCGCCACACCCTGCCCAATGCGATTGCGCTGGGCAGCTGGAATGAAACACAGGCCACCGTCATCACCACGCACGTCGATACCGCCCATGACAACGGCGACGTCCCGCCGCTGACCTGGACCGATTTCCCCGGACAGCGGCGCTTCGACAGCAGCGATGACATCACGCGTACCGCCCGACGCCAATTGGAAGCGCTCGAAGCCCGCAACAAAACCTATCGCAGCCAAAGCAGTGTCAGGACGCTGGCACCGGCAACCACCTTCGTCCTGACCGATCATGCGATCCACGATGCCGACCGCCAGACCGCAGGCGACGCCGCCGCCACCTTCGCCGTCATCAGCGTGCGGCACCAGGGCCGCAACAATCTGTCTTCGCAAGCGCGCACCCTGATCGACGGCCTGTTCGCCAACAGCATCAGCGACAAGACGCCGGCAGAGACAGCCGACGTTGCCGACCCGCAGCCGCTGTACCAGAACAGCTTCACTGCCCTGCGCGCCGATATCCCCTGGCGGCCATTGACCGAAGACGGCCGGGGCGCCTTGCTGCATCCTAGGCCGACCGTCACCGGCGTCCACACCGCCATCGTGGTCGGCCAGCCGGGCCAGGACCTCGCCACCGAGCGCGACCATCGCATCAAGGTGCAGATGCACTGGCAGCGCGGCAGCCAAAGCCAGAGCCGCCGTGCGCATCCGCAAGGCGACAACGCGCCCGGCAACGACGGCGCTTATGTCTGGGTGCGGGTGGCGGAGATGGCCGCCGGTCCCAACTTCGGCAGCAGTTTCCTGCCGCGCATCGGGCAGGAAGTGGTGCTCGATTATCTGGAAGGCGACATCGACCGCCCGGTCATCGTCGGCAGTCTGTACAACGGCAAGGGCATGGCCGATGCGCAAGGCAATCAGGCCGCGCAAGGCGCCGGTCCGGCCATCGGCAACGCGCCTGCCTGGTTCGCCGGTGAGAGCGGCGCGCATGCGCACAATGCGGTCCTGGCCGGTTTCAAGACGCAGGAGATCGGCCACAGCCAGACTGGCCAGGGCGGCTATAACGCGCTGGTCTTCGACGACAGCACCGGCCAGGTCGGCACCCGGCTGCACACCACGCAGCACCAGACGCAACTCAATCTCGGTTTCATCAAGCGCCAGCAAGACAATGCACGCAAGCAAAGCCACGGCCATGGCACGGAGCTGCGCACCGAGGCGTATGGCGCGCTGCGTGCCGGACAGGGTTTGCTGATTTCCGCCGATGCGCGCCCGAACGCGAGTTCGGCGCAGATGGATGCGCGGGAAGCGCACGCGCAATTGAAACAGGCGCATGCCTTGCAAAAAAACTTGGCCGAGTCCGCGCAAAAGCACAGCGCTTTCGTCGGCAAGGCGCTGAACCAGGCGCAACACGAGGAACCTGAACAGCGGCTGGAGAAATCCATCGCTTCGCTGGCGCACACCGAGGTCGGCACCGGCACGCCGGAGGGCGGCGGCGCGGGCACGGCACCCGTCTTCGGCCGTCCCGACCTGACGATGAGCGCGCCGGGCGGCATCGCCATGCTGACGCCGCAGGATATGCACATGAGCGCTTCGCTGGTGACGTTGACCGGCGACGTCGATGTCAGCGCCACCATGGGCCGCCATTTCGCGGCGGCGGTGCGTTCCGGCATCAGCTTGTTTACCTACGGCGACGCCAAGGCGAAACGCAAGGAGCAAGGCGACTTGGGCATCAAGCTGCATGCCGCCCAGGGCAAGGTGGAGGTGCAGGCGCAAAGCGCTGAACTGAAAGCGGCGGCACACAAGGACTTCCATATCAGCAGCACCCATGCCAGCGTGGAGGCGGCAGCCAAGGAACATATCCTGCTGACGGCGGGCGGCGCTTACGTCAAGATCGGCGGCGGCAATATCGAGATTCATGCGCCGGGCAAGGTGGAGTTCAGGGCGGCGATGAAGGAGTTGGGGGGACCGGCCAGTTTGAATCCGGCGTTGGCGGCATTGCCGAAGGGGGAACTTGCAGAATGCCCGAGCGCTCAAGCCTCTGCCGGTGCAGGTGGCGCTAGCACTATCTGAAGGAAGGGCGATGCAGCAAAAAACATCTTACAAGCAAGGCTATGTCTCATTGGCGGGTATGCACGAATTGCGTGCCACTCTTGATCCGGTTACACCGATACTTGTACTGGTTGATCCCATGCTGGGAGAACCATTACCGGATTCCGGAGCAACGCCATATGGTGCGGACACGCAATCCCAGCGCGAAGCTCTGTGGCAACGCCCCGTGAGACGGGTCGAGCTTCCCAAAAACGTACCACTACCGGCACATAAACACCCTTACCTAATTGAGTTGCAGGGAATATCCGACCCCTTGCTCGAAGAAACCCTGACGTTGGCACACGCCGAACGCATCGCAGCGCTTACTGACGGTCTCGATGGCGAAGGTGCGGCTGCTCATCGCATCGGAGGTTGGTTGCAAAGCAGTATGCATCTGCCTCAACTGGCGCGCACCTTATCGCTGCTATTACAGGTAAATACCGAAGCCACCACCCGGGCCACCTACCTGCGATTGGCCGACCGACGCGTGCTCGCATTACTGCGTCATGTTGCCGGAGATAATCGCGTTGCCGGTCAGTTTGGCAGACTGCAACGGTGGATTTACCTGGATATGCAAGGCCATCTCACGACCCTGCAAAGCTCAAGCGAAAAACCAACTCCATTGCGGCTCAACCGGGAAGAATGGCGATGCATGGAGCAAGGCGAAGCATTGCATCGCACGATGGCGCAATGGCTCGGCGAAGCAGCACGTATGGATGAAACCGATCTCTGCCACAAGCCAGCGCAAGAACTCTATGCGCCGGTGCGCCAATCTATCGCAGCCGCACGACAGGCTGCCGTGCGCTGGCCGCACCGATTCACCCGTCCGATCGACGAGGTTGTTTGGGCGGCATTGAGCCTGCTGCATCCTCTTCTACCCTTGAATGAAGCGGTGCAGGCATTGCTGGCACAGCATGGTACAGAAGACAATCCACCTGAACCGATACGGTACTTGTTGGACGAGATCGGCACGTTTCTACGTACTTCGTAGCACGCAACAATGCCGCATTAATCCCATAATCGGGTTCCTGCCCGAGCGGAATACTGACACCTTTTGAAGAAACGAATGACGAACGCAAAGAATAACTGCGACACCTGCAACAAGAGCACGTTGTCCTTGCTTTTACTGCGCCCCAGTCCGATCGCCAAGCGTGGAGAACTGGTACCGCCCGGCACAAGCGCTGTGATAAGTGACGATGCCGCAACCGCAGGCTTGTTGCCCAAGCGGCTTCCTACTGAATCGCGTTTTGCGCTTCGCCTGTTGCGCGCAGGTTACGTACACGTCTATATCGCCAATCCGCCACCGGGCATGAAACACTGGCTCGTGTATCGCGTCACCGAACAAGCCGACCTTGTCCCAGAAAGCAGCGAATGGTTCAAGCAGCCGACCAATGTCGCATGCACGAGCAACAACCACAATATCATCGGCATGAAGTTGCTCAATATCCCGCAGGCGCACAAGATCAGCGAGATATGGATTGCCTACAGCGCCAACTTGTGGAACGACACTTCACGATCCAGGAACAGGGCCAATCCTGAAGTCATGCAGAAGGTCGCGCTTGCGGAAAGTTCTCCGAATACCTTCCAACCCACTGCGGCCAACCTCAAAAGCAAAGTGCTTGAATGCGCGCTTGCCTCCTTGAGAATCAGCCAAGCTGTCGATCACGACTTCACATTCAGCAGCATGGCATCGCACGTGGATAAATTGGCAGAACAATTGGTACGAGCGGCAGCCTGCCATCCCAAGACGAAAGGCAAAGAAATGGCTGTGGTCCTGCGCGATCCGATAGGGATTGCCGCGGAGCTGAACGCGTTGCGGCTACGCAGGCACGAGCTGGCCAAGAAAGAAATCGAGAAACCGCAGAATGCCCACCCGCTCAATAGTTCTAATGCGCTGATGGGCTTGAAAAGCGTCATTCTCGATGCCAATCAGCTCGACAGCTATGAACAAGTCAGCCCGCTCAGAACAAAGGCAAAATTCGATAGCGAAACTTGGCCTGCCGGTACTGAATGGCAAGCGCTCACGGCGGAAGACAGAAAAATGCTCGTCCAGCGCTCCTCCGGCTCAGTGCTGCTCAAGCCTTATAAGGACATATTTGAACGTAGCGACATGGGACGAGTAATTTACCCTGATCATGACGAGCGCGCCGCCGCTTGGGCCAGGAAAAAAACCGAAGCGACCTGGTCAAAAATGGCGCCTCATTACGATGAAAGTGAGCGTGCGCGCTGGGTAAAAACTTTCGAAGATCGCATGAAAGCAGCACACTACAATCCCTTGGCCAATTTTGAAGAAGACTGGCGTACCGCTGCCGATGACGAACGGACCCTGGCCTACTTCAAAAGCCACTTCGATCCCCATGACCCAAACGACCCGTTGAAGCACCACAGCCCGGGGCGCGTGTATGCGCAAGAGAACCAGTACATCAACACGCCGGCGCCTATTACGACCGGCGCAACACTCGACACTTATCTGGCGATGTTGGATAAGCCCATCACCGATGAATCCGCGGTCGTGCTGCGTGCATTAACCGGCAACCAGAAAGCGGTGATCGACGAGGTCCACATCCAGCTTACAGGGGATGCCGGAACGGACGGCATGCGCGACAAAACCTACGATTTCCTCAAGGGTTTGGGTGAGTTGAAGAAAGGTGGTGCGGTACTCAAGAAATATAGTTGGATGGGTGACACTCTGGCGGCATTCAGCGTTGGTCAGTTGACCGCGCTTGGCGGTGCCGTTTTAAGTGCGGCAGCACGTCACCCTGAGATCGGCATCAGTACCACGCGGGCATTCGGCAAGCTGCAACATCTGTGGGGCATTCAGCAGGCGCTGGAGCTGGCAGTACAAGGCGCTGTACAAGGCCAGGCACCAAAGGTGCCCGTACTCCTTACCATGAAAGTGAGTGCGGATGACGCGCTCGCCGTCTTGCGCGCGCGTCATGGTCAAGCCCTCGGCACCAGCAAGAGCCGCATCAAAAGGCATCGCGCCAACGGCATAAAAATTTCCCTGACCTTGCTGACAGATACCGACAGCCTAAAGACTGTCCAAGGCAATGTTTCCGCGCTCACCAAAGATCCTGCTACTGGTAGCGTTAAACTGGGGCAACCCGCAGCCATCTCGGCGATGACAGCAGCGACCGGTTCATCCATCGTATTATCGGAACAGCAGTTTCTACGCCTCTATGCGCAGCAAGCGAGCCTGGGCACGAAGGCGGTGAATGCCGTCCGGCAGGCACTGGCAGGGGCAGCAGCCAAGGATGTACGTGCCATCGCCATGACGATGGAAGGCCGGCTGGCGATTGGCAGCCTTATGGCACAAGGCATCGGTCTGATCAACGGTCTCCATGCCCTCGACAACGCCAAAACCGCCAACGAGGTTCGCGATGCATGGTACGGAATTTACGACAGCACGGCAGGAACGTTGGGCGGACTGTTACAAATGTGGGCCGTCGCGGTTGACGTACGCACGGTGGCGCAGGCAGGAGAACAAGTGGCGGCCAAGAGTGTGGGGTTGGGTGCTTTGCGGTTTATGGCCAACATCGCCGGAGCGGCTGGTGGTGCAGTGAATGCGGTGGGGGCTTGGGCAAAAAAGCGGGATGCAAGCAAGAATGGCGATACCAACGTTGCAACACTATACAAATATTCCAACTTCGCATTTGTAGGGACTGCAGCAACATCTACGATGATGGCGGCTGGCGTTGCAGCAGACACTCTCATTGCCCGTGGTGTTGGTGGAGCAGTGATACGCACCATTGCCGTACGCGTTGGTGCCAGCGGCGTATTGGCAACCGTAGGCGGTACCGCTTTGACGGTATCCGGCATTGGCTTGGTGCTTCTCGGCGCCGGCATGGCGCTTCAGATCGGCGCGATCGCGCTGACACCAACTCCGATGCAACGGTGGATTAGCCGCAGCTACTTCGGCAAAGATCCCGGCATCTTTTTTGATGGCAAACGGGATGACATGTTCCCGAAAGGAAATTGGAAGATGGAATTTGAAGCGTTGCAAAAAGCGATCAGGAATGGGGCGGAAGAAGAGTCTACCCAGAGTAACGAACCTGTAGCGCAAGACGCTGCCATGGCGCAATGAGCGCGCCGACATTGACTCGCCATGGCGAGCACGTCAAACCTCACTATGCCCCAGTTGAAGGGGAGACAACGAGCTGGGCGGGACAAAGCACCGATACGGAACGACCCGATGGTCAGGTAACAGGCATTGTCAAACGCTACGACAAATCAGAGCAAGCCTGCGCAAAGAGCATATCTTTTGGTCTGATCAAAACAATTTACGCTCACGCCATTAAGTACACGGCCAGACCTCAAGGCTTGAGAGGTTTGTCACTGATTGCTGGAATTTTAGGAGCAACTCTCGGATTTGGATTTGGTATTTGGCAATTTATTGAGGAAGTAAATGCGCCTAGTCATAATGTTTTTGACACGATTGCAATTGTATTCCCCTTGATGTTTATCGCCTTCGGCGTCTTCATGATCATATGGACTACGCGCCTTGAGCTCTTCAGCCCCGAAGACGAGCCCACCATCTTCGATCGCAAAAACAGAAAGGTCTATCGCATCTTCCGCGAAACCCAGCCCGGCCTGAAAGGCTTATTCAAGCGCTGGCCGCTGCGTGCCGCCGAATACGACTGGAACCTGATCGACGTCGAGCACAATGCCACTCTCGTGACCACTGGTTCAACCGTCATGCGCCACCATGCGCTGG
>DATLIB010000074.1:0-3591 GCA_035539595.1 Noviherbaspirillum sp.
GGAACGCCGGTACAACTGTTCTGCCGCTTGATACTCGCCCGCCAAAAAGGCTTGATACGCCTGGCTGGTCGCGCTGAGGATTTGCCTGGTGTCCGTGCTCCGGCGAATCTGGATGCCGGCCGTTTCGACGGTATAGGCCGCAGTTTCGGCTTGCGCGGGAACTGGCGCAGGCACTTGCGGATTCCGCACCGCATCCGGCACCACGGCCGAGGTGGCCGCAGCCGGGGCCGCAGTTACGGCAGTCGCGGCAGCGATTGTGGCAACCGCTGCCACGGCTGGCTGCAGGTTGCCGGTCGCCGCGTGTGCTTCGACCGCCGGGACCGCACCAGGGGCATCGGATGCCGCTGCCAGTGCGTCGGGCGGCATTGGCGGTTCCTGTGCAGGAGTCGGTTCCATCTGCGCCATCACTGGCGGCGCGATGAACTGGTCGGCCGTCATGTACCACGCAGCGCCGCCCAGTGCAGCGACAAGCAGCGTCGCGCCGGCGATGGACAGGTAGCGCCCATAGGGGCGCGGTCCGGGCGCGGCTTTCGAGGCAAAGACATTCTTCGCCTGTTGCTGCGCGACGGCGCGCTGGTCGTCACCGGCCTGGGTGTCCCGCGGTGCTGCGACTCGGGGTTCGGCCTTTGGCGCGACGCTTGGTTCGCGCGGTGGTTCGGCTTGTCGGGCTGCCGTGACGCGGGGAGGAATCGTCTCGGCATGCGGCTGTTGCACTGGCGCAGGAGCAGGCGTTGCGGCGGGCTCCGTCCATGCGGCAGCGGGCGGCACTGTCGGGAATGACATGGGTGCCTGCGATGTGCTGTCTTGCGCCGACTCGCTTGGCGCCGAATCGGCATGCACGCCGCCAGCGGCAGGCTCAAGCCTTGTTTCTGCTGCCGCTGTTTCCAGTGGGTCGGCGGCAACCAGTTCCAGCGCAGCCGGCAGGTCGATGCGAGGGGCTGTATCTGGGGCGAGGTCGGGCAACTCTGCGGTCGGCTCGGACAGGTCGAGCTTGCCGAGCGCAGAAGAAGTGCCGTCATCGACTTGAGCACCGGCAGGCACGTCGTCGAGCGGCAACAGGTCAATCTCGCTGAAGGCGAGCGGTTGCGTGTCACGCATCTCCGCCGACACTGGCGCGCCGCGCTCGGGCAGGCCAGCCTGCTTTTGCTTGGCGTGCTCGGCTTTTTTGAGTGCCTGCATCAATAAGCTCATTGGTCGGCGGCCTTCTTGCTGGCGGGAGTGGACGGTGCCGCGCCGTAGGTATTGACATCGGCAGTAGCGTTACCGTCCGGGAGAAAGTCGCGGAAGCTGCTGTAGTCGCCGCTCAGGCTCGCCTCCTTGACCACCACCGGTCGCATGAAAATCACCAATTCCGTCTTGTTGGTGGTCTCGTTCCTGAAACTCAGGGCATCGCCCAGACCGGGCACCTGATTGATGCCAGGAAGACCGTCCCTGAGGTTGTTGGTCGTGTCCTGCATCAAGCCGCCCATGACGGCAACCTGGCCGCTCGCCACCTTGAGAACCGATTCCATTTCCCGGGTCTGGATCACCGGCACCCGACTCACCACCGGCACGATGGCGTTCGCCAGGGCGGGATTCGGGTCCTGCTCGAAAGCGATGATGCGCGAGATGCTGGGCCGCACATTCAGCGTCACTTCATCGCTTTCCGCGATTTGCGGGGTCACGCTCATGACGAACCCGACCGGGACCGTATGCAGTTCCGAGGTATAGGTGGTGATCGGCGCGATGCCATCCTGGGGCGGCGTGGTGGTCGCGGTAATCGTGAAATAGACGCGGTTGTCCACCACCTTGAGCAACGCAGTCTGGTTGTTCAGGACGCTGATTTTCGGGCTGGACAATACCTTCACCCGGCCAAACGATTCCAGCAACTGGATGGTGGCGGCGATGTTGCCGATCTTGGAGGTGGTATTGGCATAGTTGAAGAAGAACGCGCCGGGCGTGGTGCCGGGAGTGACGCCGGACGGCAGGCCGCCACCGAGCGGCGCCTGGACCACCGTGGTGGTGGCGTCGGCCCTTCTGCTCAGCGAGGTCCAGTTGATTCCCTGCTGATACTGGTTGTTCAGCTGGACTTCGATGACGGTAGCTTCGATCAACACCTGGCGTTTGGCGCTGGACATGACCATGTCGAGGAATTCCTGGATTTTTTCGTGCTGACGGCCGGTGGCGCGTACCGCGATCAGACCGGTTTCCGGGTTCACGATGACCGAGGCCGCTTCGCGGTACTGGCTGCCGCGCGGGGCTGTCGGGTTGGTCGCCCCCGGCGCAGCGGCTGCGGGCGCAGTCCCGGTTGCTGCTGGCGCGCCGGTCAGACTGAAAGTCAATGTCGGCGCCGATGGCGCTGCCGCTGCTGCTGCCGCCGGTGCGCCGTTTTCGGGAATCACCTTGTCCGTCTCGCGCAGGGTGTCCTGGATATTCTGGGCCAAGGTTTCCCAGAAGCGATTGTTGGACGTGTTGGTGACCGAGGTCGTGGAGTTGTTGTTCCCACCAGAGCCGCTACCGCTACCGCTGCCGGCGGTCGAAATCTGGGTCGCGATGCTGACGTTGCTGGTGGTGTTGCGGGCGATGTTGACGTAATCGATGCGGTAATTGCGCAGGAAAGGCGTGTCGGGCAGGACCACCAGGTTGGGGCCGTCCAGTTCGTAACGCATGTCCACCTGCTTGGCGATGCGCGTCAAGAGTTGCGGCAGGGTCTGGTCGAGTGCATTGAGCGTGACATTGCCCTCAATGCCGGGATGGATATCGACATTCAGCTTGGCGTCGCGCGCCAGCGCGAACAACAGGGATTGCACCGGCACCTTGTGAACCGAGACGCTATAGGTTTCCACCTTGGCCGCCGGCTTGGGCGGACTCAGGGCAAGGCTCTGCTTGACCGGCTGCGGAATGCTGCCGGACGGACGCGGCGCTTCCTGAATATGCCCGGTGGAAGAAGGCATGGGCGGCGTCGTGCATGCGGCCAGCAAAGTACATCCACACCAAACGAAGGCGAATCTGGTCATCGCTACCCAATCAAGGCAATTGCGTTACGGAATGTTTCAAGCTGGAATTTTAAGTCAGAATCCTGCGAGCAACGGCGCCTTTACGCCGGTCCGCCTTTTGCCTGTTGCGCCACGCCATCGTTCCTGCTGCGCGCGATTTCCTTTTTCAAACCGCCGATGGTGCGCAATTGCGGCTGATAGCGCCATTGCTGCGAGATGCGCTTCATTTCTTCAACAGCCTCGGCACGTACGGCAAAACTGCCATAGACAATGCCAAAGCGGGCGATGCCGCCCAAGCGGGTTGGATATACGTACACCTGTTCCAGGCCGACTTCCGTGTCGATCTTGCGCAGAAGGCGCTCCAGTTGGGCCGGATTGTCGGCGTTTTCGAGGATGAGCTGGATGCTGTAGCGGTCATTGCCTTCCTTGTCCAGCCAGGCCTGCGTCACCGCCAGGCGCTGCTGCAGGACACCCTCCTTCGGCGTCGCATCGACCGCCGGTGACGGAGCGAGAGCGGCGTCCACATTAACGACAGGCTGCGCCGCAAGACCCTGCTCTTTCGGCACCGGGGCGGGTGTCGATACAGAAGCCGCTGGCGGTGCAGCTACCGCAGCAA
>DATLIB010000075.1:0-3128 GCA_035539595.1 Noviherbaspirillum sp.
CCGATGCCGAAGTTGGCGAGATGGTTGGCGCATACCTTGGCCATTTCAAACAAGGGAGCCACCAGGCCGTAGGCGGTGCCGCGATGGTTCACGCATTCGCCGACTGCATAGATGCGCGGGTCGTAGGTCTGCATGGTGTCATTGACCACAATGCCGCGATTGCAATACAACCCCGCCGATTCTGCCAACGCGGTGTTGGGGCGGATGCCGACGGCCTGGAGGTGCCGGCGCAACTGGTGGTGATGGCCGTCGGTAAAACGGATCGCTTTCACACGGCCGTTTTCGTCGCCGACGATTTCCTGCGTATTTTTCTCCAGCAGAAAGCGCAGGCCACGATCTTCCAGCGACTTTTGCAGCATCTTGCCGGCGACAGGATCGAGCTGGCGTTCCATCAGCCAGTGCGGCAAATGCACGACGCTGACGTCCATGCCGCGCAGCTTCAGGCCGTTGGCCGCTTCCAAGCCGAGCAGGCCGCCGCCGATAACGACTGCGTGCTGATGCACGTGGGCCGCCTCAATCATGGCATTGGTGTCGTGAATATCGCGGTAGGCGATGACGCCTTGCAGGTCCTTGCCCGGCACCGGCAGCATGAAGGGGGTCGAGCCGGTAGCCAGCAGCAGGCGGTCGTATTCCGCCACCGTGCCGTCTTCGGCGATGACCTGGCGCTTCACGCGGTCGATCTTGATGATCTTCTTGCCAAGATGGAGAGTGATGTTATTCACCGCATACCAATCAACATCGTTGAGCATGATGTCCTTGACGGTCTGTTCGCCGGCCAGCACCGGCGACAGCAGGATGCGGTTGTAGTTGGCGTACGGCTCGGCGCCGAACACAACGATGTCGTAAATATCAGGGGCAATCTTGACCAGTTCTTCGAGCGTGCGCACCCCTGCCATACCGTTGCCGACCATGACTAACTTCAGCTTCTTCATTCAAGCTCCTTCTCCATTCCGCTTCGCCATTGAAGCGTTTTGACCCTGTCCTCGTATAAGCAAAAGCGGTGCCACTCCGCGCAAGCGGAAAACGCACTGCGATGAAGAAAAGGCCGCACCTCGGCGGTGCAAATCCGCCCGCATGCCGTTGCGATGCACAACATCGGACAGGGCATGTCAGTTGAGAGAGCGCAACGCCCTGCACTGGCGCGGTGGCACAGCGCTTGCATATTGCGTTGTGGATTTCAACCGGGAGGCAAAGGAGCATCGTGAAAACATCATTTTGGAAAGCAGGTCATACACCGACGCTGCTCGCGTCCTTCTTTTATTTCGATCTCAGCTTCATGGTCTGGGTGTTGCTCGGGCCGCTGGCGGTGCAGATCTCGAACGATCTCGGCCTGAGTGCCGCGCAAAAAGGCCTGATGGTGGCCACGCCGCTGCTGGCCGGAGCACTGCTGCGCATCGTCATGGGCGTACTGGTGGACCACCTGCAACCCAAAAAGGCAGGGGCCATCGGACAAGTGATCGTAATCTGCGGACTGGTCTGGGCCTGGCTGGGCAGGCTCGATACCTATGACAGCATGCTCACGCTCGGTATCCTGCTCGGCGTGGCAGGTGCGGCCTTCGCAGTCGCCCTGCCGCTGGCATCGCGCTGGTATCCGCCGGAGCATCAAGGCACGGCGCTGGGCATCGCCGGCGCCGGCAATTCCGGCACGGCGTTCGCAGCGCTGTTTGCCCCCTCGCTGGCGCTCGCCTTCGGCTGGCAAAACGTTTTCGGCTGGTGCCTGATTCCGCTCGGCCTGGCCCTGGTCGTCTATTGGGTATTTGCCAAGGATGCGCCCGCCGCACCGCCGCCGAAGCCGCTCACCGAATACCTGCATGTGTTGAAGGACAAAGATGCATGGTGGTTCATGTTTTTTTATGGCGTCACCTTCGGCGGCTTCTCCGGGCTGGCTTCTTCGCTGGCGATTTACTTCAACGGCCAGTACGGCCTGTCGCCGGTGACCGCCGGCTATTTCACGGCGGCCTGCGTGTTCGCGGGCTCGCTGGTGCGCCCGCTGGGCGGTGCGATTGCCGACCGCATCGGCGGCATCCGGACGCTATCGCTGATGTACGTGCTGGCGGCGCTGTTCCTGTTCATTGCCAGCTTCGGACTGCCGTCCTACGTGTTGGCCTTGGCGGTGTTCGTGCTGGCCATGCTGGCGCTCGGCACCGGCAACGGTGCGGTGTTCCAACTCGTGCCGCAGCGCTTTCGCAAGGAAATCGGGGTGATGACCGGGTTGGTCGGCATGGCGGGCGGCCTCGGCGGCTTCTACCTCGCTTCCAGCCTGGGTTATTCGAAGCAGCTGACCGGCAGTTACCAGTTCGGTCTGACCGTGTTTTCCACGCTGGCGGTACTGGCGCTGCTCGGATTGTCTTTCGTCAAAACGCGCTGGCGCACCACATGGGGCAGCGCCGCGATGACAACGGCAAGAATCTGATGGAACATTGCAATGGCAAGACTTCCATGACAAAACCAAGGGACCGTCCAGGAATAAGTGTGCACACTTATTCCTGGACGGTCCCCAAGTATCGATGCCCTCGACCTCTGCCCTCTCCGTCACCATTGGCCATGCCACGCAAGCCGGACCACGCGCGCGCAATGAAGATTTTCTCGGCATGGTCACGCCCGCGGCGCCGGAACTGTATGCCAAGGGATTGCTGGCAGCGATAGCCGACGGCGTCTCCGGCAACGACGGCGGCCGGGAGGCGTCCGAATACACAGTGCGCGGTCTGCTGGCCGACTATTACGCGACACCCGACACCTGGTCCGTCACGCAGTCGCTCGACCGCGTGATCAAGTCCATCAATAGCTGGATTCAGCAGCAGGGATCGGTGCGCCGCGAGCTGGCCGGCATGGCAACCACCCTCACGGCGCTGGTGTTGCGCGGCGGCTTTTACTATTTTTCGCATGTGGGCGATACCCGCCTCTATCTGCTGCGCGGCGGCGTACTGACACGCCTGACAACTGACCATGTGTGGGACCGCCCGGAGATGCAGCATGTGCTGACGCGCGCGGTCGGCCTCGATTCCCGTCTGGCGATCGACCATGGCATGGGCGAGCTGCAGGCGCGGGATGTTTTTCTGCTGGCGTCGGATGGCGTGTGGGGGTGGTTGAGCGAAGTCGAGATGACCCATCAACTGTCGCAGGTGGCG
>DATLIB010000076.1:0-3213 GCA_035539595.1 Noviherbaspirillum sp.
TGGCAATGCTGTCCCTTTACTTGGTTCCCGCTTTTTATTTTTTGCGGGACATCCGCCACACGGATCGGGAAACGCGCACCATTGCTGGTATGGGGCTGGTTCTCAGCCTCGGTTTTTTTGTCTTTGGCCTGACCGACGTAATGTTTTACTGGCGCGTCAGTAACACGGTTTACGCTATGCTCCTGGCCGTGCTTTGCGCTTGCCTGGTCAAGCGCAAGGCGCTCTTGGCGTCGCAAGGGTGAACGCAAAGACGCCGGATGATACTGCCGCCGTCGTTGGCACTGGTATGACATAGGAACAGAAAATGATTCACATAGTTTGCTGTACGGACGAAAACTACGCCTTTAACTTTCCTGTGATTGCGCAATCGGTGCTGGAGCATCACGCGCCAGACGAAGTGAGGTTTCATCTGTTGCATTCCGCCCTGAGCGCACCGACCGCGGAGAAGATCGATCGCTATGCCGCCGACAAGGGTTTTGCCTTCTCGCGCCAGTCGCTGGACGACTCGGTATTTGCGACGCTGCCCGAAATCGCCTATTTCACCATCGCGATTTATTACCGGCTCCTGATTCCGGAGCTGCTTTCCCAGGAACACGGCAAGGTCCTTTACCTCGACATGGATGTGGTGGTCGAAGGGCGGCTCGACGAATTATGGAACGTGGACCTCGCCGGCAAAGGCGCGGCGGTGGTGGAAGACGGGGCGCCGAAACACCTGGATGCTCTGGATGAGCAGTCGCCTGAGCGCTACTTCAATTCGGGCGTCATGCTGATCAACCTGGACTACTGGCGTCAACACAAGGTGAAAGAACAAGCCATCGATTTCATGGTGCAGCACCGCGACATCCTGCGCTTTCCGGACCAGGACGCGCTGAATGTGGTGTTGCAGAACGACCTGGTCTTTGTATCGCAAAAGTGGAACTACCACCTCAATCTTGACCGGAAATTCCTGAAGCGGGCGTTGAAGGGAAGAGTCGCCAAAGACCTGGCGCCGATGATTGTGCATTTCAACCAGAAGGTAAAACCGTGGATGTATCACTGCCGGCATCCTTACACGCCGCGCTATTGGCAACTGCTGAAGAAAACGCCCTTCAAGGATTACCGGATGAAAAACAAGACCGTTGCCAACGTCCTGTTCTATTGGACACCCAAGCCGCTGCGTCCCGTGCTGTGGCGTCGGCGGTTTGCTTCGCTGCCGCAGAACTAGGCTGCCGGTCGTCCACGATGAAAGATCCGCTCAAGGTTTTATTCATTTGCCCGACGGTGGCCTGCTATATCGGCGGCACCGAAACGGTCGTCAACCAGCTCAGTCAGCGCCTGAAGGAGCAGGTCAGTCTGACCGTGCTGGCCGGGACATGCGAGCCGCACAAGGAGGAACTGCTCCCTGCGGACGGCTTCTCACTGGTGACAGTGCCATTTTGGGGCCGCGATACCAAGCGCAATCGGGTTCTCAGCAAACTGTTGATGACCAGCCGCTTCAAGATCGAGAGCTACAGCTTCTTCCGTTCGCTGGCAAAGAGTGGCGTCGATCTGACGCACTACGATGCCATCGTGACGTTTTACGAAGCCGATGCGTATCTGCTGTCCAAGAAATATCCCGCGTTGCGCGAGCGCTTCCGGCATTTGCTGCCCGGCGTGTCGCTGCGGCGTTTTTTCAGGCAGGTACCGGCGCAGGACGTTTTCTTTTTCGGCTACCGGGCAGCGCCGCGGGCGAAAAGAAAGTGGAACGTCGATATCCGGTCGCTGCCGCTGGGGGTGGATGCGCAGTTTTTCCCCGAGCATGCACCGGCGTTTCCGGCGTCGCGCAGGTTGATGTTCGTGGGACGGCTGGACAGGAGCAAGCATGTCGATTGGCTGGCGGATTTTTTCGCCCACAGCGGCCTTGCGCAGCGAGGGTATTGCCTCGACGTGGTCGGCGACGGTCCGTTGCAGGAGGCCTTGCTCGTAAGGCATGGCAAGACGCCGGGCATCGTTTTCCACGGCAGGAAAAGCCAGGACGAAGTCATCGCGCTCTTGCGGCAAGCCTTCCTGCTGTTGCATCCCACCGATCTCGAAAGTTTCGGCCTGACCATTCTGGAAGCGATGGCGGCAGGCGTGCCCGTCATCACGCACGAGCTGCCCAGCATTACCGTGTGGGCGAAGGGGCATCCGCGCTATGCGGCCTTCCTCGATAACGCGGCATGGAAAGAAGCCATCCTGGCGTTCGAAGCGCCAGCCGTTTGGAAGCAGACGAGTGCGGAAAATCTGGCATTCGCCACGGAACTCACCTGGGATAGCGTGGCGCAGCAGGTGCTGGAGATTATTGCTCACCCGCGATAATCCTTCTTGGGGGGCGGCAATTACGTCACAACGACTGTAATCCGCTCGTCCGCGTGCGGGTGTTCCTTCAACCCGATCTCTGCCTCCACCACGCCGGTCTGCATGCGTTCCTCGACACGCCGGCGGTTTTCCGATTCGGTCGCGCGCGTGTTTTCTCTGTGCCACAGATGAAACACTTCGGTGGAAAAAGCACCGCCCTTGCGTCGGATGCCATGGCGCGCCAAGCGCAGTACCAGATCGGCGTCTTCATGGCCCCAACCGACAAAACTTTCGTCGAAGCCGTTCACCGCAGCATAATCGTCGCGCCAGATGGCGAGGTTGCAACTCTTGATGCGGTTCCATTTGACGGCACGGTAGTGGCGCAGCGGACTGTTGGGAAAGTGCAGCAGCGGCACCAGCTTGTTGGTTTTGCCAGATAAGCGTTGCAGCAGCCAGTAGAAGAGACTGTGCGCATGCACTGCTTCCTGTGTCGCCAGGACCTGTTGCGTCAATGGTGCCGACAACAGCACCCGACTGCCGGAGACCATGAAACCACGCTCGGCCAGCAGGCGATGGCGCGCGACAAAGTCGGGACGCGGGATGCAGTCGCCATCGAGGAAAACCAGGTACTCGCCGCGCGCGGCAAACACGCCGAGGTTGCGTACCGCCGAGGCGCGAAAGCCGGCATCGGGCTGCCAGGCATGCACCAGTCTTTTCAGGCCGCTTGCCCGTTGCGCGGTGCTGAACGCCAGCACTGCATCGCGCGTCGCCTCCTGCGAACCGTCATCGGCAATGATGACTTCGAAATTCGTATCGGTCTGGGCCAACAGTGCGCGCATCACGGCGCACAAGGCATCGGGCCGGTTGTAAGTGGTGACGATTACCGAGATCAGCATGGTGTTGTGCAAAGCGCTACAT
>DATLIB010000077.1:0-10918 GCA_035539595.1 Noviherbaspirillum sp.
GTTTCCATTAACGCCTCCGCCTTGCGCCATCTTGCTTTGACCAATATTGAAATTCGTCTTCATGAATCTCAATATCCAGCTCCAAAACTCTTCGCTCCAAACTGGACTGTACGTCTTTTACAGCCTTGTTATATGCAAGTGGGCCCACCTCTTCCAGAAAGAATCCGAGTAATGCACCTGCGCCTATATTGCCGATTTCCTGGTCAAAATTCTCGCGAAAATACCTCTGAATCGACTCGATCGCTTGTTGGCGATCCTCTTTAGAAAGCTCCAATGCCATAACTTAATTCGCTTTATTTCAGTCTATGAGGTCGCTGCCTAACGGATGATTTCATTGGCACGGAGCGTTAGTGGGAAACGATGAGTTAAAAGCACTGTTCCTCCTAGTGCATTTGGTATCCTGTCATACGGCAGCCAAGAAATCCTTGATCTACTAATCCACATGTGGATGCAACGCTTTCACGTACTTCCTTGGCTCTTTCGGCCTCGATTTCCCGTGGCACTGAAAAAAACGATTTAGCATTTGTAGTTGGATCTAATTTTGTCAAGCATAGTGCTTCGCCACCGGAGTTTGTCACCAGTTCTACCACGTTCACCGGGAAGCGCCCAATTGTTAGGTAGCTGCGAACATATCGAAATTGGTTCAGTGGATAGGACTTGATACGGCCTTTACCAAATACAGGTCGATAGCGGTGCACAACGGTCTTGGCAGATAGATCAATTTCTGTCGTCATCGGGCTGAACCACAAGCTCCAGCCGTAAATCAGCATTGCCGGAAAAAGGACCGCTCCATAGAAAACGAATGCTGAGACTCCATTAGTAAGGAAAGCACAGAAGATAAACGGCAGGAACACTGCCACCACTATCAACATGCGCTTATGGGCATTCCAAGGAATCTCTATTTTCTCCATAAGTAGTTCAATGACTAACGGCTGAGTTGACCGGCGGCGTAGCCGTCGGTGTCGAATGAAATGTTATAGCGCATGCTCTCGAACCTGAATCACATTTCCCTCCGGATCATGTCCATCACAGACGAGCATGCCTTGGAATTCCCACTCTTTTTCCTTCGGATCAATTACTCCGCCAAGCTTACAGGCCGTGACTCGGGCCGCAGCGACATTCTCGACCACAAACGTTAGTTTCAAGGCGGAGTCCTCGCGGCGAACTGGCGGCGAAGAAATTTCGAACGTCCTTGCAATGTGCTCGGGAATCTCGACAATCACGATCTGTAGCTGGCCGTTTTCTAGCACGACGAAATCGTGTTCACGCAAAGTCAAACGCAGGCCGCACACTTCTTCATAGAAGGCGACAACGCACTTCAGATCCTTCGCATAAACTGTGGCACCACCAATAATTGCGCTCACTCTAACGCTTCTCCTATGCGCTATAACTGTATATTTAACAGGCTTGACCTGTCCGTTATGCACAACGGCACGCCGTTATGCAAAGTTGTTTGATAGCCCGCACACCGCACGAGCGCTGGCCTTGGGACGGTAACTGTATATTCATGCAGTTTTAAATCAACGTAAAACAAGGCTTCGATGAACCGATAGCAGAACGTCCGCCGCGGCTGCTCGACCAACTACGTCGTTGCAGCCGGGATAAGCACTGCACGCTTAGCACCGAGCGGACTTATGTCTATTGGGCAAGATGGTATATCCAGTTTCATCCTCTGCGCCATCCCGCCGATATGGGATCCAACGGAATCTGGACCTTCCTGTCCTATCTGAACAATGACAGGAACAACGCATAGCGAAACCGTCCATGTCTATCGGAAGTCGTGACTGGTGCTGCGACCTTAGCTTTTGACCGACTGCAGGCGAATCCGTAATTTCGCCCTCTGCCTCCAAAAAAACAGTCATTGACCGACATTTCCCATTCCTCAAAAGCGGCCGCAAAAAGGGCTAACCATATGGTTAGCCCTGTCACTTTTCTCTACTTTAATCAGCCCTATGTAGGTCAGTCACAATTACTGTAACAACCTACGCTCTCATTGCAATATGTCGCGTGCGGCTTGCACCAGGGCTGCCGATAAGCGCTCCATGCGCGGCGCTTGCACCTTCCAGCAATGCCAATACAAGGCCACATCCGTCGGCCGCTGCGGTGCCAGGTCCACCAGCAGGCCTTGCTTGTGCCATTCCCGCATCTGCACTTCCGGCAGCATGCCCCATCCCAGACCGAGCGCAATCGCCTGCATGTAGGGTTCGGACGCGGGAAGGTAATGGCAAGGATAGGCATGTTCGGAGAGTCCGTAATACTTGAGCAGAAAATCCGCCTGCAGCCGGTCCTTGCGGTTGAACACGACCACCGGCGCGGCACGCGCCGCCGCGCGCGTCATGCCCTTGGCGAACCAGCGCTCGCGGAAGGAGGGCGATGCCATGCAGCGGTAGCGCATGTTGCCCAGCGCTTCGACGCTGCAGCCGCGCATGGGCGTGGCTTCGGTGGAGATGCACGCGAGTGCATGCCCGGCTTCCAGTAGCCGGTAGGTATGGTCCTGGTCATCCAGGCGCAGGTCGAGCAGCACTTGTTCGCGCAACAGAAAAGGCGCCAGCGCGGGCAGCAACCAACTGCCGAGCGTGTCGGCATTTACCGCAATCGTGACTTTCAGCGGCGTCGCCGCCTCGCCGGCAAAGTCGGCCTGCAGTTCGTCTTCCAGCGATTGCACCCGCCGTAGATATTGCAACAGCCGCTGTCCGGCGGGTGTTGCCCGGCAGGGGCGGCTGCGCACGACCAGCGCCGTGCCGAGCGCGCTCTCCGCCGCACGCACGCGCTGCGACACCGCCGACGGCGTCAGGTGCAACAGCGCCGCCGCCTGCTCGAAACTGCCGCTATCAATCGTCGCCTGCACCGCCTCGCATTGCCGTGGATCGAGCTTCATGGCGTCCTCCGCATAAATGAAGCAATTTTAATCGTGCATGCATTTTCTTAAGTTTGATTTCATTTTTTCGAGCGCGGCGACAGAATGCCTGCTCCCTCTGAAAGCCTGAAAGGAAAACCGCCATGCTCCCGTTCTACCTCAAAGGCTTCGGCCTTGGTGCCGCTTTTATCGTCGCTATCGGCGCCCAAAACGCGCACGTGCTGCACATGGGTTTGCGCCGTCAGCATGTCGGCTTGACGGTCGCGATCTGCATCGCGTGCGAAGTGTTGTTGATCGGCGCCGGCGTGGCCGGCATCGGCACGATGGTGGAAAACCATCCCGCGCTATTTGCCATCGCGCGTTGGGGCGGTGCCGCCTTCCTGATCTGGTACGGCCTGCGTGCATGGCGTTCGGCGCTCGGGCGCCACACGCTTCCTACAACGCGGGGGGCAGGCAGTCTGACAACGCAACGCGCGCTCGTCGCGGTACTCGCCGTTACCCTGCTCAATCCGCATGTCTATCTCGACACCGTGGTCTTGCTGGGCGCCATTGGCGGGCAGCAGGGCAGGCCGGGAAAATGGTGGTTCGCGCTGGGGGCGATGAGCGCGGCGATGGTGTGGTTTACCGCGTTAGGCTTCGGTGCGCGTCTGCTGTCGCCATGGTTTGCGAAGCCGGCCGCGTGGCGCTTGCTGGACGCTGGCATTGGCGCAATGATGCTGGTGCTGGCAGGGACGCTGATACTGAAAACGCCATAGCCACGGTGGAACGCCTCAAGTCCCGGACGATTCTTCTTTGACGAACACGCCGCCATGCACGGCCGTCAGGATCGCCTCCACTGCCGGATGCTTGATCTTGCGTTCGTTTGATATCGCATAAAACTGTTCACGCACTTCGGTCAATTCGCCCACCGGCAGTGCGCCGAAGTCGCGCTTCACGTCGTCGGCCAGCACCGAAGGTGCAGGGAACAGGCCGAGGCCGTGATGGCCGAAGGTATTGAGCAGCGCGCTGTCGTCGAACTCGCCGACCACTTCCGGGCGCACATCGTGCGTTTCGAACCAGTGGTCGTAACGGCCGCGAATGGCATGGTTGCGCGTCGGCAGCAAGAGCGGCGCGCCTTTCAGACTGAGCGGGAAATTCGGCCGGTAGCGCTCTGCCAATGCCGGCACGCCGAACAGCATGATTTCGCTTTCTCCCAGCAGGTGACTGAAGACACGCAAGGTGGTACCGGATGGCACCGGGCGGTCGGTCAGGATGACGTCGAGCTTGTGCATCGACAAGTCCCCGAGCAGCGATTCGAAGTCGTCTTCGTGGCACACCAGTTTGACTTTCTGCGGCAAGGTCAATGCCGCTTCCAGCAGGCGCGAGGCGATCAGCTTGGGCATGGAATCGGACAAGCCGACGGTCAGGCGCATGGTCTGGCCGACGTCGGTTTCCGTCAGGACTTCCTGCAACTGTTCGCCGAGCAGGAAAATCTGGTCGGCGTAGCCAAGCGCGGTGCGCCCCGCTTCCGTCAGCGCCAGCCGCCGTCCCTGCGGCGCCAGCAAGGCCTTGCCGACAGACTGTTCCAGCAAGGCCAGTTGCGCGCTGATGGTTTGGATGGCGACGTCGAGCCGTTCGGCGGCGCGCGTGATGCTGCCTTCCTTGGCCACGACCCAGAAGTAGTACAAGTGCCGGTAATTCAATCCTGTGGTTTTCATGCTTCCGTTTTTTCCGAATCGACCGTCTCATTATCTGCGCTTTTTTGAGCATGACAAGACTTTTAACATGGCCGCCGCCTTAACACGGATGCAGGCGCCGCCGTCCCACGCCCGCACTTCCGGCTGCTTTTCTTTTTCAAACCATAGCGGTTTCTCACAGTCCAACTTCGTTCCGCCAGCCGGAGCTTGTCTGCGAGAACCTGCTTCTTACCGCAAGGGGAATCCATGATTGAACTGCTTTCCGACCCACAGATATGGATCGCATTTTTTACGCTGACGGCGCTCGAATTGGTGCTGGGTATCGATAACATCATTTTCATTTCCATCCTGGTCGACAAACTGCCGCCGGAAAAGCGTGAATTCACGCGACGCCTCGGCTTGTTCCTGGCGATGTTCATGCGCATCGGACTGCTGCTGACGCTGTCGTGGATCGTCGGCATGTCGCAACCGCTGTTTAACGTACTCGGCCATGGCTTCTCCGGACGCGATCTGGTGCTGTTGCTCGGCGGCCTGTTCCTGCTCTGGAAAAGTGTCGGCGAGATCCACGGCACTCTCGAAGGCGCACATGACGGCAGTGCATCGAGTGCTGTGCGGCACACGTTCGCCGGCATCATCTTGCAAATCATGGTGATCGATCTGGTGTTTTCGCTCGACTCCATCATTACCGCAGTCGGCATGGTGGACCAGTTGGCGGTGATGGTGGCGGCGGTGATCGTCTCGGTCGGCATGATGATGTTCTTCGCCGGCCCGATCGGGCGCTTCGTGTCGGCGCATCCCACCATCAAGATGCTGGCGCTGTCCTTCCTCGTCGTGGTGGCGGTGGTGCTGATCGCGGAAGGCTTCGGCCATCATGTGCCGAAGGGCTACATTTATAGTGCAATGGCCTTCTCGGTGGTGGTCGAGATGCTCAATATCCGTCTGCGCAGGCACTCCATGCGCGAGGATGTGCAAGCAACTGTTTACACCGAGGACGGCACAGCGAACAAGGGGCGCTGAGGCGGCGCGAGTAAGTTGATCCGACACAAGGCAGCGTCGATGCCGGGAAAGGAAGTATGTCCTTTCCCGGCATTTTTCATGATCGACCCGACCTAGCGCAAAAAATCGCGCTAATCCGCAGCAGCCATGCCTGTCTTGCTGTCTAATCGTGGGCTTCAGACGGGAAGCCCGCGAGCGGTCCGGGCGCTCCCTCAAAGCGGCGGCCGTTTTCCGCCCGATCTTGCCCGGAGGATAGAGACGCCATGACGACGCAGTCTCATAAAAAGGCATGCTGTGTGAACGAAGAACGCCTGAGCGCCATCTTTGCGCGGGCCCAGGTAGGCTTGTCCGAAGCCGCGCCCGACGGCCGCTTTTTACGCGTCAACGAGGCACTGTGCCAGATGCTTGGTCGCTCGCACGAGACGCTCATGAGCAGCGGCATCGCGGACGTCACCCTTGCCGAAGATTTGCCGCGCAGCCTGGAGGCATTTCACCGCTTGATGGAGACCGGCGAATCGGTCTCGCTCGACAAGCGCTATGTGCGCCCCGACGGCACGCTGGTTTTCGGCAACACTCTGCTGACCAGATTGGACGATGAACAAGGCCACCCCGGCACAGTACTGGCCGTGACGATCGACCTGACGGCACACAAACACGCACAGGAAGCGCTGGCCGAAAACGTGGCCCGCTTCCGCGCCCTCGCCGAAGCATCGCCGGCACTGGTCTGGCAACTCGCCCCTGGCGGGCGATTGGTGTATATCAACTCGCGCTGTATCACGCTGCTCGGCAAGTCGCCGCAGGAACTGCTGGACAATGGCTGGGAGACCGTATTGCATCCGGACGATGCGAGGGCTTATGTGCAGGCCATGGCAGAAGCGCAACGTACCCGGTCGCCGGTGGTGCGTCGGGTACGCGTCAAGACCCGGGATCGCCGCTGGCGCTGGCTGGAGTCGCATGCCTCGCCATGGCATACGGCCGACGACAGCTACGCAGGACATGTCGGCATCTCCATCGACATCGACGATGTGGTGCGCGCGCAGGAGGAACTGCTGATCAGCAACGAGCGCCTGAATCTGGCGATCGAAGGCTCGGGCGACGGCGTCTGGGATTGGGATATCGCCGGCAACAAAACCCTGTATTCGAAGCGGATGCGGGAAATATTCGATTACGCCGAATACGAAGGTACCTCGTCCAAAGATGGCATGGAAGATTGGAAAAACCGCGTACACCCGGACGACTTGTCGGGCGTGACTGCGGCACTGCAGGCCTGCCTCAAGGGCGCGACGCCAACGTTCCACCACGAATACCGCATTCGCAGCAAGAACGGCAGTTGGAAATGGATCCAGGCACGGGCCGTCGTGGTAGAGCGCGACGCCCACCACAACCCATTGCGCTTGACCGGCACGGTGACGGATATTTCCGCGAAGCGACGCTCGGAAGAAATCATCTGGCACCATGCCAACTTCGACACCTTGACCGGCCTGCCCAACCGCCGCCTGTTCCGCGACCGCCTTGACCACGAGGTAAAGAAAGCGCATCGCACCGGCCTGCCTCTGGCGCTGCTCTTCATCGACCTCGACCGCTTCAAGGAAGCCAACGACGTCTTGGGCCACGATGTCGGTGATCAGTTGCTGCTGGAAGCAGCCACCCGCATCAGCGCTTGCGTGCGCGAATCCGACACGGTGGCGCGGCTGGGCGGCGACGAATTTACCGCGATCCTGAGTGAACTGGACGATGTGGCGCACGTCGAGATGATCGCGGAAAAAATCAACCTGGCACTGGCTTCACCCTTTCATCTCGGCAATGAAAGCGTCTACTTGTCGGGCAGCATCGGCATCACCTTGTACCCGAACGATGCCGACAAGGCGGAAGACCTGATCCGCAATGCCGACCAGGCGATGTACGGTGCCAAGAATGCCGGGCGTAACCAGTTCAGCTATTTCACGCAATCGATGCAGCAGGAGGCGCACGACCGCATGCGTCTGATCGGCGATTTGCGTGTGGCGCTGGCACGCGGTCAGTTCAAGGTGTACTACCAGCCTGTGATCGACTTGACGAACGACCGGGTGGTCAAGGCGGAAGCCTTGC
This sequence comes from Noviherbaspirillum sp., assembly GCA_035539595.1. Lineage (GTDB taxonomy): Bacteria > Pseudomonadota > Gammaproteobacteria > Burkholderiales > Burkholderiaceae_D > Noviherbaspirillum. Next base: position 7,618 of record DATLIB010000077.1, read on the forward strand.
TGCGCTGGTTCCATCCCATGCTGGGCATGATCGAGCCGCTGCGCTTCATTCCCTTTGCGGAAGAATGCGGCGTGATCAATGAAATCGGCGATTGGGTGTTCAAGGAAGCCGCCGCCTGTGCGCAGCAGTGGAGCAGGCGGCTAGGCGCCCCTTTCCAGATCAGCGTCAACAAGTCGCCGGTGCAGTTCCTGTCGCGCACGCATGAAGTGGATTGGCCCACCCATCTGAGCAGCCTCGGCCTGACCGGCAACAGCGTGTCGGTGGAAATCACCGAAGGGCTGCTGCTGAATGCCTCGCCCGGCGTAGCCGCCAAACTGCTGCATTACCGCGATACCGGCATCCAGGTAGCGATCGACGATTTCGGCACCGGCTATTCGTCGATGGCCTACCTGAAGCGTTTCGATATCGATTACCTGAAGATTGACCAATCCTTCGTGCGCGACATGGCGACCAACGACGGCGACCGCGCGATTGTCCGCTCCGTGACCGTGATGGCGCACGAACTGGGCCTGCAGGTGGTCGCCGAAGGAATCGAGACGGTGCGCCAGAAAGAATTGTTGATCGAAGCAGGATGCGATTTCGGACAGGGTTTTCTGTTCTCGCAGGCATTGCCGCCGGAAGAATTTGAGCGTGCGCTGATGGCATGAGCACCACGCTCGTTTTACGCCTTGCGCCACGGCCCTGCGCATAATATGCATCCTTTATGCATATTTGATAGAATGTCGCCCGGCATGTCAGTTCCGACCTGACACGCGCCACTTTCAACACAAACCGCTGGCCTCGTCAGCGAACCCACATCATGCGCCTGACCCGTTTTTCCGACATCGGACTTCGCGTTCTTATCTATCTTTCGCGCGCCCTCGACAACAGGACGCCGGTGACGGTGGCCGAGATCGCTACGCAATTCGACATCCCGACCAATCATTTGGTGAAGGTAGTGGGACATCTGGCGCGCGCGGGATGGATCGAGGCCACACGGGGCCGCAATGGCGGCTTGCGCTTGTGCGTTGAGGCCGACAGCTTGCGCATCGGCACCGTGCTGCGCGAACTGGAGGGCGATGCGGAACTGGTGGATTGCGATACCCAAGGCTGCCGTCTGAACCAGAATTGCCTGTTGCGCCATGCGTTGCACAATGGCTTGCGCGCGTTTTACGACACGATGGACGGCTATACCCTGGCGGATATCACGACCGGCACCACCGGCACGAAGATCGTGCGCATGCACCGCGCGTTTCTGCGCAGCCTGCCGACGCAAGCGACACGGTCGGCGTAATACGGAAGCATGATGCGCATGATGTGAAACCCGCACGACGGGCATTTTTTTACGCATTAAGTTGCATTAAAAATGCAACATTGATTCATCTTTTTCAAGCTGTCATCAGCCTGCTCATTTTTATTGACTATCTGTAGGAGAACTCATGGTTTCACCCGCCGCCCGCCCTTATATCGATGCCAGCGTACCCGTATTGCGCGAACATGGATTGACCATTACCCAAACCTTCTATCGCAACATGTTCGCCGCCCACCCTGAACTGACCAATCTGTTCAACATGGGCAACCAGGCCGCGGGCGTGCAACAGCAATCGTTGGCGGCGGCGGTGTTCGCCTATGCCGCCAATATCGACAATGCGCAGGCGCTGGCGCCGGTCGTCAGCCGCATCGTGCACAAGCACGCTTCGGTGGGCATCAAGGCGGAGCACTACCCCATCGTCGGCCGCCATCTGCTCGGCGCGATACAGGAAACGCTGGGTAGCGCCGCCACGCCAGCCTTGCTGGCCGCTTGGGACGAAGCGTATGGCGAACTGGCCGACGCCTTGGTGCAAGCGGAACGCAGCTTGTACGCACAAGCCGGCGTGACGCCGGGGCAGTTGCACGAGATGCGTGTGACCGAGGTGCGCAAGGAAAGCGAGGATGTCGTTTCCTTCCAGCTGATCCCGCTCGATGGCAAGCCGGCACCGGGCTTCAAGCCGGGTCAGTACATCAGCGTCTCCGTGGCCTTCGCGGACGGTTCGCGCCAACTGCGGCAATACAGCCTGTCCGATGCCCCGTGTGCCGAGCACCTGCGGATTTCAGTCAAGCGCGAAAAGGCGGGCGCGGAAACGCCTGCCGGCCGCGTCTCCAACTGGCTGCACGACCATGTGGCGGCCGGCAGCACGCTGCAAGTGACGCATCCCTTCGGCGACTTTACCCCCGATACGGAATCCGACGCGCCGGTCGTCCTGCTGTCGGCCGGTGTCGGCATCACGCCGATGGTGTCCGTGCTGAACCGGATCGCCCATGTCAATCCGAACCGCCATGTGATTTTCGGGCATGCCGCGCGCGACGGCAGGCATCATGCGCACCAGGCCGACATCGCCGCTGCGCGTGCCGCGATGCCCAATCTCAGGGTGGTGACGTTTTATGAACAGGTGGCGGCAGATGACAAGGAAGTCCAGGCCGGCTTGATGGAGGCAGCGCGCTTGCCCAAGTGGCCGCACGTGGAAACCGATGTGTACCTGTGCGGCCCGCTGGGCTTCATGCAAGCGCAATGGCGCAGTCTGGTCGAGGCAGGGGTGCCACCGACACGCCTGCACCGCGAGGTGTTCGGGCCGGACATGCTGGACCACCTGGGCTGATCGCATCGACTGCGGTGGCGGGTCGGCAGCCCGCCACTCCTTGTTTTACCTCCGTAGGTTGGTGGTGAGCGAAGCGACCCCCAACGTTCACCCGGCCATGTCCTTGCAAGCGCCGTTGTTGGGTTTCCTTCGTCAACCCAACCTACGCGAAAACGGAAGAGCGATGCACGATGAATTCGCCTCCGCCACCCTCACCAGTCAAACCGAACCGAACATGGAAAAAAGCGCAATCACCGAAGACGCCATTGAGCGCATGGTCTATACCTTCTACGACGGCGTGCGCCGGGATGAAGTCCTGGGACCGGTGTTCGAACGGGTGTTGGCCGGCCATTGGGACACGCATTTGCCGCGCATGGTGGATTTCTGGTCCACCATACTGCTCGGCAGCAAACGCTTTCACGGCAATGTCTTCAGCAAGCACATGGCGCTCGAGGGAATTGAGGCGGAGCATTTTGTGCGCTGGCTGGCCTTGTTCCGGGAGACCGTCACCGATATCTATGATGCCGATGCGGCCAGCGAAGTGTTGCTGGCCGCCGACCGCATCGCAAATAGTCTGCAACTGGGTTTCTTCGGCGAGCGGCGGGTGTGACGTTCGGCTGCACTCTTCTACAATAGACGTTCGCGATCGTTGCAGACGATCCTGCAGCTTGCTGTGCCATGGCCCTGCGGGGCCTATCTGCGCTAAA
>DATLIB010000078.1:0-9604 GCA_035539595.1 Noviherbaspirillum sp.
ACAGGGTATCGCAGGAACGGTTAAAAACTGAAGGTCCATCCACAGAGATCGGGCATGAGACATCATCAGTGGTCAAACAGCAACCGGCAACTCCTCATCGATTCAATCGTTTACGCGGGACATCGGACAAAACGAGCAAAACCCTGGCAAATGGGTATTTCAATCCTGACACGGTCGAGGAAGAGGCTGCCACGTTACGAGCCTGTTATCTCCATGAAAAATTGACTGGTTGGCCTCATCAGCTTAATCCGAATGAATTGCACGAAACGATTGCAAAATTCAAGTACCTGAATGAAAAAGAACGTAGTGAGGTTGTTTCCTTGGTACTCAATCTGCCTCCCTCTGAAATACGTGCTGACGCAGTGGATCGGCTTGAATTCAAGTGGGAGTATTTGTCCGTACAGGATCAGCAAAAGCTTACGCCATCTAAGGATATCGATAGTGATATAGCTTCCGACGCCATAAAAAAACGTGTCGCATCGGTGTACCAAGAAATTGAAGATACCGAGGAAATTGGGCCGGGAGATTTCGAAAAATTCAAATTTTTGGCAAAAAATATCCGTCTTCTTTCGGATATGGAACGGCAGATGCTGGTGATGCAAGCGAAGTGGGTTAAAGATACAGATGAAACCTTGGCAGAGGAAATAGCAAAATTACTTTTGTTCCAACCGGAACACCTGGATATTCACATAAATAATTTGCTTGGACTGCTTCCCAATCAGCAGACACTCTCTCCCCAAATGCCATCGAAGCCATGTAATTTGGATATCTTTTCTGAGAGAGAGCTGCTTGCATTAAAAAAATGGGGGAATGGTTGGTCTGGAGAGCTTAATAGAGGCATTCATAGCGGAGACATGATGGATGAGATTCAAGAACTTCACGATTCCATACATTCCGCATTCGATAAATTGAAAGCACATGGTTTTGTCCACCAAGGACTGGTTAGAAAAGGGATCTTGGACGCCGAAGCTTTTGACCCTGGGCAGTATGAAATCGGTAAAACTTTTCATCTGCCAATCGATAATGCGACTACTTTTTTTGAAAAAGTCAGTCATCTTTTCACACGAAGTAATGTCCCCTATGTACATGAATATGAATCCAAAACCGGCGTCGATATATCCTCAGCCATCGCGAATTTTCCCGACATGCTACAACAAGGTGAAGTCGTCTTGAAGCAAGCTACTCCCTATACCATCGTTGAAAAAGGATTTGATCCAAGCTATATAGCGGGCAATTGCATCAATGGTGCGTATATCGTCCGTTTTCGCGAAAATTAAGACAAAAAAATGCCGCTAACAACAGCGGTGCTAACGGTCATTTAGCTGAGTGCCGCCCTGAAGTGTGTCGTCGCAACTGATCAGCGAGCTTTTATTCTTTTGCGGCCTTGGCGACTAATTTCCGATCTGCTGGACTTAACGTAGAGGTTCTACCCACGGATATGGGGGCAGACGAAAGCAAGAGGTGCGGTATGAACGACGCATAAGACACCGCCGGAATGCGTCGGAGTGCAGGGATAGATACAGCCTCGATCAAGCACTCCAGGCAGCATTCTGCTGGCGTTGTCTTCAGCCCTTCGGTTTCGGTGGCGGCAACAGAATCAGGGGCAAGGAGAGATCGATGCCCAGTGCCTGCGCAACCGGCATGCGCGCTGTGCGTGCCGCGTCGGCGCTGTCGTAGGGGCCGATAGGCACGATCGACCACTGCTTGCCGCCCTGATCGATCACTTCGATCACCTTATCGAACGGCAGCTTGGCCGCCTTGATGCGCGCGCCGAGCGCATTGGCATCTTCCACACTCTCGAACTGGCCCGCTTGCAATGCGTACTGGGCCTTGTCCGGCAAGGGCGAAGGGATCAGCAGGTCTTGAATCGGGATCGGTTCTGCCTTTGCTGCTGCCGGCGCTGCAGCAGCAGCCCCAGCAGTCGCAGGTGACGCCGTGCTGGCGTTCTCTGCACTCGCAGAATCTTCTTTTTCTGCTCCGGTTACGGAGTTGGTGACGGCAGCAAGCTGGGCGAAGAGCTGCTCGGCGGGCTCTGCCACTTTCTGCCTGATTGATTCCGGCACGACCGTGCCAGCCGCAAACATCAGGGCGCCTGTACCAATAGCGATCAAGGGGGGAAGGATTTTTTCAATCATTGGAGAACTATAAAGGATAAGTCCGCAGCGGTGGCTATGCTCGCTTGTCGCTGCGCGAATGGTACGCAAAACCTTGAATCGATCATGACGCTCGCCTCCCATATTCGCGGGATAACGCAAGGCAAGCATCGGAGATACCATCCTCTCGTTGCAAAAATGTGGTCTGACCGGGATGGACTGGTAACGCCTTCGGGATGTACCGGTTCGATGAACCAAGACCTGGCAGGTAAATCGTTAGCCATTGAGATAACACGAATAACACGATACGAAATCAAAGGGGATGCCATGAAAAAAACAGGTGCAGGTTGCTTACTGCTGTTCGCTGCGCTGATCCAAGGCTGCTCGTTCATGCCAACTGCGCAATCCGGGTCATCAGCCTCATCTGCACCACCACCGGCGGCATCTGCACCACCACCGGCTCCACCTGCACCACCACCGGCTGCACCTGTCCATGCAGCGCCACCGCCAGTATCGTCGGCACCTGCGGCTTCGACCGGTTACAACATCGTGCGCGTATTCTTCGCAACCGACCGCAATTTTACCGGCAGCGCCAAGCCAAGCGACATGTTCGGTGTCCGGCGCGCAGCGCTTTCCTATGGATCGAGCGCCGTCAGCATTCCTCGCGATCATCGGATGGGAGAACTGGAATCTCCTTCGGTCTGGAGACTTGAATTTCGGGCAGCCCCGGAAAAGCATGTCGTACTACTCAATACCGTCATCCAGCCCAAGGATGAATTCTTTTCCAATGTAGCAAAGCAAGTGCGAGCTTCTTCTCAATCAAGCGCCTTCCTGTTCGTGCACGGCTATAACGTCACCTTCGCCGATGCGGCGAGGAGGACTGCCCAAATGTCGTACGACCTGGGTTTTGACGGCGCCCCCGTTTTTTATAGCTGGCCTTCGCGCGGAAAGACGGCCGCCTATACGCTGGACGAACAGAATATTGAATGGACGCAGAAAAATCTCAAGAACTTCCTGGCCGATTTTTTCGCACGCTCAGATGCGAAAAATGTCTACGTGATTGCGCATAGCATGGGCAACCGCGCAGTGACCCGCGCTGTCGCATCTCTCCTGACCGAACAACCAACTCTGCGGCCCCGGTTAAAAGAGATCATCCTGACGGCACCGGATATAGACGCGGATGTTTTCAAGGAAGAGATTGCTCCTGCGCTGACGGCGACAGGTCGTCCGATTACCCTGTATGCATCGGCGGGAGATCGCGCCTTGCTGGCATCGAAAAAAGTGCACGGTTATCCGCGGGCTGGCGACGCAGGAGCGGGACTGGTTGTGGTACCCGGTATCGAAACGATTGATGCGACCGGCATGGATACCAGCCTGCTGGGACATTCCTATTTCGCTGAAACGCGTTCCGTCCTCTCGGATGTTTTTTACTTGATTCGAAACGGCCAAAGAGCCGACCAGCGCTTTGGCCTGCAGAGCAAGGAGACACAGGCAGGACGGTACTGGCTGTTCAAAAAATAAGTTTTGCGGTTACCCGCATCCTCATGACGTTCCAGCCTTGTCATAGAAATAGGGTGCTTTTTCTTCATCAGGGAGGGTTTTATGCATTACAACAACACAATGCCTCCGAGAGATACCTCTGGGTCATTGCCTTCATCTATAGAATCGCCTTCTCCTAACCAACAACACTTAACTGACCCGCTCCCGTCCTCCTCTGCAACTTCAGTCACATTACCGAGCCAAGTTAGAGCAAGCTCAGGTAGTAGCGCAAGCATGGAATCCCAGTTGAGAGAGAAAATGGCATTAATGGAAAGAGGCATTAAGCCCATGGATATGAAATCTTTGCGAAGTGAAGTCAAAAAGCTGGATTCAGGTCTTAATGAAATACAACAGGAAGAGTTGCAAGCTCGAATAAAAAACTGTGAAGCCATGACATTTCATATTGGACATTTGGCGACGAGTAGTGATGCAAAAGGATTTTCTGCCTATGCAAAAGGGAAAAAGGAGCCTATTGGTTTTCTCGCCATAGACAAAGGCTTTAAAACTGTTCCTTCCAATGCCTCAGAGCATGTTTTATTGCCAAAAATCGAAGGCGTTGTCACGCATCCTTTTTCTAAATTAGCAGGAATCAGATTAACGGAATGTGCAGTGCAGCAAAGTAAAGAATGGGGGCACAGTGGAAAACTGTATCTCCATGCAGTTCATGGCTCGGATGAGTTTTATAAGAAGCTTGGGTTCGTTGAAATCGAAGAAAAATCTTCTGATTATGATTCCGATGATTCGGATGAAGAAAAGAGCGTCAAAATGATGTTCGATCCAAGCACGAGACCAGACATATGGTCAGAAAATGATAATCAATTACGTGTAACGAAATATCTTGGCCAAGAAATTGGATACCGGGAGCCTTGAAGTAAAGGACATTAAAAAATCGTTGTCCTTGCAATAACAGTATTGAGTCCGCCGTCTATTAAGCTAAAGCCGCGCTAACACACCCTCTCCCGACGCCAACAGGAAACAGGAGAAGGTACATTGGAGCTTCATGTCGGCTTTGTATTCCCTCTTGTCTTACGCAGCGATTCTCCTCGCAGCTCAATCCGGTGTGCGCCATGAACAAGACGGTTCAGGATCGCATCGGCGATGGTCGGCTCGCCTCTGCAACGCTCGCCTTGCCCTGGATGATCTCGGTTATCAGTGCCGCTTTACGCTTGGCTGTCCAGCGCTTGAATTCTTCTTCCATCATGTGCTTCTCGGTCTTTTTTCTGATGCAAGTAGGCAAGCTGTTCATTCAAATTGAAATCGCTGGCGTGATTCATGTTCAGAATCTTCTTCGGCGTATCGATCGTAAGCGCGAATTTCTCGCGACACATAACGCAAGGATGTCTGGGAAAAAGCGTTGGTGTCGACGAACGGAGGCGAACAGGCGATGGTCATGTCGTTGTTGGAACTTTATTCGGTGGCCGGCTACTCATTAGCATTTCCTGAATTCCATTTTCCAAATGAACAGTCTTACGAAGGTACAGCCCAAGTTTGAAACCGATCGTTTCACCGTTGCCCCGCTTTCTCCGGCTGAAGGACGCAAGTTGGCGGAGGTTCTACTTCAGGATGAAGGGCTGGCCGCACGAGTGCCGTGGTTGACGGAGAAGACGCGGGATGGCGCCTTGCAACAGGCGTATGGAATCGAGTTACAGGCTGCGGCCGGGCAGATCAAAGTATGGGGTATCGTGGCCAGGGAACTGCGGATGCAGATCGGCGCCATCATCTCCAGAAATTCGATCGAAGGAATCGATGTGGAAGTACTGGTCGCATCGCAATTCTGGGACGATGGAGTTGTTGAGGAGGCAAGCGAACCGGTCATGGATTGGCTAGACGATCACTCGGAAGTGCTTCAGAATTTCCCAATCAGCATGCATTAACCTACGCGCTGCAAGAGGCGCGCGCAGGAGAAATAACCGTGTCGCTGAGCAGCCAATTCTTCCTGCCCGTTGCAAAAGGACGGATGTCACGTTCGAGGACATTGTTGTCGATCGGCGCCGTGCCGTCGTCGGCATCTGGGTCATAGGTGTCCACCTCCGTTAGTGGACACCTATTGTTCAGCTCATTGCCGCCGTCGCGCTATGTGCGGAGAAATTCGCGCTTACTATCGATCGAGTCTTGGCTATCGCGGCACTTCATCGTATGCGCCAATTTCGTCACCTTAATCATAGGCGGTGAAATTGGCACATACGCCAGCGCTGGAACTTTACGCTGCCAACAGCCACTCATCCTTAATGAGATGCCGCGTTTATCGATCGCATCGGTTTACTCTTCATGCCATGTTTTCTTCAATTCGCAATTTCCTCACTCTCCACACTCACTTAGGCAATGAGGTGATAACGCCCGTTCAAACTATGCAATCTGGTGCGTCATCTGAGGCAAATCGCCACAACAGCGGTACTCCGGCGACAGCGCTACCGCATGTCGAAAAAAAAGGCCAGGTTCTGCGTACTAAGGAACGGTTTCCCGGCACAAACCACACCATGACTGTCCGACACATGGGAACGACGAGCGAGGGACGACCGATTAGAGCTTGGGAACTGGGGAAAAACTTCCTGCTTTGGACCGCCGGCGACAACATGCCGGGTCGTTGGGTCGTCATCGGTCACAGCGGCTATCGGAACTCATCAAAAGACATTCAGGTGCCGCCTCAATGCGAGGTTAATGTTCTAGGACCACACAACAACGTACTGATGGGCAATGATGACGACAGGGAGATGATAGAAATCGTCACAGGTGAGGATCATGCGGCCTATCATTACGCGACCGTTAGCGCAAACAGAACTGTCGCAAAATCCGCCGATGCACAAGGAAAGCCCCTCAAAAACTTAAGCGGATCGGACTATCCGGGTCACATGAAAGACCTCGACATCCGAAAGATCACAAGTGGAAAGGGAGAGGAGCCCGGCGCTGATGGCTACTACCGGGATATACCCCAATGGCTAAAACAAAACCAGACTCTGGATCCGACGCATCACTGCGGTGTGATTACGGCGCGAAACCGTCAGCCTCAAACGACATTGCGCGAGGCGGTCTGGCCACTATTTCGCGGAACGGGGGCACTGGGCATACCGCAACCTTCCCTTGGATATCCGACGCTTGGCTCCTTATTGAATGATTTGAACAAGGCAGGTATTCAGATTTCGGAAGTTGACTTGATCGCATGCCGAGCGCAACGCATTCCCGAGAAGGTGGTGGAAGAATATGATTTTCGCAAAGGGTAGTCAAACAGCGCCAGGAAGGCCAGGACAACGAACTGTCGGCTGGTTTCAAGCTTGCGTTCGCAGTTTTTCCTCGACCGTCAGATGACGCTTGATCCCGGAGACTTTCTCCCCTGCGTCATCTCCTTTTTTCCGCACCGTGTCCGCGTTCTTGCGCCACCTGATTTTTTTTAATGCTTGTTTCTTGCTCGGCGACTTGGTTCATAACACCCTCCAGGCGTCATATTTTTTTAGGGAGAGATTGGTATGACCTATGCGCTCAGCAGTTTTTCGAACTCGTCGGAGGGAATGGCTTCGGAAAATAAATATCCTTGCGCATAGTCGCAGCCGGCGTCTTTCAGCCAGTCTCGCTGCTCAACCGTTTCCACTCCTTTGCCGATCACTTTCAGCCCGAGTTTATGCGCCATGATGATGACGGTCTCTGCGATTTCCCGCTTGCTCGGATCGTTGGCCGTGTCCTGCACCAGCGACTGATCGATCTTCAGGTAATCGACGTGGAATTTTTTCAAGTACGCGATTGAGCAGTAGCCGGTGCCAAAATGGTCAATCGTCAAGTCAAAGCCGGCCTTATGCAGATTGGAGAGCTTCTCTACAGCCATTGTCGACGCATTCAGGAGCGCGTCTTCGCTTACTTCCACCGACAGGCTGTGCCCGGCCAACCCCAGTGTTCTCGAGTACGTATCCCAGTTGATTGCGCGTGCGCGGTCCATGAACTGCATCGGTGAGGCGTTGATGCTGACTTGAAATGGGCTCCCTGACAACGCGCCCCATTTCTGGACGTGCGCCGCAGCCTCCGAAAATACCCAGTTGCCAATGTCAATAATGAACCCTGTTTCTTCTGCAAGCCCGATAAATTTGTCCGGAAACACAAGGCCTCGTTCAGGGTGAAGCCATCGCAACAGCGCCTCGGCCTTGATGACCCGACCGTCAGACAAGTCAACGATCGGCTGGTAATACACGGCTAGCTGCTGTTCCGATAATGCGTTTCTCAGGTCGCCGATCAGTCCGAGTGGGGTTAATCGGCCCGTCTGGATATCCGGTGTAAAAAGGCTCACCCGGTTGCGTCCGGCAGCCTTGGCGGCATACATCGCCTGGTCGGCGTTTCGCACCAGGTCTTCAGGCGTCGTCGCATCTTGAGGAAAGTGCGTAATGCCGATGCTGCCGGAGATGTGGACAAGGTTCTCAAGGATATGAAATGGCCTTGCAAGCTCATCGATGATTTTTTGTGCCACGACACCAACGTGCTTGCGCTCGGTGAGCTCGGTGAGAACCACAGTGAACTCATCGCCGCCAAGACGTGCCACGGTATCGGTCACGCGCACACAGGCGTTGAGGCGTTCCGCCACCTGACGCAGCAGGCTGTCACCCGCGTCATGGCCGAGCGCATCATTGACCTCCTTGAAGCGGTCGAGATCGATAAACAACACGGCAATCGGCAGCCCGTTTCGTTCCGCATGCTTGACGTCCTGCTCTAGCCGATCGCGGAACAGACGCCGGTTGGGCAAGCCGGTCAACAGATCAAAATTTGCGTTGTGCCAGCTTTTTTCTTCTGCCGCCTTGCGCTCGGTGATATCACGCGCAATGGCGACTATCGCTTCCACCTTGAGGCTCTCCCCCATCACCGGGGCAAGGAGGTATTCGAACCTTTCGCCCAGTCCGGAGGCGAAGGGGTATGAAATTTCTCCGCGGTGTATTTCGTTGGTCTTGATGATTTGGTGAATATGATTTTGCAGGTCGGCGGCAAAAGGAAATCCGAGGTCGAAATGGGTTTTTCCCACCATCGCCTCTGGTCGCATCCGGTACAGATTCCCTGTCGCCTTGTTCACGTACATGAAGCGGCCATCCAGGTCCAATGTGTAGATCTGATCGGGCGATGCTGACAAGATCGTCCCGAACAATCGGGTTTGCATCTCTTTTTCGACAGTGTAGCTGGCGAGCGACTCGTCCAGCGACTGGTCAATGGCTTCGTTAAACCGGATCAGGTCGTCAACGTCGCTTTGATGGAGGGTTCGGCTCGCTTCGTCGGCCCACAGCCGTATCACACTGGCGCGCAGGGCGCGATATTCGGAAATTGCCTCGTTGATGCTGAAACCTGCCGCCAGGCGCTCGACCCCATGCTCTTGAGCCGCAGTTTCTCCAGCCCCTAGTGGTTTAAGGCCTTTCGATTTGTCGCTCTGCTCAAGATCGGTCTGTGAACTTTCGATGTCCTCGGCAATAACCAGAAGCATTTCCTTGGCATGATCGCGCAACTCTCCTTTATTCATATTGCCGGCGGGAAGAATCGTTACAGCGAATTCTTCCCATTTCTGCAGAATCGGTTCGATGTTCGCCCGGATAAGTTCCGCCATTCGCATTGCGCATTCCATTTCAGCAATCGCTTTCTGATTCAGACATTGTCATTTGATCGATGGTTCGTGAAATACCATCGTAACCAGTGCAAACGAGAAGGCAGAACAGCGCACGAACCATGGGTGTCATGGGTGTAGTAAAGGTGTAGTAATACTGGGATCTCATTGACAGATTTGTTCCATATCAATGACATGGGTATCGATGTGACTAGTGTGGGATAGACAGTATCTGCTCCATATGCTGCATGCATGAAACACGCTACAACGCAGCAATGCACGCAGCGCTGGCATCCTGAAAATTGACCGGGACGGCCTCATGCCTGAAGGTTTTTTACAACGCTGGGCACGGCGCAAGGCGACTGGTGTTTCACGCTCAGCGTCGCCGGAGAGCGACGCCAGGCAGCGTGCT
>DATLIB010000079.1:0-26623 GCA_035539595.1 Noviherbaspirillum sp.
GGTTTCGATCAAGTCGTCAAGCGACGGCGAACGCTTGAACTCGATTACCTGCGCCTGGGTATCGTTGAGTTTCGCCAGGCGTTCAACCGCAGCCCAGTCGTGCGCAGCATTGCGGCCCCACACGAAGGCTTGCTTGTTGAATTCGATCGACACGCCATTGAGTTCGATGGCTTTCATCACAGCCGCTTCCGACAAGGGCACCCACCCCTTTTGCCACACATAGCCGAGCATGAACATATTGGTGGCAATGCTATCCCCCATCAGAGTCGTCGCGACCTTGCCTGCATCGATGAGATCGACGTGTCCGTTGCCGCAGGCGGTACGAATGTCGTTTTCCGCCGCAGCGCCCGGATACTGCCAGTCCGGATTTTTCACGAACGCGGCGGTCGGCGCGGCTGCTGCATTGACTGCAGCATGCGTCCGTCCCTCTCCCATGCGGCTCAATGCATCGCGGCTGGCGGTAACGATTACATCACAGCCAATCACAAGATCAGCCGCACCGGTACCGACCCGCGTCGAATGAATGTCGGCCGGATTGTCAGCTAAGCGTACGTGCGACATCACCGGTCCGCCCTTTTGCGCCAGGCCGCTCATGTCGAGCACTGAGCACCCTTTGCCCTCAAGGTGCGCGGCCATGGCCAAAATCTGGCCGACAGTCACTACGCCGGTACCGCCAATCCCGGTAACAAGAATGCCGAAGGGAGTTGCAGTAGACGGCAGCGTCGGTTGCGGCAGGTTACTGCCCTGCAGGATCGGCAGTTTCTTCGCACCGGCGTCATCATTCACCGCTGCTTTCTTCGGCTTCTTCAACTGGCCGCCTTCGACTGTGACAAAGCTTGGACAAAAACCCTTGACGCAGGAGAAGTCCTTGTTGCACGACGACTGGTTGATCTGGCGCTTGCGGCCGAATTCGGTCTCCAGCGGCTCCACTGACAGGCAGTTCGATTGCACGCTGCAGTCGCCGCAGCCTTCGCATACCGCGTCATTGATAACGGCGCGCTTGGCCGGGTCGGGGAAACCCGGCTTGCCGTCCTTGCCGATTTTTTTCCGGCGTCGGCGCTTTTCCGATGCGCAGGTCTGGTCGTAGATGATGGCAGAGATGCCTTTCACTTCGCGCATTTCCTTCTGCACCGCATCCAGTTCGTCGCGGTGACGAATCGTCACGCCGGGCGCCCAATTGATGCCCGCCGGATATTTTTCCGGTTCATCGGTGACCACCACGATCGGCGCTACGCCCTCGGCGGCGATCTGACGTGAAATCATCGCCGGATCGAGCGGGCCATCGACGTTCTGCCCGCCGGTCATCGCCACCGCATCGTTGTACAGAATCTTGTAGGTCATATTGACCTTGGCCGCGACCGCCGCGCGGATTGCCAGCAAGCCGGAATGGAAATAGGTACCATCGCCGAGGTTGGCAAACACATGCTGCTCGTTGGTGAACGGCGCATGGCCGACCCAAGTCACACCTTCCGCACCCATGTGGGTGAAGGTCGCCGTCTGACGGTCCATCCACAACACCATGTAATGGCAACCGATACCAGCCAGCGCACGGCTGCCTTCCGGCACCTTGGTGGAGGTATTGTGCGGACAGCCGGAGCAGAAATGCGGAATGCGGTCCTTGCTGGGGTCCGGCTTGGTGCTGCCCACTTTCAAGACAGCTTCTTTCGCTTCCAGATAGGCGATACGCTCCTTGACGCGCTGCTCGATCGGGTGGCCGGCAAAGTACTTGGAGATGCGATCCGCGATGGCACGCGCGATCTGCGCCGGGTTCAGCTCATAGGTCGCCGGCAACAGCCAGTTACCATGACCGTCCCGATGATTGCCATTCCATTCGCCGGTGTCGTCGAACTTGCCGACCACACGCGGACGCACGTCGTCGCGCCAGTTGTACAACTCTTCCTTGAGCTGGTATTCCAGAATCTGACGCTTTTCCTCGACCACAAGAATTTCTTCCAGGCCTTGCGCGAAATGACGCACGCCTTCGGCCTCAAGTGGCCAGGTCATGCCGATCTTGTACAGGCGGATGCCGATATCCTTCGCCACATTTTCATCGATACCGAGATCGGCCAGCGCCTGGCGCGTGTCGAGATAGGACTTTCCGGCAGTGATGATCCCGATGCGCGCATGCGGGCTGTCCCAGATAATCTGGTTTAGCTTGTTGGCACGCACATAGGCGAGTGCGGCATACCATTTGAAATTGTTCATCCGCGCTTCCTGCTCGAGCACCGAGTCGGGATAGCGGATATTGAGACCGCCCGGCGGCAGCTCGAAATCGCCAGGCAAGGCAATTTGCACACGCTCCGGATCGAGATCGACCGATGCACCGGACTCGACGATATCGGTCACGCATTTCATCGCCACCCACAAGCCGGTATAGCGCGACAGAGCCCAGCCATGCAAGCCGTAGTCGAGATATTCCTGCACCGATGACGGGTATAACACCGGAATGCCGCAAGCGTTCAAGATGTGTTCGCTCTGGTGCGCGGTCGTGGACGACTTTGCAGCATGATCGTCACCCGCCAGCACCAGCACGCCGCCGCGCTTATCAGTGCCGGCCATGTTGGCATGCTTGAACACGTCACCGCAACGATCAACGCCGGGGCCCTTGCCGTACCACATCGAAAACACGCCGTCGTATTTTGCATTCGGGAACAAATTGACCTGCTGCGTGCCCCAGACACTGGTAGCAGCGAGATCTTCGTTCATGCCTGGATGGAACTTGACATGATGCGCTTCGAGGTATTTCTTCGCCTTCATCGCCGTCATGTCGACATTGCCGAGTGGCGATCCGCGATAGCCGGTGATGTAGCCAGCGGTATTCAATCCCGCCTTGATATCGCGCTGACGCTGCACGATGGCCAGGCGAATCAACGCCTGCGTGCCGGTAATGAAAGCGCGGCCGCGTTCCAGCGTGAATTTGTCGTCAAGGGAAATATTTTCCAGCAGCTGACGCTGTCCGGAAGTCAGTGGTGCATTCATTCAGTCTCCAGGGCCAAAAATTGTGTCTTTGGATGCGATGATTTCGCTGTCAAACTACCATGCCTTGTGGGCATGGCGTTGTCTTGTTTTGACACACTGCACATTAGCACAGGCATGCAGGCCGCTCAATGCACGGTGCAGCATTACTAGCGGCATATTTCGCATGTGTAACAAGGCGTAAATGCCATAGTGAACTGTCTCGGTGCCTCTTAAAGTCAATTCATTAGGACTTACGCAAAATTGTCCCAGCAAGGCGTGTTGCCGCAGGCAGTATATATCTAGTACGGCAAGGCAAGGCAAGGCAACGCAACGCCGCCGGGGCGGTTTTGTGTAAGTCCTATTCATAGAAAGAGTGCCGGAGCAAGCAATGCCATACGTCTTCCTCTCCATGCTGATCGGCGCGCTGTGCGGTGCGGGCATGGCAATCGCGCAAACCGAAATGCAGGAGAAAAGCCGGCCGCGTTCCGTAGCGACGTTCAAGGCGCAATTCAATGCCGCCGACCGAAACAACGACGGCGGACTGAGTAGAACGGAAGCGGAGGCCGGAAATATGCCACGCATCCTCGATAAATTCGACTTGCTCGACGCCGACAAAGACGGCAAGGTCACCCGTGAGGAAATTCGAGCCCTTGTACGTGGCAAGTTGTCCAGCTAATCAAACGTTAGGCGGCAGGTTGATTTCTCCTGGCAACAAGCTGCTTGCCGACAATGCCTCTTGCTGTTTCAGCCGCTCGTACATAGGAGCGAAATCCGGCGCGGTTTCTGCAAACAACTGCTGAAAATCTTTGATCACAAAATAGGTTTCCTGATAAGAATCTATTTTGTACAAAGTGCGCATCACGCGCTCGACGTCGATTGGAATGCGTTTCGGGTTGGGGCTGCTCAAGCAGTACTCCACTTCACCGCCGGACGACAGAATGCCAGCCCCATACGCCCGCAGGCCTTGCGGGCTTTCAATCAGACCGAACTCCACCGTGTACCAGTACAAGCGTGCAAGATACGTCAAACCATCCAGCCCCAAGGCTTTTAATCCGCCCTTGCCATACTGCTGCATATGGTCGGCAAAAATGGGATTGAATAGCAGGGGCACATGCCCGAAAAAATCGTGGAATACGTCCGGCTCGACGATGTAATCGAATTCCTGCGGCTCGCGCAACCAGACAGTGACTGGAAAGCGACGGTTGGCAAGATGCTCGAAAAAAGTCAGGTCGGGAACCAGACCCGGTACTGCCACCAGTTCCCAGCCTGTGGCCTTGTACAGCGCTTCCGTAGTGCGATCGAAGCGCGGGATTTCATCGGCGGCATCCATCTTGGCCAAACTGTCGATGAACACATCGCATGCGCGTCCCGGCACCAGTTTCGCTTGGCGCTGGTACAGCTTGCGCCACAATGCATGCTGCTCCGGCGTGTATGCCGACCAGTCTTGCTGGACGACATAGCGGTCGTCGCATTGGCTGTAATCGCCACGCAGTTTGCCCCCATCCGATTTTTCTTCCAGCGTTTTGAAAAAATCTGCCTGCTCGACTGCGGTGTTCATGATCTGCCCCCTTATGCGGAAACGCTTTCGTCCTTCAAGACGCCGCGTTTGATCTGGTCCAGCTCGATCGATTCGAACAGCGCGCGGAAATTACCTTCGCCGAAGCCTTGGTCGCCCTTGCGCTGAATGATTTCAAAGAAGATCGGCCCGATCACGGTTTGCGTAAAAATCTGCAATAGCAGTTCGCGGGTGGAGGCATTGCTGTTACCGTCGATCAGGATACGTAGCCGTTTCAGATCGTCGATGCGTTCGCCATGTTCCGGCAGGCGCTTGTCAATCAAATCATAGTAAGTATCGATCGTATCCTGGAACACGACTTGCTGTTGCTTCATCCCTTCGACCGTCGAATAAATATCGTCTGTACCGAGCGCGATGTGCTGGATACCTTCGCCGTGATACAGGTCGAGATATTCGGCGATCTGCGACTTGTCATCGGACGATTCGTTGATCGGGATGCGGATTTTGCCGCAGGGCGACGTCATTGCCTTCGACTTCAGGCCGGTCAACTTGCCTTCGATGTCGAAGTAGCGGATTTCGCGGAAGTTGAACAGACTCTCGTAAAATTCCGCCCATTCCTTCATGCGGCCGCGATGCACGTTGTGCGTGAGATGGTCGATGTAGGTAAGGCCATTGCCTTTCGGGTTGGCTTGCGCACCGGGGATCGCGACGAAATCGACGTCATAGATACTGATGTCGCCGATACTGCCTTCAGCACCTTCCTTGCCGCGCCAGCGGTCAACGAAGTAAATCAGCGAATCACCGATGCCCTTGATCGCCGGGATGTTGAGCTCCATCGGGCCGGTCTTGTTGTCAAACCCCCACGCGCCCATGTCCAGTGCGCGCTTGTACGCATACGCAGCATCCTTCACGCGAAACGCGATGGCGCAGATCGATGGACCGTGATGGCGCGCAAAACGCTGTGCGAACGAATCTTTTTCGGCATTGATGATGAAATTGATTTCACCTTGGCGATACAGGGTCACATCCTTGTGACGGTGGCGCGCAATGGCGGTAAAGCCCATCTGCTCGAACAGTGCGCCGAGCGCTTTGGGATCGGGGGCCGCGTACTCGATAAATTCAAAGCCGTCGGTGCCCATTGGGTTGTCCCAAGGTTGGAAATCCATGCCTGTCTCCTCATCTGAATAGGAATAAATCTCGCTACAGTATAGACAAGGCGGCAAAGCATTAAATTGCGAAAAATGCTCACTCACTCCACATTTTAGCAATAAAATTGCTTTTGTTAACAAACAAAAGGCAATATATGCCAAAAATAGAACTCGACAAAACCGATCGCAAAATTCTTTCCATTTTGCAATCCGATGGCCGACTGACAAACCAGGAAGTCGCTGATCGGGTCAACCTGTCTCCCTCCCCCTGCTTGCGCCGCATTAGGCAATTGGAAGAGTCTGGAGTCATCCGACAATATGTCGCCCTACTCGACCCGGACAAAATCGGCCTTGGTTTGCTGGCCTATGTGAATGTACGCCTGGAGAAGCACAGCGACTCCCCCACCGGGGGATCGCGCTCACCCCGTGCCGACTTTGCGGCCTCCGTTGCCTATTGGCCGGAAGTCGTCGCCTGTTATGCCATGACCGGAGAGATGGATTATTTATTGCGTGTACATGTGGAAGACATGGAACACTTCTCGCATTTCATGATGGAGACGCTGCTGAAGCATCCCGCGGTGCTGGATGTGAAATCGAGCTTTGCACTACAGCGAATCAAGGACACGACGGCATTGCCCTTGGTTTGAAGCCGGCTGGACTTGTCTTGTGCGGCAAGTTGGTGAAACTGCTCATGATGCCATCGGAAGCAAAGCTGGCCATGGATTGCCGCTCTCCTTGACGGCAATCCTCTTCGATCAAGCTAATATCCAAAAAAAATGGGCCTCGAAAAAAGGCCCTTCGCAATTTTTGCAGGGAACGAGAAGATCAGTTCACCCTCTTGTCTACCTCGATCAGCGCATACGCAGAATGGTTATGAATCGACTCGAAATTTTCTGCTTCCAGCGTATAGGCGACGATGCGCTTTTCCGCATTTAGCACCCCAGCCACATCGCGCACCAAGTCTTCGACGAATTTCGGATTATCGTAAGCGCGCTCTGTCACGTACTTTTCGTCGGGACGCTTGAGCAAACCATACAGTTCGCACGAGGCCTGCTGTTCGACTCTGGCAATCAACTCATCGACCGGCAGGTCGCCATCGAGCAACGCGTTGACCGTGATGTGCGAGCGCTGATTGTGCGCACCATAGGCTGAAATCTTTTTCGAACACGGACACAGGCTGGTAACCGGCACCCGCACTTTCAGTGTGATCTCCACTTCGCCATCGTTCCTGATCTCTCCTGTAAAGCCGACTTCATAGTCCATCAGGCTTTCGACGCCAGACACCGGCGCCACTTTGTTAATGAAATACGGCAGAGACAACTCGATACGGCCGGATTCCGCCTCCAGCAAGGCAAGCATCTTTTTCAACAAAACGGTAAATGCATTGACATCAAGCGGTGTACGGCAATCTTCCAACAGCGAGATGAAACGCGACATATGCGTGCCTTTCTGCTGCTCCGGCAAATGCACGTACATATTCCATGTACCGATCGACGGCTGCACGCCGTTTGCTGTCTTGACCGTTACGGGATAGCGCACGCCCTTGACGCCCACGCGCTGAATAGCCAAACGACGGGTATCGGGCGTACTTTGCACGTCTGGAATGGAATGCAAGTTAAGGTCGCGCGTATTCATCAGGGTGCCCTGTTCTCAAGTCGCGGTCGCCATGCGCCCGCTCTTCTCATCGAGTGGATTTTTATAGTGCTTAGTTGTTGACGACCAGGCGCGGCTCATCTTTGCCAAAGCGATTTTGGATAGATGCCGCAATACCGCTGGCATCGAGGCCGCACATCGCCAGTAGACGAGCAGCGTCGCCGTGATCGATGAATGTGTCAGGCAGTCCCAGATGCAGGATGGGTTTCACGATACCTGCTGCAGCCAGCGCTTCGGCCACCGCCGAACCGGCGCCGCCCATTGTCGCGCTCTCTTCGACCGTTACTAACGCGTCATGCGACTTCGCGAGTTGCTTCACCAGATCGATGTCGAGCGGCTTGATGAAACGCATATTAGCCACCGTGGCATTCAGCTCGCTTGCCGCCGCCAGGCTTGGCGCCAGCATGGTGCCGAAGGCAAGGATCGCAATGTTCTTGCCTTCACGGCGGATCTCGCCTTTGCCGAACGGAAGGGTTTCCAGATCCTTGCCGACAGTCGCCCCGACACCGGCCCCGCGCGGATAGCGAACGGCTGCCGGACCGTTGTACTGGAACGCCGTGGATAACATCTGCCGGCATTCGTTTTCATCGGAGGCCGCCATCACCACCATGTTGGGAATGCAACGCAGGTAGGCGATATCATAATTACCTGCATGCGTCGCCCCATCAGCACCGACCAGACCGGAACGGTCGAGCGCAAAGGTAACGTCGAGGTTTTGCAACGCGACGTCGTGAATCAATTGGTCATAGGCGCGTTGCAGAAAAGTGGAATAAATCGCGACCACCGGCTTCATGCCTTCGCAGGCCAGGCCGGCAGCGAAGGTGACCGCATGCTGCTCTGCGATGCCGACATCGTAATAACGGCTCGGGAAGCGCTGTTCAAACTCGACCATGCCGGAGCCTTCCCGCATCGCCGGGGTGATGCCGATCAAGCGCGAGTCATGCGCCGCCATGTCGCACAGCCAATCGCCAAATACTTGCGTGTATGTCTTTTTCCCGGCCGGAGCAGGCTTGATGCCTTCGACCGGATTAAACTTGCCGGGGCCGTGATACAGCACTGGATCGGCCTCGGCCAGCTTATATCCCTGCCCTTTCTTCGTCACAACATGCAGAAATTGCGGTCCCTTCAGGTTCTTCAGGTTCTGCAAGGTCGGAATCAGCGATTCAAGATCGTGGCCATCGATCGGTCCGATGTAATTGAAGCCGAATTCCTCGAACATCGTGGCCGGCACCACCATGCCTTTGGCATGCTCTTCGAGACGCTTGGCCAATTCCAGCATCGGGCCGGGCAAGACCGACTTGCCGACATTCTTTGCAGTCGCGTAAAACTTGCCCGACATCAAGCGTGCGAGATAGCGATTCAATGCACCGACCGGCGGCGAGATCGACATGTCGTTATCGTTGAGGATCACCAGCAGGTTGACATCATGACAGACGCCGGCGTTGTTCATCGCTTCGAATGCCATGCCGGCAGTCATTGCGCCGTCGCCGATCACTGCAATGGCGTGACGGTTTTCGCCCTTGGTCTTTGCGGCCATCGCCATGCCAAGCGCCGCGGAAATGGAGGTCGATGAATGTGCGGTACCGAAGGTGTCGTACTCGCTTTCGTCACGGCGCGGAAAGCCGGAGATGCCATTCAACTGGCGCAGCGTCGACATGCGATCGCGGCGCCCCGTGAGAATCTTGTGCGGATACGTTTGGTGGCCGACGTCCCACACGATGCGGTCCTCCGGCGTATTGAATACATAGTGCAAGGCGATCGTCAATTCCACCGTACCAAGGTTGGAGGACAGGTGGCCACCGGTCTTCGATACCGAATCGAGCACGAATGCACGCAACTCATCCGCCAGCAGTCTGAGCTGCGCACGCGGAAGATTGCGCAAATCCTCCGGTCCATCGATATTTTTTAACAAGTTCATACGTATGCCGCCAGCCTATTCGGCTCCAATGTTCGTTGTAATCGAGATAGGTTTCGCCCGGCTTTACCAGCTATCCCCATCCTATGCCTTCCGTTGCACGATCAGGTCTGCGATCTCGCATAAACGCCGTGCCTTGTCACCGAACGGCATGAGCGCCTCATGAGCATCACTGCGCAGTTTTGCCGCCAGGGCGCGAGACTGTTCCAAACCGAGAATGGATACATAAGTCGGCTTGTTATCCGCCGCGTCCTTGCCGGCGGTCTTGCCGAGCGTTGCCGAATCAGCCGTCGCGTCGAGTACATCATCGATGACTTGGAATGCGAGTCCGATAGCACTTGCGTAAGCATCCAACGCGGACACCTCATGTTCCGCCAGCGTCTTGCCACCAAGCGCGCCCAGCAGTACTGAAGCACGCAACAAGGCGCCGGTCTTCAACCGGTGCATCCGTTCCAGTTCATCGCGCGACAGGGCCAGTCCCACACTGGCTAGATCGATGGCCTGACCACCACACATGCCAACAGAACCGGACGCCTGGGCGAGCAGCCGAATCATCGCTACCCGCCGCGAAGAATCATTGAGCCCCCCACCTTCCGCCAGCACCAGAAAAGCTTGCGACTGCAGCGCGTCGCCCACCAGCAGCGCAGTCGCTTGATCGTACTTGACGTGAACCGTCGGTTTACCCCGTCGCAGCGCATCGTCATCCATACAAGGCATATCGTCATGCACCAGCGAATAAGCGTGGATCATCTCCACCGCCGCCGCCACACGCTCCAGCATCGCGGTATCGGCATCAAACAAGTCGCCCGCAGCAAACACCAGCAGCGGTCGCACACGTTTGCCACCATCCAGCACCGCGTAGCGCATCGCTTGGTGCAGACGGGCCGGCATCTCGCTTGCAGTCGGCAAGAAAAAGGCCAGCGCGTCTTCCATTCTCGACTGGACGCTTTTTGTCCAGTCTTCAAACGCTCGCTGCCCCGTCATTCGTCCACCTCCGATGCCACATCGGCAGCAAAAGGCTTGAGCATTTCACCCTCGAGCACCTTCACCTGGCTTTCAACCTTATCCAATTGTCCAGCGCAGAACTTGACCAGCTCGGAACCACGCTTGTACGCAGCAACCGAAGCGTCCAACGGCAGTTCACCCGCCTCCATTTGAGCCACCAGTTGCTCCAGTTCAGCCATCGCTTCTTCGAAGGACGCAGGCTGCCCGGCAGGCGTTGATTTCTTTGACATAGTGGGCAAAAGTAAAGTGTAGCCCGATATTCTAGAACAAACCTTCCGACACAGTTGGGATTCAGCAATCGGAAATGCGGCTTAAAGACGAGAAAAACCTTCGCAAGGTGAGCACAATCAAGCTTCGTTAAGAATTAGCCAACATCGGACTGTCTATATGCCTTGAATAGGTTTATAGGTCGATTAGACTCAATCAACATGCCATGTTTCCATTTTGGTAAATTTTATGCCTGTAACATGCCGAAACGGCATGCGGTATAATTATTAGTTCTGTCCAAAATTTCCGTTTCATTTCGTTTGAATACTGGTTTTTGCGGATTCTTTCTCTCTTAGGTTGGTGCAAATTAATTTGGGGGTGGGGATGTCCGATCTGGCTAATATCGCCAAGCTCGCGCGATCCAACGCGCAACTTCCGGTCACCGTCTATTTTGACGATGCGCTGTTGCAGCAGGAAATCAAGCTACTTTTTCATCAAGGGCCACGTTACGTCGGCCATGAGTTATCGATTCCGAATGTTGGCGATTACGCCACACTTGCCTGGGAAAACGAAGGGCGCATGTTGGTACGCAACGCATATGGCGTTGAACTCCTGTCTAATGTCTGCCGTCATCGCCAGGCCAAAATGTTCGATGGCCGGGGCAATACCGATACCATTGTCTGTCCATTGCATCGCTGGACCTACAATCTCAAGGGCGAACTGATCGGCGCACCGCATTTCGGTGAAACGCCATGCATGAACCTGTCGCAAACACCACTGCAAAGCTGGAACGGCCTGCTTTTCGAGCAGAACGGCGTCAATGTCGCGGGCATGTTAAGCAATCTTGGCGTGACCAAGGATCTCGATTTCACCGGCTACATGCTGGACCATGTGGAAGTGCATGAGTGCGACTACAACTGGAAGACCTTCATCGAGGTCTACCTTGAGGACTATCATGTCGAACCCTTCCATCCGGGCCTCGGCAGTTTCATCACATGCGACGACTTGCGCTGGGAGTTCGGCAGTAATTACAGCGTGCAGACGGTCGGCGTCAATCATGCGTTGGCCAAGTTCGGCACGCCAAAGTATAAAAAATGGCAAGAGCAGGTGCTCAAGTTTCGCAACGGTGTTCCGCCGCCGTACGGCGCGATTTGGCTGACGCTGTATCCGAACATCATGGTCGAGTGGTATCCGCATGTGCTAGTGGTATCTACCGTGTGGCCGAACGGGCCACAGAAGACGCGGAACGTGGTCGAGTTCTACTACCCGGAAGAAATCGTGCTGTTCGAGCGTGAGTTCGTCGAAGCCGAACGCGAGGCCTACATGGAAACCTGCAACGAGGACGACGAAATCGGCATGCGCATGGATGCTGGTCGCCGCATTCTGATGGAGCGCGGCGTCAATGAAGTCGGGCCTTATCAGTCACCAATGGAAGACGGCATGCAGCACTTCCACGAGTGGTATCGCAGTCGCATCGCGGTTTAACCACTTTGGATGCGGGCCAACTCTGCCCGCCCGTCTCCCTCCGTCGCACTACCTGCCGATGCAAAGCGGCGTATCATTAACGGCTTCCTGAACACCGCATGGCGGTAGTGCGCATGCCGGTCGGCTGCGTATCCAATCATTCCCTGCCTGATTCTTATGCAATCCCTCTGGATGCTGTTTGCAAGTTTTGTGTTCACCCTTATGGGCGTGTGCGTCAAGCTGGCGTCGAGCACGTACTCGGTTGCCGAAATCGTCATGTACCGTGGCATTGTCGGCGTGTTATTCCTGTCTGGATTGATCGCGATCCAGGGCGGCACCTTCAGGACACAACTTCCCTGGCATCATGTCTGGCGCGGCATCGTCGGTGTAACAGCACTCTGGCTATGGTTTTATTCAATCGGGAAATTGCCTCTTGCAACTGGCATGACGTTCAATTACATGGCGCCGATCTGGATTGCGGCAATCCTGTTTACCGTAGGCTGGTGGCGCGGACAGAATAAATTCGAATGGGGACTGACGATAGCCATTGCCTGCAGCTTTATCGGTGTCACCATGCTGTTGCAACCTTCATTCGATGCAAACCAATGGTTTGCAAGTCTGGTCGGCCTGGCGTCCGGCGTGCTGTCTGCGCTTGCTTATCTGCAGGTACGCGCCTTGGGACAGATGGGCGAACCGGAATATCGCGTGGTGTTTTACTTTTCGCTCACAGGACTACTCGCCGGCTTAATCGGAACGATAACAGGCGCGTTTGGCGACAGCATGACGCCGTGGAACGCGCACAGCGGAAAAGGCATCGCGCTGTTGTTGGCGATCGGAGTCACGGCTACAGCGGCGCAAATGGCAATGACCCGTGCCTACCGGCTCGGCAAAACGCTGGTGACCGCCAACCTGCAATACACCGGCATCGTCTTTTCCAGCATGTGGGGCGTCTTGATATGGGGTGACGTGCTCAGCTGGACGGGGTGGCTAGGTATCGCCATCATCCTCGCCAGCGGCCTTGCAGCCACCTATTACAATACGCGCAAGGCTGCTGCAGCCAAAGAAAAATCCGTCGCCGAATCCAACGACCCGATCGCTAACGAAGTATAGGAATACCCGATGCCCTACACCACACTGATTTCCGCCGCCACGTTGAGCGCTCATGTACAGGATGCACGCTGGATCGTGCTCGATTGTCGCCATGATCTGACTGATCCTGAAGCCGGCCATGCCGCCTTCACTGCCGGCCACATTCCAAGTGCCCAGTTTGCGCATCTCGACACCGATCTATCAGACAAGCGCCCGGGCCCGAACGGCGAATTTCGCGGCCGTCATCCGCTACCGGAACGCGCGTCCTTTGTCGATACACTGCGTCGCTGGGGGGTCAATCAAGATACGCAAGTCATTGTCTATGACGCACAGGGCGGGATGTTTGCTGCACGACTGTGGTGGATGCTGCGCTGGGTAGGACATGAGGCGGTCGCTGTACTCGATGGAGGCCTGCCGGCATGGCAAGCACATGGCATGCCGCTCTCTATTGAAGCATCCGGCCGACCACGCGGCGCCATCGAAGCGGGAGTGCCGCTGGCACCAACGGTGAATGTGGAGGACGTTCTGGCCAATCTGTCCACTGCCACACGCACGGTGATCGATGCGCGCGCACCGGACCGCTTTCGCGGCGAAAATGAAACGCTCGATCCGGTCGGCGGCCATATTCCAGGCGCAAAAAATCGCCTTTTCAAAGACAACCTGCAGATGGACGGTCACTTCAAGCCTGCCGAACAGTTGCGCGCGGAATTCAGTGCGCTGATCAGTACGCCTGAAACTACTATCATGCAATGCGGCTCGGGGGTCACCGCCTGCCACAACCTGCTGGCGATGGAAGTGGCAGGACTGCCCGGCGCTGCACTTTATCCCGGTTCATGGAGCGAGTGGTGCGCCGACCCGGCGCGACCGGTTGCCACAGGCGCTTGAACGGAACGCTGCAAGCGGTCAGGCCGATGCGTCAGTGGTTATGCGATTGTCCAGTAACAAACAGAACAAGCGCCACGCCGACTGCGATCAGAACGATTTGTGGAATGGTCTCGCGCAAGCTCGCACGACGCTGCATTTGGGGCATCAGGTCGCTGACGGCAATGTAAATGAAGCCGGACGACGCAAACACGAGCACATAAGGAATCAGGTTGTTCGCCCGTTCCAGCATCAGATAACCGACTATCCCTCCGATCACCGCCATCAGACTACAGATCAGGTTATAAACGTAGGCACGAGTGCGACTGAAACCAGCGTTGAGCAGCACGATGAAGTCACCGATTTCCTGCGGAATTTCGTGCGCCACGATCGCCAGAGCTGTGATCAGACCAAGGTTCGGATCGGCCAAAAAGGCTGCAGCAATCAGGATGCCGTCGGTAAAATTGTGCAACCCGTCACCAACCAGGATCATCCAACCGGCCTTGCCGGCCTCATGCGCGTCATGTCCGTGTTCATGGCCGTGGCCATCACCTTCGTAGTGATGCGAGTGGCGCAGAATCGCAAATTTCTCCAGCAGGAAAAATCCTAACAACCCACCCAACAGAATGGCGAACAAAGTATGAGCATCGGCCTGCGATTCGAAGGCTTCCGGCAAGGCATGCAGCAATGAGGTCGATAACAGAATACCGACCGATAGGCTGACCATCCGTTCGACCATTTTCGACAGCAGCGAAAAGGAGAAGATCGCCGCAGCGGAAATGCTGAGTACACCGGCAATAGTGGTGGCCAGCAAAATCGATAATAGGATGGAGTTGATTTTCAGCCTCGAAATATGCAACAAAGTTGCAAATTAAAGCACAGACGAGTCGTTTCGGCAAACGAAAACGCAGTCGGCAGGCTCAAAAGTGCATCAAGGCGGGCTAAAGTTTATTGACGATTGCGCTCGAACATACTCTGGGCAGGCATCGTTACCTCTTCCTCGCTTTGTATCAATTCCAGGCTGGACGTCGATACCTTATGCGACGCCATGCTGCTTGAACCAGCCAAGGCAGCGTTGCCAGCCATCTTTCGCATCCGTCTCGACATAGCTCGGACGATAGTCCGCGTGGAAGGCATGGCCGGCCTCCGGGTAAATCACGAACTCTGACTTGCTGCTGCCTTGCGCCAGCGCAGCTTTCATCTTTTCCACGCTGGCCAGGGGGATGCCGCCATCCTTGCCACCATACAGACCGAGCACCGGCACCTTCAGGCTGGCAGCGATGTCCAGCGGGTGGATCGGCGTCATCGCTGTCTTGTCGCCCTGCAGTCGCCCATACCACGCAACGCCAGCCTTCACTGCAGGATTGTGCGCCGCGTACAACCACGTAATGCGACCGCCCCAGCAAAAGCCGGTAATACCGATCTTGTTCGGATTGCCACCGTTCGCACGGGCCCAAGCGACGCAGGCATCAAGGTCAGCCATCACTTGCGTATCCGGCACTTTGGAGATCACTTCCTTCTGGATCTGAGGAATGCTGTCATACGTCGACGGGTCACCTTGCCGCACGAACAGCTCGGGCGCAAGCGCCAGATAACCCCGTTTAGCAAAACGCCGCGCCACGTCCGCGATATGTTCGTGCACACCAAAAATTTCGGAAACGACCAACACCACGGGCAGATTTTTCTTGCCCTCCGGCTGCGCGCGGTACACCGGTATGCTCTGCCCCTTGACCGTCATCTTCACTTCACCGGCAGTCAGGCCAGCGGTATCGGTCTTGATTTCGCTTTGGGCGCACACGGGCAGCACCGCGGCGGCGAACCCGGTACCAAGCGCTGTTTTTAGAAAACCACGTCGGTCCACACTGTCGGAAAACGCAGTTTTTGCCACCAAGCTATCGAAATCTTTTTTCAAATTTTGCATGAAAATTCTCCAAAAAATATCTTACTGGTTCAATGCGCCTCTTCCCAGTTCCTACCGACACCGACCTCGGCAATCAAGGGCACCTTCAGCGCTCCCACACTCCGCATCAATTCAGGCAATTTTTGCTGAACTTGCGCCAATTCCTCCTGGCGCACTTCGAGCACCAGTTCATCGTGTACCTGCATCACCATCTTCGACTTCATGCGCTCGGCTTCGAGCCAATTCTGCACAGCGATCATCGACAATTTGATCAGGTCAGCAGCCGTGCCTTGCATCGGCGCGTTGATCGCAGCGCGTTCTGCAGCTTGGCGGCGCGGACCGTTGGGCGAATTGATCTCGGCCAGCCACAAGCGACGTCCGAACACGGTTTCGACATAGCCACGTGCCTTTGCCTGCGCACGCGTATCGGCCATGTATTGCGCCACAGCCGGATAACGCTGAAAATATTTATCGATGTACATCTGCGCCGCCCCACGCTCGATACCGAGGTTACTCGCCAGTCCGAACGCGCTCATGCCGTAGATCAAGCCAAAGTTGATTACTTTCGCGTAGCGGCGCTGCTCGCTGCTGACGTCCGGCGGTGCAATGCCGAAAATTTCCGCTGCAGTGGCACGGTGGATATCTTCACCCTCGGCAAAAGCGCGCAACAGATTCTCGTCGCCCGAGATATGCGCCATGATGCGCAGCTCGATTTGTGAATAATCGGCCGACACGATCACGCAACCTTCTGGCGCAATAAAAGCTTCACGGATGCGGCGCCCTTCGGCGGTGCGCACCGGAATGTTCTGCAGATTCGGGTCATTCGAGGCCAGGCGTCCGGTCACTGCGACCGCCTGCGCGTAATTGGTATGCACACGTCCGGTGTCCGGGTTGACCATTTTCGGCAGCTTGTCGGTATAAGTCGATTTCAGCTTGGCCAAGCCACGGTAGTCGAGCAGGATTTTTGGTAGCGGATAATTCTCGGCCAGCTTTTGCAGTACCTCCTCGTCGGTAGACGGCGTACCGGACGGCGTCTTCTTCACCACCGGCAGTTGCAGCTTGCCGAAGAAGATTTCACCGAGCTGCTTGGGCGAATTCAGATTGAATGGCTGTCCCGCAAGTTCGTACGCCTTCTGTTCCATCTCCAGCATGCGGATACCGAGCTCGTGCGATTGCGTTGCCAGCAGTTGCGCGTCGATCAGCACACCGTTACGCTCGATTTTCTGCAGCACGACCGACGCCGGCAATTCAATCTGCTCATAAATGAGCTTGAGACCTTCTGTGTCGGCAACATGCGGCCACATGATCTGATGCAGTTGCAGTGTGATGTCCGCATCTTCCGCCGCGTATTCAGTGGCACGCTCGATGGCGACCTGGTCGAAACAGATTTGCGATGCGCCCTTGCCGCACACTTCCTCGAAAGTAATCGTCTTGCGCCCCAGGTGACGCAGCGCAAGGCTATCCATGTCGTGGCTCTTGTGCGACTCGAACACATACGATTCAAGCAGCGTGTCGTGCACGATGCCGCGCAGGGCAACACCATGATTGGCGAACACATGACTGTCGTACTTCAGATGCTGACCGACCTTCGGCTTGCTGACGTCCTCCAGCCAGGGTTTGAGCTTGCCCAGCACAAAGTCGCGCGACAGTTGCTGCGGCGCATCCTGGTAGCGGTGCGCGACCGGGATATATGCCGCCACGCCGGGCTTGCAGCATAGAGAGATGCCGACCAACTGCGCCAGCATCGGATTGAGCGAGGTGGTTTCGGTATCGACTGCGGTCAGCACCGCGTCATTGATCGTATCCAGCCAGCGATCCAGCTGCGCCTCGGTCAGCACGGTTTCATATTCAGCGGAAGTAACGGCCTCGAACAAGGCAGCTTGCGGCGTATCGTTTTGCGGGGCCACAGATGGCCGTGCGCCAGTGCTCACCTCACCCGTCAATTCGCGCAACCAGGTCTTGAAGCCGTAGCGCCGGTAGAACGCAATCAGCGCCTGCTCATCGACAGGTCGCGCAACCAGCGACTCCGGGATCGACACCATGTGTGCCACCAGATCGCAGTCCTGCTTGATGGTCAACAAGGTGCGTGCCTGTGGCAGCCAGTCGAGCGCACGGCGCAGATTTTCACCCACTGCGCCGCCGATGTTGGAGGCCTGCGCGATGATATTGTCGAGCGTCCCGTATTGGGTCAGCCATTTCACCGCCGTCTTCGGGCCAACCTTGTCGACCCCTGGCACGTTATCGACGGTATCACCGATCAGCGTCAGATAATCCACGATGCGCTCCGGCGGCACGCCGAACTTGGCAATCACGCCATCACGGTCGAGCTTTTCATTGCTCATGGTATTGATCAGCGTGACATGTCCATTCACCAGTTGCGCCATGTCTTTGTCGCCGGTGGAAATCACGGCTTGCATGCCATGCTCAACCGCTTGCACTGCCAGCGTGCCGATCACATCGTCGGCTTCAATATCATCCACCATCAGGATCGGCCAACCTAGTGCGCGCACCACCTCATGGATCGGTTCGATCTGCTTGACGAGGTCTTCCGGCATGGAGGGCCGGTGCGCCTTGTATTCCGGATACAAATCATCGCGGAAGGTCTTGCCTTTTGCATCGAAAACACAGGCGATGTATGCTGCCCCGTAATCGTTACGTAACTTGCGTAGCATATTGATCATGCCGTAGATAGCACCGGTCGGCGCGCCTTCCGCGTTACGCAAATCCGGCATCGCATGGAACGCGCGATACAAATAGCTGGAGCCATCCACTAACAACAGGGTTTTATTCATATGGTGTCAAAAGGAAAAAACGTGCCGCGTTTGCGGCAAGTGACCGACATTGAGCGCGCCACGGCAAAAAAGGCGCGCGAATCGTGGCATATGCTGACGATTATGGCAGAGTTTATCGAGTCGACCGAACGACTGACTGAAGTGCGACCGGCGGTATCGATCTTCGGCTCGGCGCGCATCAAGCCGGACGACCCGTATTACACGACCTGCATCGATATCGCACGACGCCTGTCGGATGCCGGCCTGGCGGTCATTTCCGGTGGCGGGCCTGGCATCATGGAAGCCGCGAACAAGGGCGCATTCGAAGGCGCCTCGTCGTCGGTCGGGTTGAATATCGAGTTGCCGCATGAGCAGAGCAGTAATAAGTGGCAAGACATTTCGATCAGCTTCCGGCACTTCTTCGCGCGCAAGGTCGCCTTTGTCAAATATGCCGATGCGTATGTCGTGATGCCCGGCGGTTTCGGCACGCTCGACGAACTGATGGAGGTGCTGACGCTGATGCAAACCGGCACCTCGCGCCGCATTCCGGTGATTCTGGTCGGCACAACATTCTGGCGAGGCTTGCTTGAGTGGTTCCGCACCCAACTGGTCGCAGGAGGCATGATTAATGCAAAGGATATGGACCTGGTGCAGTTGATCGATGAGCCAGCCAACATTGTCGATGCCATCTTCGCCTTCTATGAAGCCCGTGAAGACCTGGAGCCGCCCACGGACAGCGCAAAAAAAACCGGCGCGTATTTATAACGCGCACCGAAAAAAGGAACGAGAATGGTTTGTTAAAATGCTTCATCGCGGCCCGCTCCCGGCGATACCCCGCTCACCTCACTGACAACATCATCATGCGCACATCCAGGGTTTACCCTATCGCCATAGCATGTATTACCGCTTTTGCAATGCCGCTTCCGGCCAGCGCCCAACAAGCGGTCGGCACCCCGCCAGCCGGGCTGGAAACGCTGGACGAAAGCACAGCGCCAGCGGTCACCATTCGCCAGCCTGCTCCACCGAGCAGAGCCCACGAGTATCGTGCGCCGGGCGGCAGAGTGACGGAAATCGAGGTATCCAGCGGCGGCAGCACGTATTATCTGAAACCCAACACGCAGGCGGGCAGCGCGATTTACGGCGATGGTGAAAGCACCGCGCTGCGCGCACCGCAATGGCAAATAGGGGTTTTCGACCTCCGCCGCTCACAAGAAGAAAAAGCGGCCCAAGCCGCCGATATAGCGTCGACACCTCCGCCTCCCGCACTTGATACAGATACGGCCCGATAGACGGGTTACTACTTCGCCCGTGGCACTTCCCTCACTCTCTTTTCCGGTTTTCTCTCATGGCAGTATTCACTCCCGTCAGTCTGGATGACCTGACGCAATGGCTTCCGCAGTTCAACCTTGGTAAACCGCTCGCAATCAAAGGCATTTCATCCGGCATCGAGAACAGCAATTTTTTCATCGCCACCGAAGCGGGCGAATTTGTCCTGACCATTTTTGAAAAACTGACGTTTGAGCAGTTACCGTTTTACCTGCATCTGATGCGTCACCTGGCCGAGCGCGACGTGCTGGTGCCGGCCCCGGTTGCCAACAAGCAGGGCGAGATTTTGCATGCGCTGCACGGCAAGCCGGCCTCGATCGTCACCAAACTGGATGGCACATCGCAACTCGATCCGCAACCGGCACATTGCGCCGCCGTCGGTGCGATGCTGGCGAAAATGCACCTTGCCGGCCAGGACTATGCGATCAAACAACCCAACCTGCGTGGACTGGGATGGTGGCAGGCAACAGCGCCGGTAGTCATTCCCTATTTGCCGCAAGAGGCACAACATCTGTTGAGCGGGGAGATCCACGCCCAAACGGCATTCGCCGCAACCGAGGCCTATCATCAACTCGGCCGCGGTCCCATCCACGCCGACCTGTTTCGTAACAATGTGATGTTCGAGGGCGAACGACTGACCGGCTTTTTCGATTTCTATTTCGCCGGTTGCGACACCTGGCTGTTCGACGTAGCAGTCACAGTCAACGACTGGTGCATCGACCTCGACAGCGGGGCACTCGATCTGGAACGGATGCACGCCATGCTTGCGGCTTATCATGCCGTGCGCCCGTTCTCCGACGCTGAAAAATCATCCTGGCAACCCATGCTGCAAGCCGCCGCCTTGCGTTTCTGGCTATCGCGGCTATACGACTTTTATCTACCGCGTGAAGCGGAGATACTGACGCCGCACGATCCGACGCATTTTGAACGGATCCTGCGCCAGCGCATTCACCATCCGGCTCCTCCTTTGTTCTGATAATGCAAAAACTGCCCGCAACTGCCGGCTGGCTCTGGGTCAAGGAAGGCTTCGTGCTATTCCGCAAGCAGCCCGCCGAAATCTCCACGCTGTTTCTCGCCTACATGTTCTTGATGCTGGCGGTCGGCATTGTTCCGCTGGTCGGACAAATTCTGCCCTTGATGTTGATACCGGTCTTTTCGATGGGCTTCATGCAAGCATGCGTGCATATCGAGCAAGGCAAGAAGGTGTATCCGAATCTCTTATTGACGGGTTTTCGCTCGCCTGCATTCCGCAAGTTACTGGTGCTTGGCCTGCTCTATCTGCTGGCAGCAGTGTTGGCAGTAGCAGCATCGGCCGTGGTCGACGGCGGTGTATTCTGGCAAATCATGAGTGGTAGCAAGGCCCTTGACCCCGAGACGATTCGCCAGTCCAACCTATCGACTGCCATGCTATTTGCAGCGGCAGTGTACACACCGGCCTTCATGGCTTTCTGGTACGCGGCGCCACTGGTGGCATGGCAAAACATGGGGGTCGGCAAGGCGCTCTTTTACAGCTTTTTCGCGGTCAAGCGCGCAGGCGGCGCCTTCCTTGTTTATGGCTTGGCTTGGGTGCTGATCGGTGTCGTGCTGCCTACTTTGCTGAGTAGCATCGTGGCGCTGATTTTCGGCAAGGCGTTCGCCGTAATGATTGTGCTGCTAAGTGTATCGATGACCCTCACCGTGGTCATGTATTGCTCGTTCTATCCGACCTATACACATGTGTTCGGTCGGCCGGAACAGGTCACGCCTGCATTACTGCAGTGAAGAAGCGTATGCAGGGCAATGCCCTGCATACGCTTCATGCTACACGGCCAGCCCGCTCCAACTTGGCGATATTCAAATCCAGCAGCTTCATGCCATGACGGCCAAAGTTGATATGTGCACGGGCATTGGTACCGCCGCCTTCGATGTTGACGATGACGCCTTCTCCGAACTTGGCGTGCGAGACGGTTTCACCGACGCGCCAGCCGGCATCCTTGCGGTTGAAATTTTGCGCGATGGCGTTGGCCCCCGCTTCCGGCGCTTCGTCCCAGGCCGATTTCCGGTGGCCGAACCAGTGATGCTGCACCTTGGGCGAGAGCCACTTGAGTGCCTCTTCCGGTAACTCGTCAAAGAAGCGCGACTTCATGTTGTAACGCGTCTGGCCGTGCAACATGCGGTTTTGCGAAAAACTCATGTACAAGCGCTTTTTGGCGCGGGTAATCGCCACATACATCAGACGCCGCTCTTCCTCCAGGCCGCCCTCTTCCTGAGCGCTGTTTTCGTGCGGGAACAAACCTTCTTCCAAACCGGTAATGAAGACCGCGTCGAACTCCAGCCCCTTAGCCGAGTGCACGGTCATCAATTGCAATGCATCCTGACCGGCCTGCGCCTGGTTGTCTCCCGCTTCCAACGAAGCGTGCGACAGAAAAGCGGACAACGGCGACATCACGGCCGGCAAGGGCGCATCCGCATCCAGCACCTCATCGCCATTGGGCAGCGGCGTGCCGGCGGCAGCTTGCGCCTTCGGTCCAAGAAAGGCCGGCGCATCGATGCCGAAACCCTCTTCCGAAACGAACAGCATCGCCGCGCTGACGAGCTGCTCCAGATTTTCGATGCGATCCGCGCCTTCTTTTTCAGCGCGGTAATGCGTGATCAAGCCGCTCATGTCCAGCATCACTTGCACCATCTCCTGCAAGGGCAGGTTTTGCGTTTCAAAACGCATGGCCTCGACCAGTTTGATGAATGCGCCGAGCGACGATCCGGCCTTGCCAGTCACATAGGGCACCGCCGCGTACAGTGAGATGCCGTACTGGCGCGCCGCATCCTGCAACTGTTCGAGAGAACGCGCGCCGATGCCGCGCGTCGGAAAATTCACCACACGCAGGAAAGCCGAGTCGTTGTGCGGATTGTCCATCAACTGCAGGTAAGCGATGGCGTGCTTGATCTCGGCCCGTTCGAAGAAGCGCTGGCCGCCATACACGCGGTAGGGAATACCGGCCGTGAACAAGGCATGCTCGATGACGCGCGACTGCGCATTGGAGCGGTACAGGATCGCGATCTCGCTGCGCGCAGCACCGTCGTTGATCAGGCTTTTCGCTTCTTCGATGATCCATTGCGCCTCCTGGATATCGCTGCTGGCCTCGTAAATCCGTACCGGTTCGCCGTGACCGGCGTCGGTGCGCAAGTTCTTGCCGAGGCGCTTGCTGTTGTTGGCGATCAGCGTATTGGCGGTATCGAGGATGTGGCCGTGCGAGCGGTAATTCTGTTCCAGCTTGATCAGGTTCTGCACACGGAACTCGCTCTCGAAAGCGGCCATGTTGCCGACGTTCGCGCCGCGAAAGGCGTAAATGCTCTGATCGTCGTCGCCCACGGCAAACACCGCATTGTCCTCACCGGCCATCAGCTTCAGCCAGTTGTACTGCAGGTTATTGGTGTCCTGGAACTCATCGACCAGAATATGCTTGAAGCGCGACTGGTAATGCGCGCGCAGGGGCTGGTTGCGAGTCAGCAGTTCATAAGTGCGCAGCAGCAGTTCCGAGAAATCCACCACACCTTCGCGTTGGCACTGGTTGTCATAAGCTTCATACAACTCGACGAATTTGCGGTTGTAATCGTCATAGGCTTCGACCTCCTGCGCACGCAGACCTTGTTCCTTGGCGCTGTTGATGAAATACATCAAGTTGCGGGCCGGATATTTTTCATCATCGACGTTCAGCGCTTTCAACAAGCGTTTGATGGCGGAGAGCTGGTCCGACGAATCGAGGATCTGGAATGTCTGCGGCAATGCGGCATCGCGGTAATGCGCGCGCAGCAAGCGATTGCACAAGCCGTGGAAAGTACCAATCCACATACCGCGTGTATTGATCGGCAACATTGCCGACAGGCGCGACATCATCTCCTTCGCCGCCTTGTTGGTAAACGTCACCGCCAGCACACCGGCCGGGGACACTTGCCCGGTCTGAATCAACCAGGCAATGCGGGTGGTCAGCACGCGGGTTTTGCCGGAACCCGCACCGGCGAGAATCAGCGCGGGTTGTGCAGGCAGAGTGACAGCGGCGAGTTGTTCGGGATTGAGATTCAGGAGGAGATTTTGCATCCTGCGATTATAAGCTGCGCCGCCCCTCCGACGTCTGCCAGACGATCTCTTGCAAAGCCCACAACAGCAAGATTTAGAAAAGGCGAACGAAGGCGCGCGCCGCCGCTTCCGGATCTGGTGTCATGTACACGCTACTGATGGCCGCCACCATGTCGGCCCCCTGCGCAATCAGCGGCACCGCGTTCTGTTGCGTCATGCCCCCGATGACGACATTCGGCAAGGGAATCTCCTGCCGCGCCTGCGCCACGATGGCTGGCGGTGTTGTGACCTCGTATTTTTTCACCCGCGACGGATAAAAGCCGCCAAACGCCACGTAGCTGGCGCCAGCACGCCAGGCATCGTGCGCCAGCGTCATGCTGCCGTAGCAAGAGGCGCCGACGATTTTTCCCGGCCCGACGGCCTCGCGCACCTGCGCCACACTGGCATCGGTGCCACCGACGTGGATGCCATCGGCATCGAGTTCGAGACAGAGTTCAACGAAATCATTGACGATGAACGGCGTGCCGTACTGCCGGCACAGGGCGAGCAGCTGGGTCGCCTGCTCCTTGCGCAACTGCGGCGATGCCGTCTTGTGTCGGTACTGCAGGAGTGCCGCGCCGCCGCGTAAACCTGCTTCGCTCGCCGCCAGCAGTTGTTGCGTATCGTCCCAATCGGGCGTGACCAGGTAAAGGCCTTTCATGCGTTTTCCTCCAATGAAACTCCGCGATGCGGAATGTACTGGCCGTCTGCAA
The DNA here is from genome assembly GCA_035539595.1 of Noviherbaspirillum sp. Lineage (GTDB taxonomy): Bacteria > Pseudomonadota > Gammaproteobacteria > Burkholderiales > Burkholderiaceae_D > Noviherbaspirillum. The sequence continues at coordinate 24,620 of DATLIB010000079.1, forward strand.
TGGCGTACGCTGCCAGCAGTGCCTGATGACAATAGGCTTGCGCGTCTTCCAGCGCATTGACCAGCGGCCGACCGCAAGCCAGCAAGGCAGCGATGGCCGAAGCCAGCGTGCAACCGCTGCCATGGAAGCCGCCTTCCAGGCGCGGCCAGGTCCATGTGGATTGATTTTCCTGGGCGAACCAGCGGTTCACAACATCGGAACCAACGCCATGCCCGCCCTTGATCAAGACGTTCGGACAGTAAGCGAGCAGGGTCTCGACCTGCGTATCGAGCCGGCGGTCGCCGCCGCACAAGGCGGCCGCTTCCGGCAGATTGGGCGTGAGGATGGTTGCCAGCGGCAACAGTGCGGCAATCGCCTGCACCGGGTTTTCCTCGGACAGCGCATCGCCATGGCCGCTGGCCAGGACCGGATCGAGTACCACCGGCAAGCCGGGCCGACGCTGTCGCAGCGTGTGCAGAAGTTCGGCAATCGCCGCTGCATTGGCACGGTTGCCGACGATGCCGATCTTTACCGCCGCAATATCGATCTTGTCCATCAGCGCATGCGCCTGCTGTTGTACCAGCCCGGCCGGCACGGGATGCACCCGGAATACACGGTCGTTGTCCTGCACGGTCAGCGCCGTGATCACGGACAAAGGATGCGCGCCCAGTGCCGCGATCGCCTGCACATCGGCCTGCAGTCCGGCCCCGCCGCTCGGATCGGAGCCGGCGAAAACCAGGACACTGGGACGGTTCATGTCGCCCGTCCCGCCATCGGCGACGAGGGCGATGCGGCAAAGCGTTTGGGAATGCGGCCGGCGAGAAAGGCTTCGCGGCCGGCTTCAATCGCCAGCTTCATGGCCCGCGCCATGCGCACCGGATCCTGCGCACCGGCGATGGCGGTATTCATCAGCACGCCGTCGCAGCCGAGTTCCATGGCAATCGCCGCGTCGGACGCAGTGCCGACGCCGGCATCGACCAGCACCGGCACCTTCGACTGATCAATGATGAGCGACAGGTTCCACGGATTGAGGATACCCATGCCGGAACCAATGAGCGAGGCCAGCGGCATCACCGCAACGCAGCCGATGTCTTCCAGCATCTTGGCCTGTATCGGATCGTCGCTGCAATACACCATCACGTCGAATCCATCCCGGACCAGCGTTTCGGCCGCCTTCAGCGTTTCCGGCATGTTGGGAAACAGCGTCTTTTCGTCGCCCAGTACTTCGAGCTTGACCAGCTTGTGACCGTTCAGCAGTTCGCGTGCGAGCTGCAAGGTATATACCGCATCCTTGGCGTTATAGCAGCCGGCGGTATTCGGCAGGATGGTGTAGCGCGACGGCGGCACCACGTCCAGCAGGCTGGGAGCGCTCGGGTCTTGACCGATGTTGACGCGGCGGATGGCGACAGTGATGATTTCCGCGCCGCTGGCTTCGGTCGCCTCACGGGTTTGCTCCAGATCGCGGTATTTGCCGCTGCCGACCAGCAGGCGCGAACGGTAGGTTTTGCCGGCGATGGTGAGGCCTTCCGCCGACTGCTGATGTTGTAAATCACTCATAAGAAACGCTCCTGTATTTCCATTTCCCCCTCTTCATGAGGAGGAAATTTCACGCTGCATCACCCGCCGCCGATTGCCCGCACGATATCCACGCGGTCAGTCGGCTGCAGCACGCGCTGCGGCCACAGATGACGCGGCACCACTTCACGATTGATCGCCACCGCCAGCGACTTGCCCGCCAGGTCAAGCGAGGCAAGCAAGTCCTGCACGTTCAGGTTGTCGGTAATCGGGTGCGGGGCACCGTTCAGTTCGATTTCCATGTTGCTGTCACTTACTGCTTGCGATAGATTTCCGCCCCGCTCTTGACGAACTCGACGGCTTTCACTTCCATGCCCTTTTTCAGCGCCTGTTCATCCGAGAGGCCTTGGCTAGCCGCGTAATCGCGCACGTCCTGCGTGATCTTCATGGAGCAAAAGTGCGGACCGCACATCGAGCAGAAATGCGCCACCTTGGCCGAATCCTTGGGCA
>DATLIB010000080.1:0-7664 GCA_035539595.1 Noviherbaspirillum sp.
AACCGACTCCCCCGCCGCGCGCGCGAGCTGCTGCTCGAATGCCGCGAGGGTGGCGATGGGAACGTCGTTAATTGCCAGCAGTACGTCACCCGGCTGAATGCCTGCGCGCTGCGCCGCACCGCTGACCTCGCGTACCAGCAAGCCACGGTCGATCCGCAAGCTGTTTCGCTGCTGCGGCGTCAACTCGCTCAGCGCCAGACCGGCGCGGTTGGTCGGCATTTCCTGCGGGGCGCTTTGTACCGCAGCGCGCTCCGGCATCAGCTCAGCCACCGTGACCTGCACGGTTCTGGCCTCGCCCTTACGCCAGATACCGAGTTGCACCGCTGTCCCCGGCTTGGTGGAAGCGACCAAGCGAGCAAGATCGGCCGAGCCTTGCACCGGCTTGCCATCGAAGGTTTGCACCACATCCCCCGGCACCAGGCCCGCCGCTTCGGCCGGACCGTTCTTTTCAAGCGCGACAACCAAGGCACCGTTCGGTTCTTTCAAGCCGAACGACGCCGCCAAATCCACCGACAATTCCTGCGCCTGCACGCCGATGCGGCCCCGCGTCACCTTTCCCGAGGCGCGCAGTTGTTTCCCGACGTCCATGGCCAAATCGATGGGAATCGCGAACGACAAGCCCATGAAGCCGCCGGTCTGGCTGTAAATCTGCGAATTGATGCCGATCACTTCACCACGCATATTGAACAAGGGGCCGCCGGAGTTACCGGGGTTTAAAGCCACATCCGTCTGGATGAAAGGCACATAACTTTCCTCCGGCAAGGAACGGCCAGTGGCGCTCACAATGCCTGCCGTCACGCTGTTTTCAAATCCGAACGGGGCGCCGATTGCCGCCACCCAATCGCCGACCTGCATTTTGCTGGCATCGCCCACCTGTACCACCGGCAACCCGGTTGCATCGATCTTGATCAGCGCGACATCGGTGCGGGTGTCGGCGCCGATCAGTTTTGCCTTGTATTCCCGTTTGTTGGTCAGTTTGACGGTCACTTCATCGGTATCTGTCACCACATGGGCATTGGTCAGGATGTAGCCGTCGGGACTGATGATGAAGCCGGAACCCAGGCTGCGTGCCTGAAATTCCTGCGGCCCCGGCGGTGGCATGAACCGCCGGAAAAACTCGGCGAAAGGATCGTCAGGTGGAAAGGGGAGCGCTTCAGCGTTCTGCCGAATGGTGCGCGTCGTACTGACATTGACCACGGCCGGACCATACTGCTTTACCAGAGTGGTAAAGCTGGGCAACTGTACGGTTGGTGCGGAGGGCGCCGGCGATGGCGCAGCTACCGGCGCTGGCTTCGGCGGCGCCGAAGGCGAGCAGGCGGCAAACAGCAAAAGAGCAGGAAAAACTACTGCACAGCGGTGTTTTATAAACATGTTTTCCTCGGCGGCAAGTTGGCGCAGAGCATCACACAAGGCACGATGTCGGCACGGCGCAAAATTAGGCAGCACCCTCCCCTGAAAATTCCGCACGCATCGATACACCACTGTTGCCGCAGGCAGGGAAGCCGCAGAAGCGCATACCCGGACCGACAAAACACGCGGCGTTATAATGCCGCCATGAACGCCCCGCACCTTCCCGCCCGTCCCATTCAAGCCTTGTCCGACCAACTGATCTCGCAAATTGCTGCGGGCGAAGTGGTGGATCGACCATCCGCCGTGGTCAAGGAATTGCTGGAAAACGCACTGGATGCCGGCGCGACACACATCACCGTCCGGCTAGAAGAAGGCGGCGTCAAACGCATCGCAATCACGGACAACGGGCGTGGCATCCCGCCGGACCAAATGCCGCTCGCCTTGGCGCGTCACGCCACCTCCAAAATTGCCTCGCTAACCGATTTGGAAAACGTCGACACGCTTGGATTTCGAGGTGAAGCCTTGGCGTCGATCGCCTCCGTAGCGCAGCTCACGCTGACATCGCGCACGGCAGACGGTCCGCATGCCTGGGAAATTTCCGGCAGCCAGAACGAGCAAGTCATTCCGTCCTCGGGGACGCAAGGCACCACGATCGACGTGCGCGAGCTTTATTACAACACCCCGGCGCGCCGCAAGTTCCTGAAGTCAGAGCAAACGGAATTCGGCCACTGTGCCGAGGTAGTGCGGCGCATCGCCTTATCCCGACCCGACGTCGCCTTTTCGCTGACGCATAACGGCAAGACGATCGATCACTGGAATATCAGCGAAGTAGAAAAACGCAGCGCCCACATCCTTGGCAACGAATTTGCCAACGCCCGTCTGCCGCTGGATGAAACGGCGGGACCGCTGCGTCTGCATGGCTTTGTCGGCCTGCCGACCGCCTCCAAGGCAAGAGCAGACGGGCAGTACTTTTACGTCAACGGTCGCTTCGTCCGCGACAAGCTCCTGACCCATGCGGTGCGCGCTGCGTATCAGGACGTGCTGCACGGCGACCGCTATCCGTCTTACGTGCTCGGGCTCGACCTCGATCCGGCACTGGTCGATGTCAATGTGCATCCGTCGAAAATAGAAGTGCGCTTTCGGGATAGTCGTGCGGTACACCAATTCGTATTTCACGCCGTCAGCCGTGCCTTGGCGCAGACGTCGGCCACCGCGTCGGGCTCCGCTCCCGCACCGCTTGTCGCCAATGCCAGCGTGCTGCCATGGATACGCGAACAGCAACAGGCATCATTTGGTGCGCAGTTCTCTTCCGGCCTGGGCGTAGCGCAGACAACGGCGGATTACGGCGCATTGTTCACCTCATCCCAAGCCGCCGTCGCACCACAGGACGCCACACCATCGGCACAACGGTTTATTGCACCGGCAACGCAAGCCTTGCCGGAAGACGAATTCCCGCTCGGCTTCGCCCTGGCACAGCTGCATGGCATTTACGTACTGGCGCAAAACAGAAAAGGTTTGGTGCTGGTCGACATGCATGCAGCGCATGAACGCATTCTCTACGAACAGTTGAAGAACGCACTAGACGACAACGTCATGCAAGTACAACCCTTGCTGATCCCGGTCACCTTCTTTGCGGACCCGGTAGAAGTCGGTACCGCGGCGGAAAATCAAGAAGTATTGCAGTCACTCGGTTTCGACATCACGGTGCTGTCGCCCACTACGCTGGCAGTGCGCGCCATTCCCGCGTTGCTCAAGAATGCCGATGCGCAGACACTGGCGCGGGACGTATTGCGCGACGTACGTGAATTCGGCGGATCGCGGGTCTTGGTCGAGCGCCGCAACGAACTGCTCGGCACCCTGGCCTGCCATACCGCCGTGCGCGCCAATCGCACACTCACCTTGCCTGAAATGAATGCGCTGCTGCGCCAAATGGAAGCGACGGAACGCTCCGATCAATGCAACCACGGCCGGCCGACCTGGGTCCAACTCGCGTTGCCCGATCTCGACAAACTATTCCTGCGCGGGCAGTAAACATTGTGAACGCCTCTCCACGCAAGCCCCTTGCGGTCGCCATCATGGGCCCCACCGCTTCCGGCAAAACCGCTGCCGCACTTGAAATCGCGCGTCACATCCCGAGTGAGATCATCTCGGTCGATTCAGCGCTGGTTTACCGCGGCATGGACATCGGCACCGCGAAGCCCACACAAGCAGAACGCCAGGCTGCCGTGCATCATCTGATCGACATTCTCGACCCGCGCGATGCTTATTCCGCCATGCAGTTTCGCCAGGATGCCTTGCGCCTGGTCGAGCAAATTGCGCAGCGCGGCAAACTGCCGCTGCTGGTAGGCGGCACCATGCTGTACTTCAAAGCGCTCCGCGACGGCTTGGATACCTTGCCGCCGGCCGATGCGACACTACGCGCACAACTCGACCAGGAAGCACGGACAATCGGCGTACCGGGCATGCATGCGAAACTGGCCCAGCTCGACCCGGTCACGGCGGCACGCCTGAAACCGAACGATGCGCAACGCATCCAGCGCGCACTGGAAATCATCGCACTGACTGGGCGCCCCATGTCGCAACTATTGGAAAGCGCACCGAGGGAGCCGCTCCCCTTCGACATGCTACCGCTATCGCTAGAACCCTCCAACCGCGCCGTACTGCATGCCCGCATCGCGGCACGCTTCGACGCCATGCTGGCTGGTCCTAACGCCGGTTTGCTGCAGGAAGTAGCTCATCTCAGGGCGCGCGGCGACCTGCACCTCGGCTTACCCTCCATGCGCTGCGTCGGTTATCGCCAGGCGTGGGAACACTTGGATGGCGTCTACGACTTCGACACGTTGCGGGAAAAAGGCATTGCCGCCACCAGACAGCTAGCAAAACGACAGTTGACTTGGCTACGCGCCATGCCCGACCGCATCACCATCGATTGCCTGCGCCCGGAGGCAGCGAACGAGGTATTGGATGTGGTGAAACAAGCAGTAAATAACAGACAATGACAACCGGCAGGTAGGCCCCACTGCAAAGCGCCCCATCCGGCATCCAACAAGCTGGGACAGCGGAACCATCCTCGATGCTTTTTTTTTGCCAAGTCACCAACGGGAAGTGCGCGATTGACGACATCCTCAACCGCCTTGACATGGGCAGTCAAAAACTTCATAATCTGGGGCCATTTTGGTGATATAGCTCAGTTGGTTAGAGCACAGCACTCATAATGCTGGGGTCGGTGGTTCAAGTCCACCTATCACCACCAAATACATGTTTTTTGGAATCAAAGAACATCCTAAAACCCGCGTTTCTCCTCTGAGATCGCGGGTTTTTTGTTTTTCTACGTCCAGTTCGATTCGTTGACATCCGGTATTTTTGGGGGCACGCATGTCACTGTTGGTAGACGAACTTGAACGAATACTGGAATTCTCACAGAGAAGAAAAGAACTGAGGCAAGCCCCTAGCGGGCGCTCTGGGAGTGAAGGAAACTTGCCTGTCTCAGAAGTCCTCGAAAAATTGTCTCGAATGGACGGGTGACCGTTCTTCGTCTTTGGACAATTTTTGGCAAAACCTTATAGATGTTGTAGTGACCATATTGTCGTGATTCTTATCGAAACCTTGGACATTGAAAAGACTAAATTCCACAGTACTGGCCGTTCACCTTCGGTACACCCATGGTCGACTTTCATACGACCCGGTGCCCAGCCTGCGCGACGCGCTGCGGCCAACGCCAAGAGGACATCACGCGGCGATCACTTCAGGATATGAAGGAAGACAAGCCGTCGATGCAGGACTGCGCGCACGTTGGAAGTCATCAAGCGTTACACGAGCTGCCAGGCACAGGCCGACCGAATGCATGTGTGTAATTACAAGACCTGAATCCGTTATTTTTCCGACGACAATCGCGGGCGTCGCCTATTACGCAACCCCACATATCCCGAATGTCTTGCCGGCCAGTCCGTCATCGAATTGACGCAGATCGGGCGGCGAAGCGAAGCCGCTCGTCAAGCGACTTCAGCCTTTCAAACCGCTTTTTGTCTTCCTCGTAAAGCCGCTCGCTCTTCGTAATCACCAGCCTGTGGGGCGAACCTTCCTTTCTGACCTCGAAACGAATGGGCAATCCCGATCCCCTGAAGACGTTCATGATGTGATCGCGATGCTGTTGCGCGATCGGCCATACCTTGATGGCTTCGGTCGTCGATTTCAAAAAATCGGCGGTCGTCCGGCAGTAAGCGCATTTGCAGGATGGCTGCGCCTTGATGGACCAGTCGCCCTCGGCGCGCAAACCCTTGTCCAGCTCACGACGTATGCCTTGCGCGGCGTAATCGCGCAGGGCTTCGACTGCAGGCAAGGATGCGCCCGTGCCCTTCCCCGTGCCCTTCTTTTGTAGCTCCAGCACCATGTCCGCCAAATCGGGCGCCGGGTATAGCGCAGAATTGGATGTGACGTGTCCGACGATCTTCCTGACCATGGAATCGTCGCGGAGCGCAATACCTGCACTTATGACTTTCTTCAGAGCCCCCTTTCTCTTGTCGAGCGCGGACATTTGTTCCACGGGCTTGGCATACACAAGATAGGCATCGCTTTGAACGATGCGGCCGATGTAATAGTCCGCCAGGAAGGCGGCCACCCTGGCGTCGCCCCCTTGGGACAGGAGATGCCGCGTCAGGTCATCGATGTTGACGGAAGCGGCGGTGCGGCGAAACCGGAGACGCTCGTCCCCTTCCCTCCACGCCTTCATCAAGGCCAGACACCAGGCTGCGCCGTAGGCATTCTGCAAGTCGACCCAATCCTTGGCGGAATCCATATCGATGTCGGCAAGGGAAAAATCGGATAGAAGGGTTCGCGCAATGTTCTCGTCCTGGAGATAGAGCGCGATCCGGATAAACGGTTTGAACTGCCCGGCGCCGGTATCCCGAGCAGCCCTGCGCAAATACTGCCCGGCCTTGTCGACGATATCGGCCACGCGCGCTTCGTTGCCGCGCTTTTTCGTCAGTGCCGACAAACCGGCAAGGGCGCGATCGTAATCAAGGTCGAAACTCATCGCCACCTGGTCCGATTCGCACCACAGGACGATTGCCGCGCGGCGGTACCAGTAATCCATGGTGTTGCCGTAATTTCCCATCCAGCCTTCATGCTCGGACTCGATCAGGTCGCTTTCTTCCGTGTCCTTCGTCCAGCAGAGTTCGTCCTCGGAAACGGAAAGTTCCCGGTACGGCAGCTTCTTGCCGGCCGCGTCCACCCAGTGGGACAACACCGTGCTGTCCTCGATCAGTTCGCCCGGTTCGGGATCGTATTCCTCATCGTATCCATCGTCCGCGGTCCAGGATTCATGGATCTCCGCCAAGGCAAGATGAGGCGTCAAACCCAGATGTTCGGCGGCGCAACGCAAGGCCTCGGCATTCTTGCGATCGGCTCCCTTGAGCAGGTCCCATTTCAAACTGTGCTCGGTGTAGCTGTGATCCAGAAAATAGACAAGCTTTGGAGGCTCCGCATCTTGGCCTTCCTCCCGATGGAAATACGCCTTGAGCGCCTTTTCCAGGGCGGGGTTGGCGCGCTTCTTTTCGCGGGAGAGAGACGGCGTCGATTCCAGCGCGAGGTTGTAGGTCAATGCAACGCGATAACCCTGTTTGATCTTGTCAATTTCATGCTGGCAGTCCGCGTAAAAGGCGATGCATTGGAGCGTTTCGCTATCCAGGTTTTCCGATACGAACCGGTGTTGTTCGTTGACATGCCTGATCAGCAGGTCTCCGCCTATATGAGGCGAGGGAAGCACCACGACCAGAGTGGCGACCATGCCGTCGATCTTTTCGGAGTCCCGATGTTTCTTGAAGAACTGTCCCGGCCCGTAAATGAGCATATTGTGCAAATGCGGTGTGAGCACGGCGCTCTCCGGCAAGCCCATGGCATCGCACATGCTGGTCAGCATCGACGACATGGCCTTCTTGTCGTACCGGACGCGCAACTTGTCCGCAGAGATTTCCTGGGTATCGCGCACCTTCCTGTCCAGCAGCGTCTTTTCGCGCAAGCCGAACTTGGCGGCGGAGGAGACGCTCAACAGCAGTTCGATCTCGTGCCGCCCAAGCGGCATGGAAACAGGGCCGACTCCCTCGATCTCGATATGAAACGTGCGCGGGTCGATCGTGTGTTCCGCATAAAAAGGGGATGGGGAAGCCGCGCGGCGGCGCTCCTTTGCAAGGGCTTGAATGATCTTTTGTGTCGATGCGTTCAATATCGTTCCCGTCCATGAAATGGTGAGGCCGGCGTCTGCGGCCGGCCGGCTGAAGTGGCGTTCTGCACGGGTATGATTGCTGGCCGTCATATTC